>JAEUJX010000547.1 GCA_016794545.1 Myxococcales bacterium
CGGCCGTGGCGATCGGCCCGATGGCCGGGATCGGGACGCAGAGCCTGACCGACCTGGCGATCGACAAGGACGATCGCATGGTCGGGATCACGCTCGACAAGCTCTACTCGATCGACCCTGCGACAGGTGCGGCAACGCTGATCAAGGACCTGTCGCAGTCGGCCCGCGGGTTCACCAGCCTGTCGTTCGTGCCGGACCCCGACGACCCGGCCGCGGACATCCTGGTCTCGGCGAACGACCAGGGCGACGTGTTCGAGATCGACCAGACCACCGGCAACGCGACCAAGATCGGCAGCTACGGCATGTCGGGCCTCGGCAAGGTGATCAGCTCCGGCGACCTGATCGGCGTCCGCGGCTTCGGCATCTACGCGACGGTCGACGTCGGCACCGAGCCCAACGACTACCTCGCGAGGATCGATCCGGCGAACGGCTGGAAGGCCACGCCGCTCGGCACCGCCACGCAGTACGACGACATCTTCGGCCTCGGGTTCTGGGGCGGCAAGATCTACGGCTTCGTCGACAAGGGCCCCACGGCCGGCACCGGCGCGATGATCCAGATCGATCCGAACACCGGCATCAGCACCGACCTGTCGACCAGCGGCGTGCGCTGGTTCGGCGCGGGCGTCGCGACCGACGCTCCGATCATCCAGTAGCCCGTAGCCAGTCGCTCGCGGCGCGCTCAGACGAGCGGCGCGAGCAGGTCGTCGACGTCGCGCTCGGTCAGCGCGCCCGTGGCGCCGGGGCCGCGGTCGTCGAGGATCGCGTCGGCGAGCTTCCGCTTGTGGCGCTGGAGGCCGAGCATCCGCTCCTCGACGGAGCCCGCGACGATCAGGTCGTGCACGAACACCGGCTTGGTCTGCCCGATGCGGTGCGCGCGATCGGTCGCCTGCGCCTGCGCGGCCGGGTTCCACCACGGGTCGTAGTGGATCACGGTGTCGGCGCCGGTGAGGTTCAGGCCGGCGCCGCCCGCCTTCAGCGAGATCAGGAAGATGTCCGCCCTGCCCTGCTGGAACGCGTCGATCGGCTTCTGGCGATCGGGCGTGTTGCCGGTGAGGGTGACGTGGCCGATGCCCTTGCCGAGCAGCGCCTCGGAGATCAGGCCGAGCATGCGCGCGAACTGCGAGAACACGAGGATGCGGCGGCCGTCGGCGAGCTGGTTCTGCACCATCTCGAGCAGCGTCTCGAGCTTCGCGCTCGCGCCGATGTCGCGCGCCGCCTCGACGGAGACCAGGCGCGGATCGCAGCAGACCTGGCGGAGCTTGAGCAGCGCGTCGAGGATCGCGATCGTCGAGCCCGCCATGCCCTTGGCCTTGATGTGCCGGCGCACGTCGGCGTGCGCGGCGACGCGGATCGACTCGTAGAGCTCGCGCTGCGCCCCCGAGAGGTCGATCGCGTTGACCAGCATGGTCTTCGCCGGCAGCTCCGGCGCGACCGCGTCCTTGGTGCGGCGCAGGATGAACGGCCGCACGCGCTCGCGCAGCGCATCGAGGCGGACCTTGTCGCCCTTCTCCTCGATCGGCTGGCGGAACTGGAGCGCGAACTCCTCGCGGTGGCCGAGGAGGCCGGGGTTCACGAAGTCGATCAGCGACCACAGCTCGCCGAGGTGGTTCTCGATCGGCGTGCCCGACAGGCAGAACCGGTGCTGTGCGTCGAGCGCACGCACCGCCTCGGCGGCGAGCGCGTCGTGGTTCTTCACCGCGTGCGCCTCGTCGAGCACGACCATGTGCAGCGGCAGCTTCGCCAGCTCATCGCGATCGCGCGTGACCATCGGATAGGTCGTGACGATCACGTCGAACGTGGGGAGCGACGGCATCTGGGCGTGGCGATCGGGCCCGTGGTGGCGCGTGACGGTGAGACTCGGAGCGAACTTCTTGATCTCCCGCTCCCAGTTTCCGACGAGCGAGGTCAGCGTCACGATCATCGCCGGACGCGTCAGGCGGCCCTGCTCTTTCTCGATCAGCACGTGCGCGATCGTCTGGAGCGTCTTGCCGAGGCCCATGTCGTCGGCGAGCACGCCGCCGGCACCGTGCTCGCGCAGGTGCTGGAGCCACGCGACGCCCTCGCGCTGGTACGGCCGGAGGTCCGCGCACAGCCGCTCCGGCGCCACGATGCCGGCGGTGCGGCGCGGGCCCATCGCGATCGCGTAGGCCTGCTCGCGCAGCTTGGTGTCGCCGACCCAGCGCAGCGGGCGCGCGCCGTCGTCGAGCGTGGCGCACAGCTCGGCGATCAGCGGCGCGCGGATCGCCGGGGCGCGGACGCGCGTGCCCTCCCGGTACAGCTCGCAGAGCACCTTCGCGAGCAGGCGGAGGCGCGCGGGCGGGACGGGCAGCCAGCGGCGCTCGTCGACGCGGACCGCGACGCAGCGGCGGCTCGAGCGAGTGAGCTGCGCGAGGTCGCCGGTCATGTCGAGCAGCTCGAGCAGCGCGGGCAGGAGGTCGATGCGGTGGCCCTCGATCTCGATGCCGAGCTCGAGGCCGAACCAGTCGGGGCGCTCGGGATCCGGCAGCGCGCTCGTGTAGAGCGGCGCGTCGTGCGGGACGATCTGCCACGGGTAGTCGGGGGCGAGGTCGATACGCCAGCCCATCGCGCGGAGCTGCGGAACCGCGTGCGCGCCGAACCCGCACAGCGCGTGGACATCGCCATCGACCGCGACCACGTAGTCGACCCGGGCGCCCGGGCTGACCGCGCAGTCGTCGAGGTGGGCGAGCTCGATCGCGCCGAGCCCCTCCAGCACGCGGCAGGCCTGGCCCTCGGCATCGCGGTCGCGGCCGGCGCCGCCGGGGGCGCCCGCGCGGATCTTTCTGCCACCGTAGTCGAACTCCAGCCGGAGCATCGCGGTGGTGACCTCGTCGCCGTGGCGCGTGCCATCGTCGACGAACAGGGTGTCGGCGAATAGGGTGAGACAGGGGACGCAGCGCGCAGGCGCCGCGATTCCCGTAGGCGACGACATCAGTCCATTCACCCTGCCTACGCTCGCGATCGGCGTCCAGTTTTCGCGATCACGAAGCGCGCGGAGATCCGGACTGATCAGGGGACCAGGTTGACAACCTGATCGCGATCCGGCGTGACGATCTTGGTGACGCCGTTGCCCTGGATCTCGATCGGCCGCGTGCGCCCGCGGATCTTGATCGCCTGCGGCGTCTTGCCGGCCTTCACGCCGTCGATCGTGATCGGGGTGCCGACCTTCGGCGCGGTCACGGTGATCTCGACGCCCTCGGGGACGTCCGCCCCCTTCGCCGTCGGCTGACGCTGCATCACCATCACCACGATGACCACGAGGACGGCGGCCATCACCGCGGAGAGGATGATGAAGGCGAGCTTTCGCGAGGGCTTCCGCGGCGGCTCGGCGGCGGCGGCCACTGGCTGGTCTTCATCGCTCATCGGCCACCCGAAGGTGCGCTATGGTCCGCCGCATGTCTACCCCCGTTCGTCGCGTCGCGGTGCTCGGCGCAGGTGTGATGGGCGCTGGCATCGCGGCGCACTGCGCGAATGCCGGCATCCCGGTCCTCCTGCTCGACATCGTCCCTCCAAAGGCCACCGAGGACGAGAAGAAGTCCAAGGCCGTGCGCGACTCGTTCGCGACCGGTGCCCTCGACAAGCTGAAGAAGGCGAAGCCCGCTGCGTTCTCGCACGCGCGCAACGCCGTGCTGGTGCAGACCGGCAACTTCGACGACGACCTCGACAAGGTGAAAGACTGCGACCTGATCATCGAGGCGATCATCGAGCGCCTCGACATCAAGCAGGCCCTGTTCGCGAAGCTCGAGGCGATCGCGGCGCCGCACGCGGTGATCGCGTCGAACACGTCGGGCCTGCGGATCGTGGACATGGTCCAGGGCCGCAGCGAGACGTTCAAGAAGAACTTCATGATCACCCACTTCTTCAACCCGCCGCGCTACATGAAGCTCCTCGAGCTCGTGGCCGGCCCCGACACCTCGGCCGAGGCCAAGCAGCGCGCCGAGCAGTTCGGGCGCGAGCTGCTCGGCAAGGGCATCGTGTGGGCGAAGGACACGCCGAACTTCATCGGCAACCGCATCGGCCTCCAGTCGATGATGACCACGATCCACCTGATGCTCGAGCGCGGCCTGACGCCCGAGGACGTCGACGCGATCACCGGCATCCCGATGGCGCACCCGAAGTCGGCGACGTTCCGCACGGCGGACGTGGTCGGTCTCGATACCGTCGGGCACGTCGCGGCGAACTGCTACAAGTCGCTGACCGACGACGAGGACCGCGATGTCTTCAAGACCCCGGCGTTCATCACCGCGATGATCGAGAAGGGCATCCTGGGGGACAAGACCAAGGGCGGCTTCTACAAGAAGCAGGGCGACGCGATCGCCACGCTCGATCCGAAGACCGGCGAGTACCGCGCGAAGGGCGGCGATCCGGAGATCGCGAAGGCGGCGAAGTCACTCGCCAAGATCGAGGACCCGCGCGAGCGCGTGAAGAAGCTCGTCGCGACGTCCGGCCCGGTCGGCGACTTCGCGTGGACCGTGCTGTCGCGCTCGCTCGCGTACGCGGCGCGCCGCATCCCCGAGATCACGGAGTCGATCGAGGCGATCGACAACGCGATGAAGTGGGGCTACGCGTGGGACCTCGGCCCGTTCGAGACGTGGGACGCGCTCGGCTTCGCCGAGACCTACGAGCGGATGAAGAAGGACGGCGTCGCGCTGCCCGCGTGGGTGGACAAGATGGCCGCCGCGAAGGCGAGCGGCTTCTACGCCGGCGACCGGGTCTGGGATCCGACGCGCGGCGACTTCGCCAGGCGCGACCTCGACGCGCGCGAGGTGACGTGGGAGGTGCTGCGCAAGGGCTCGGCACCGGTGCTGAAGAACAGCGGCGCCGAGGCGTGGGACCTCGGCGACGGCATCCTCGGCCTGACGTTCAAGACCAAGGCGAACTCGATCGACAGCGACGTGATCAAGATGATCCACGACGCGACCGCGAAGGCCGAGCAGGACTTCCGCGGCATGCTGATCTGGAACCAGGGCGAGTTCTTCTGCGTCGGCGCGAACCTGTTCGCGGTGCTGATGGCCGCGGGCCAGAAGCAGTGGGACGGCCTGCGCGAGATGATCAAGGGCTACCAGTACGCGACGCAGCGGATGAAGTACGCGACCGTGCCGGTCGTCGCCGCGCCGTACAACATGACGCTCGGCGGTGGCCTCGAGCTGTGCATGGGCGCCGACAGCGTCCAGGCCGCGCTCGAGACGTACTCCGGCCTCGTCGAGGTCGGCGTGGGCCTGATCCCCGGCGGCGCCGGCACCATGAACATGCTGTGGCGCTCGCTCGAGGGCGTGCCCGAGGGCGTCGAGATCGATACCTACGCGTTCGTCACGCAGACGTTCAAGAACATCGCGCTCGCGAAGGTCGCGACGTCGGCAGAGGAAGGCAAGGCGTTCGGCTACTTCCGCGCGAACGACGGCGTGTCGTTCGACCGCGCGCGCCAGCTGCACGAGGCCAAGCAGCGCGCGATCGGGCTCGCGAACGCGGGCTACCACCCGCCGATCCCGCGCGCGTACAAGCTGCCGGGCGAGAACGGCATCGCGACGCTCCAGATGCTCGTCAACACGCTGGTCGCCGGCAAGTACGCCAGCGAGCACGACGCGAAGATCGCGATGAAGCTCGCGAACGTGCTGTGCGGCGGCATCAACGGTCACACCCACGCGGTCACCGAGGACGAGATCCTCGAGCTCGAGCGCGAGGCGTTCCTGTCGCTGTGCGGCGAGCCGCTCAGCCAGGCGCGCATGCAGTACATGCTCCAGAACAACAAGCCCCTCAGGAACTAGGAGAACACCCATGGAGATCGTCATTGCCGAAGCTGTTCGTTCCGCGGTCGGCCGCGGTCACAAGGGTGCGCTCGCCACGAAGCGCCCCGACGAGCTCGCCGCGGATGTGATCCGCGGGCTCGTGCAGCGCGTCCCGCAGGTGCGCGGCAAGGTCGAGGAGGTCATCCTCGGCTGCGCGATGCCCGAGGGCGAGCAGGGCCTGAACGTCGCGCGCCTGATCGCGGTCCTCGCGGATCTCGGCCAGGAGGTCAGCGCGCAGACCATCAACCGGTTCTGCTCGAGCGGTCTGCAGTCGATCGCGACGGCGGCCGGCGCGATCGCGACCAACCAGTACGAGGTCGTGATCGCCGGTGGCGTCGAGTCGATGACCTACGTGCCGATGACCGGCTTCCACCTCTCGGCCTCGCCCGAGCTGATGGGCAAGCTGCCGGGCGCGAACACGCCGATGGGCATCACGGCGGAGAACGTCGCGAACCGGTTCGGCATCACGCGCCAGCAGCAGGACCAGTTCGCCTACAACTCGCAGATGAAGGCGAAGGTTGCGCTCGAGAAGAAGGTCTTCGCCGAGGAGATCGTGCCGGTGCGCGCGGTCTCGTACAAGAACGGCGAGCGCGTCTACAAGGACTTCACCGTCGACGAGCTGCCGCGCGCGGAGACCACGCTCGAGGGTCTCGCGAAGCTGCCGCCGGCGTTCGCGCAGGGCGGTAGCGTCACCGCGGGCAACGCATCGCCGATCTCGGACGGCGCGGCCGCGGCGCTCGTGATGTCGCGCAAGAAGGCCGACGAGCTGGGCCTGTCGCCCCTCGCGATCTTCCGCCACTACGCGACGGTCGGCGTCGATCCGGAGATCATGGGCATCGGTCCGGTGCCGGCGGTGCAGAAGCTGCTCGCGCGCGCGAACCTGAAGGTCAGCGACATCGACCTGTTCGAGCTCAACGAGGCGTTCGCCTCGCAGAGCGTGTACTGCCAGCAGCAGCTCGGCATCCCCGACGACAAGATCAACGTGAACGGCGGCGCGATCGCGCTCGGTCACCCGCTCGGCTGCACGGGCGCGAAGCTCACGGCGACGGCGCTGTACGAGCTGAAGCGCCGCGGTGGCAAGTACGCGGTGGTCACGATGTGCATCGGTGGCGGCCAGGGCGCGGCCGGCCTGTTCGAGCGCATCTAGCGGACCGATGGGCGAGGCGATCGCGCTCGCGTTCGGGCTCGCGATGGACGCGACGGCGATCGCCGCCGCGCGCGGGCTGTCGCGGCAGCGCGGCGAGGGCGCGATCCTGCCCCTGCTGTTCGGCCTGTTCCAGGCCGGGATGGCGGCGCTCGGCTGGCTCCTCGGGGAGGCCGGCGGCAAGTACATCGAGGAGTACGACCACTGGGTCGCCGCTGGCCTGCTCGTCCTGATCGGCGGCAAGCTCCTCTACGACGCGTTCAAGAGGGACGACGACGACGACGAGGAGTACACGACCGGGATCGGGACCTATCTCCTGCTGGCCATCGCGACCAGCATCGACGCGGCCGCGGCGGGAATCACCCTGCCCATGCTGGCGGTATCACCGTGGCTGGCGCTCGCCCTGATCGGCGGCGTCACGTTCGCGTGCTCGGCGATCGGGTACCGCGTGGGCCGCGCCGTGGGCAGGCGGCTCGAGGGCAAGCTCGAGATCATCGGAGGCCTGGTGCTCATCGGGCTCGGAGTCCGCGTGCTCGCCCAACATCTGTGATGCTAGGCTCGCGCTCGTGCGCACCCTCGTCGTTAGCCTGAGCCTCGTGCTGGTCGCCGCGTGTGGCGGCAAGAAGTCCGAAGGAACCGCGACTGGATCGGGGAGCGCGGGGAGCGCCGGCTCCGCGGGCAGCGCGGGCTCCGCGGGCAGCGCGGGTGCTCCCGTGCCGGCTCCCGGCGAGAAGGCGTACACGTTGCCCAAGGGCGACGGCACGCCGCCGAAGAAGACCACGGCGAAGCTGACCGACGCCGACTTCAAGCGGCTGGCGGAGCTCAACCACCCGCCGTTCCTGAAGCGCATCCGCAACACGAACAACGGCATGGACGTGCGGTTCACGACGGAGCGACCGAAGATCGGCACGACCGTCACGATCACGCCGTGCTTCACGTGCCCGCCGATGCAGCTCGACAAGTGGAAGGAGCGCGAGGAGACCGACCTCAAGTTCCTCCTCGGCGAGGAGCTCCGCGGCCGGCCCGACACGCTGTGGGAGATGGGCAGCGTCGACCTGCACGGCCAGCTGCTCGTCTACACGTACCAGGTGGGCCACTTCTTCGGGAAGGACGACAACGGCAACCCGCAGGCCGCGTACAGCGACGCGTACGCCCTGTACTTCAACGACGGGATCAATCAGATCCGCGTCGTCAGCGAGTACCAGGACGCGCCGGTGCCTCGCGACCAGATGCTCGCGATCGCACCGAAGGAGGACCTCGCGAAGGTCGCCCTCGCGTTCCTCGACTTCTACACGCACGCGTGGGTGCCGCCGGCCGCGCCGGCGACCCCGTAGCGGCGTCCACTCTCCGCGCGGCGGTCGCGCCTACTTCTTCAGCGCGATCTTGCGGGGCTTCGCCTCGGCCTTCTTCGCGATCGTCAGCGTCAGCACGCCGTGCTCGAGCTTGGCCTCGACGCGCTCGCCGTCCGCCATGTCGGGCAGCGAGAACGCGCGCGAGAACGAGCCGAACTGACGCTCGTAGACGGCGTAGGACTCGCCCTCCTTGCGCTCCTCGGCGGCACGGCTGCCGGAGATCGTGAGGACGTTGTTGTGGACCGCGATGTCGAGATCCGCCTCGGCGACGCCGGGCAGGTCGGCCTTGAGGACGAACGCCTCGTTGGTCTCCTTGACCTCGAACGCCGGCGAGAACGCGCTGACGGGACGGCCGCTGAAGAACGGGTCCCAGGCCAGGAGCTCGCGGGCCATCGAGAACGGGTCGCGGGACGAGTAGCGGGTGGGCGCGGAGTTGGCGTTGGTGTTACGCAGCGAGAGCGACATCGGAACAAGCCTCCTGTGCAGGGAGAGTTGGTGGGTTGGTGACACCCAACCGATAATCACGGCTCGCGAGCGCGCAACGGGGGCCCGCCGATCGGGCGGTCACTCGATCCGGAAGGTCTGCTGGCTCTCGAGCTTGTCGTATCGGGCGGTTACGACGGCGTCCCCGCGGGGGCCATCGGCCACCACGCGGATGCTCTGCGCACCCGCACAGAAGCCCATGTCGCTGCAGTGGCCGATCTCCCGGAGCCCCGGAGGCAGTGACCAGCTGATCGGCGTATTTCCGAGGAGGAGCTCACCCTTTCCGTCGGTGAGGTGCGCGCGCAGGACGTGCGTGTGGCCG
>JAEUJX010000566.1 GCA_016794545.1 Myxococcales bacterium
CGCCGTTCATCGTCATGTCGGCGTTCTTCGCGAACAGCGCGTACTGCCCGGCGCGGAGCCGCAGGCACTGCGGATTGGTGATGACGTTCGGGTTCGAGGAGTCACCGGCGCGGTCGAGCCCGAGGCCGTTGAGGTCGACGTCGGTCGTCGCGAGGACCTCGATCCACTCGCCGAGGGTGTCACTCACCGCACCCGGGTTCGGCATCACCTCGGTGATCACCAGGTCGCCCGGCATCGGAGCGACGGTGTCGCGCATCACGCCCGCGTCGCTGCACTGGCCGACGACGACCGGCGAGCAGTCGCTGTCGGAGCCCGGCGTGCCGAAGTTGCCGGCCTCGAACTCGCTGTCGTCGGCCTGGCACCACTGGTTCGGATCGTCGTTGAGCGTGTAGTCGGGCGGCTGCGCGTTCGTCAGCTGGCGCGAGTGGCCTTCCTTCACGCTCTCGTACGTCGCGTGATCGATCTCGGTCGACTTGCAAAGCAGCGTGACCTTGCCGCCGTCGGTGTTGAAGAAGTCACCGAGGTCGGCCGAGTAGCCGTAGTCGATGAACGGCGCGACCAGGTCCTGTGTGGTGTTGCCGAGCGTGAGGAACTGCCCGGGCGCGATCGTGACGTCCTCCATCACGTGCGACTTCGCCTTGGAGTCGTCGGGCCGACTGTGCGTGACGGTCAGGCCCTTGAGCTCGAGCGGGCGATCCGAGGCGTTGTAGATCTCGAACCACTCCTTGCCCTCGTCCGTGCCGCTGCCGCCGGGAGGCGCCTTCGCATCGGCGAACACCTCGGTGATGACGAGGTCGCCGGGCAGCAGCTTGTCCTTGCAGCCATCGCTCGCGGAGTCGGGACCACACGAGGCGGCGGCGAGGAGGATCGGGGCGAGGAGCAGGCGGCGCATCGACTCTCCCAGTATCACTTGCCTGCGGCCGCCGTGGGGGCGGAAAGGCCAGGTACCGGCGAGAGCGTGATCTGGCTGGCACGATCGATCTGGATCTGCAGCTGCTTCTTCTTCGTGTACTTGTTCTCGTAGAACGTCGGCACGCCCGTCACGATCACGAACTCGCCCTTCCACTCGGAGATCCCGCTGGTCCCGAGCACGTCACGGTCGAAGAAGATCAGCGGGAAGTCCGCGAACAGGCGGCGCGACAGCGTCACGCGCGTCGGGCCGCGCTCGCCGATCCGGATGTCGCCGACCGTCCCGAGCACCTTGACCTCCTTGCCGACGTTCGCCTCGAGCTGTTCGAGCGCGTCCCAGTGCGTGATGTCGATGTAGCCCGGCTTGCCCTCGCCCTCGTCGCGGAACTTCTGGACGAAGTCGCCGCGCGCAGTCCACCACGCGAAGCGCAGGTCGTAGTCGGGATAGGCGGGCGCCCCCGGCGCCCAGATCCCGCGCTTCGCGGCCCGCGCCTCGGCCTGGGCGGCGACGAACTCGGCGTGGAACCGGCGCGAGCGGCCGTACTTGTCGAAGTAGGGAGACATCCCCGCCCGCACGACCTCGACGTTGTAGTTGAGCCACGTGCCGTTCTTGTTCGCGAACACGTACGCCAGGTAGCGATTGTAGCGATCGCGGATCTCCGCCGGGTGATCGCGCTCGATCCGCACCCGGTCGACGCCGGCGAACCACTTCTTCGCGAAGGCCTTCGCGACCTCGCCCATCGGGGTCGCCGCCTTCACCGGCCGGTTCGAGCTCCCCTTCTTCTCCTTCAGGTACTGCTCGAAGCTGGCCTCGGCGGCGCGCCGGTCCGCCTCGTTCTTGAACGTCTCCTCGGTGTCGTCGCCGAGCAGGCGCAGCGAGCTGTCGAGCCCGTCGACGCGGATCGTGTCGCCGTCGACGATCTTCGTCAGGTTGAACTCGCCGACCACGAGGCCCGGCGCCTCGAGCTTCTGGAGCGACTTCTGCGCCTGCTTGCGCGAGTAGCGCTTGCCACCGACGGGCGCGCACGACGCGGCCGTCGCGAGCGCGAGCATGACGATCAAGGCGCGGCGAGTCAGGGACATGCGGTGTTGGCCTTCTGCGGCGTGCCGGGGAAGCTGTCCGGCGTGGTGGTGGTGTCCGTGCACCAGTTGGCCGGGAGGTCGTTGGCCTCCGCGGTCGGCGGTGTGGTCCCGAGCGAGTAGGTGCCGGTCTTCGGCAGCGAGCCGTACTGCGCGAGGTCGACCCGCTCGCCGCAGGCCTGGACGTCGATCGCGGCCTGCGTCGGCCAGCTCGCGTGGAAGTCGGCCGAGATGCCGTAGTCGTGATACGCGGGGCGGTCGTCGTCGGCGGCGAGGCCGAGCACCACGTACGCCCCCGGCGCGACCACCAGCGAGCGGCGCACGATCGTGTCCGTCGAGTCGTCGCCGGTGAGGCGGCGGAACCGGACCTTGAGGCCCTGCAGATCGACGCTCCGGCCGCTCGCGTTGTAGAGCTCGATCCAGGGCTTCAGCGTGTCCATCCCGGTCTGCTCGCCCCCGATCTCGGTCACGACCAGGTCCCCCGCGCCGACCTCGGGGCACACGGAGTCGTCCGGATCACGCACGCACGCCGCGGCGCAAAGCAGGACGAGCGTGGCGGCGCGCACGGCGCTATCGTAGCTCAGGTGGCCGGCGAGTTGCCCACGTTCGCGACGCTCGGAGACATGCTGTTCTACGGCCTGCCTCGGAAGTGGGACGTCGTCGAGGTCGTGGTCCAGGACGAGTACACGCACGACGTGATCGTCGCCACTGGGCCATCGGGCTACCTCGTGTTCGACACGACCTGACTCGGGCGCATCGACGCGGTCTCCGTGTGGGACCACCGCCCGACCGCCGACGAGCTCCTGGCCGCGCGCATCGCGGCCGGCTGGGCGCCCACGCCGACCGGCACCGTGGATGGCCCGCAGGTGCTCGGCCACGCCGCGTGCCGGTTCACCGCACGCTGATGTAGACGTCCTTCGTCCCGCTCACGTTCGACACGAACACGAACATGCGGCCGTCGTCGGCGAGCCACGGGTCCTCCTGATCGCCGCCGATCGACGCGAAGTCGTCCACCGGCGTCGGCGCCTGCCACGCGGTGGTCAGCGACGTGCGATGCGACGTGTACAGCTTGTTCGTGCCGCTCCGCACCGACGCGAAGTACACCGTCAGGCAGTCGCCGGTGAGGAACGTGCCGGTCTCGGCCGCGGCCGGCGCGGACAGCTCGGTGACGACCACCGGCGGCGCGCCGCCGATCGTGCCGCGCGCGATGTCGCCGCCCTGGATCACGAGGTAGTCGTTCGACATGCCGCACGGCATGAACCACTTCTCGAGCGCCGTGGTGTTCACGCCGGGGACGAGCGCCGGCGCGCTCCACGGCCCGCCCGCGTTCTGGCGCGTGACGCGGTAGATGTCGAGGTTGCCGACGGCGCCCCGGTTACTCGCGAAGTAGAGGGTCTTGCCGTTCGGCGAGAACCGCGGCGTCTCGTCCGAGGATCCGGTCACACTGAACGGCAACTTGGACGGCGGGCCGAACGCGGACGACGTGGTCGCGCGCGTCATGATGTAGAGGTCCTTGTTGTTTCCGTCGGCCGGGTCCGCGACGGCGAACACCAGCTCGAGCCCGCCGTTGGCGAGCGTCCCGTCGTCCTCGGCTGCGGGGGTGCTGGCTCCCGTCACCTTGGCGGGCGCGCCCCACGGACCGAGCATGAATGCGTCGGGGCCGGCCGCGTCTACTCCAGCATCACCACCCCCACCAGGCGCATCGACCACCGCACCGGGCGGATCCGAGAGCTCGGCGTTACATCCGCACGCGAGCAGGATCGCCGCCTCGCAGGCTCGGTGAACCATCGCGACGAGGACACGGCGTCGCATGCTGTCGATGGTAACTCAGCCTCGTGTCGGGTAGCCACACACCGTTTTGTCGGGGCATACTGCCCGGTGTGGTGTGAATTCCACAGGACGTTCGCTCACGTTCGGGAGCGACGGGCCTTGTAACCACGCGAGGTGGCTGCGCAATCGGGATGGTCTCTCGTTTGCTGTCGCATCTCGCCCTGAGGAGGAACGAGAACTATGAAGAGAACCGTACTCGCTAGCTTCTTGCTGGTAGCCACCGTCGCCGCGACCGGCTGCGTGGTCCGCGCGCGCGGCCAGGTGCACGCGCCGCCCCCGGCGGTCTACGTCGAGGTCGAGGAGGAGCCGCCCCCGCCGCGCCAGACCGTCGTCGAGGTGCGCCCCGGCTTCGTGTTCATCCAGGGTCGCTGGGACCGCCGCGGCGGACAGTGGGTCTGGCGCGACGGCTACTGGGAGCGCGAGCGCGCCGGCCACGTCTGGTACGACGGCCGCTGGGAGCGCCGCGGCCGCCGCCACGTCTGGGTCGAGGGCAGCTGGCGTGCGAACACGCAGGGCCCGGCGAACGGCCCGGTGATCCGTGACCACCGCGATCGCAACCCCCCGCCGCCCCCGCCGCCGAACCCGGGTGGCGGTCCGGTCATCCGCGACCACCGCTAGCCCCACGCGAAACGCGTGCGATAGTCCACGGCGTGAAAGCGCCGTGGTTTTTTTACGTCTCGCTCGGGCTCGCCGCGATCGCGTGCGGCAAGAGCGACTCCGCGCCCGACAAGAACCGGCCGCCCGCGGTCGCGAACGGCCGCGAGCTCTATGGCCAGCTGTGTGCGCAGTGCCACGGCAAGGCGCTCGAGGGCTACGCAGCGGATCACGCGCCGTCGCTCATCAACCCCACGTTCCTCGAGAGCGTGACCGACGAGTACCTGACGAAGTCGATCACGACCGGCCGCCCGGGCACCTCGATGGCGGCCTACAGCAAGCAGCTCGGCGGCCCGCTCGACGCGGCGTCGATCGAGCGCCTCGTGCGGTTCATCCGCGAGCGCGGCAACGTGCCGGCCAAGCAGCTCGCGCCGATCCAGGCCGCCGGCGACCTCGGCCGCGGCGCGGCGCTGTACGAGGCGCAGTGCAAGACCTGCCACGGTGATCGGACGTCGCGCGGCGAGGCCGTGCACCTCGCGAACGCGATGTTCCAGGCACAGGCCACGGATCCGTTCATCCGTCACGCGATCAAGGCGGGTCGCCCGGGCACGAAGATGCTGCCGTTCGACAAGCTGACCGAGCAGGACATCGCGGACGTCGTCGCCTTCGTGCGCAGCTTCGCCGCGCCGGCGGAGCAGCAGCCGCCCGCCATCGCGCAGCTGCCGCCGCCGACCGGCAAGGAGCCGCTGGTGATCTTCCCCGGCGGCAAGGAGCCCGACTGGAAGCCGCGCGATGGCCGGTTCGTCCCCGTCGACGCCGTGATGAAGGCCTACGAGGAGAAGCGGAAGTTCATCATCATCGACGCGCGCCCCGCGTCGGACTGGATGCGCGCGCACATCACGGGCGCGGTCTCGATCCCGTATCACGACACCAACCGGCTCGCGGAGATCCCGAAGGACACCTGGGTGATCGCGTACTGCGCGTGCCCGCACCACCTCTCCGGCGAGGTGGTCGACGCGCTGAAGAAGCTCGGCCACGCGAAGGCGGCGATCCTCGACGAGGGGATCAACGACTGGCACCGCAAGGGGTACCCGATGACCGCGGCGCAGGGCGTCGAGAAGCCGGCGGCCGAGCCGCCCGGTCACCACGGCCATTCCCACTGACGTGTTACGTTCGGGAGA
>JAEUJX010000599.1 GCA_016794545.1 Myxococcales bacterium
GGAGCTGCGGCGCGTCGAGGCGATCGAGGAGGAGCTCGCGCAGCTCGAGGCTCCGCGCATCGCGTCCACCGCGCAGCAGCTGCTCGCCGCCAGCGTGCGCCGCCACGAGGCGCAGCACGGCATCGACGACGACCGCGCCTCTCCCCTGCGGTACCCGAAGCAGCTCGAGGAGCACCTCGGGGACGAGCTCGATGACGACGGCGAGCCGCGCCGCCGCGTCGAGTCCGCGCGCGCGGAGCTGTCCGCGTACCTGTCTCAGCTCGCGAACGATCCGGCGACGCCGCAGCTCACGCTGTGGAGCGTGTTGCGGTTCGCGTTCGATGACAACCAGGTCAACTCGAGCGAGTCGTACGCCGGCATCCTGATCGCCGAGGGCCTCGCGCGTCACCTCGCGCTCGAGATCCCCGGCCCGGTGATCCACGACCGCCGCATCGATCGGGCGCGTCTCACGCAGCTCTCGCGCCCGCTCCTGACGAAGACCGGCGACGAGCTGCGGGCCGCGACGCGCGCGCTGTGGCTCGAGCTCTACGGCGAGGAGCTCGTGCCGATCACCGATCGCTAGGCTACGATCGGGGTCATGCAATTCTTCGCGAAGGCAGTCATCACGGGGTTCGGACTCAGCCTGGGCGCGGCGCTCTACAAGAAGGTCGCCAAGCAGCTCGGCTTCGAGGAGGAGGACAAGGCCAGCGAGCAGGTGCGTCAGCAGGACGGCGCGACCGATCCGAACCTCCAGCGCGACCCGCAGCCGCAGTACAGCTGACGTCACACGGTGGGACCCTTTCCCACCCGACGCGTGCTGCTCCCGCGCAAAAAACCGAGCAGTCCTCCGAGTTTTGCGCAACACTCGACGTCAGGTGTTGGAATCAGCCAACTTGGCGCCGGGCCTCCTGCTGGCGATGCCCCAGCTGGCGGACCCGAACTTCTCGCGCGCGGTCGTGCTGATGATCGAGCACAGCGACCAGGGGTCGTTCGGGCTCGTGATCAACCATCCGAGCCCGATCAAGGCGAGCGAGCTGCTCGATAGCCTCGAGATGAGCTGGCGCGGCGAGGACTCCGCGGTCGTGTGGGCCGGCGGCCCCGTCAGCCCGAGCACGGGCTGGGTGCTGCACGAGCCGGTCGGCATCGCGCAGCCCGGCCAGGGCACGATCGCGATCACGTCCAGCATCTCGCTCTCGACCTCACCGGATCGACTCCGCGCGATCGCGAACCAGCCGCCGCGCAACATCCGGCTGCTGCTCGGCTACTCCGGCTGGGGTCCCGGCCAGCTCGCGCAGGAGATGTCGCGCGGCGCGTGGCTGCACACCGATGCGACGCCGAACCTCGTGTTCGAGACGCCCCCCGACGAGATCTGGGAGACGGCGATGCGCTCGCTCGGGATCAACCCGCGCGACCTGTTCGCGTCTCGCGGCGTCAACTGACGCGCGGGGTCTCGGCCTCGAACACCGGCCGGATCGCCGCCGGGTCGTTCGTCATGATCCCGTCGGCGCCGAGCTCGAGCAGCCGCCGGGCCTCGGCGGGATCGTCGACGACCCAGTAGTCGACACGCAGGCCGATCGAGTGGCACTTCGCGATGAACGCCGGCCGGTCGAAGCGCACCGGGCCCTGCGCGACCGGCACCTGCGCCGCGCTCCCGGTGAACGGCAGCGAGCGCCACAGGACGCCGGGGAGCGCGACCAGCGACGCGACCTCCATCTGCGCGAGCGCGGTCTCTCCCTCGTAACCGGCGCGCCGCACCGCGACCGCGATGTTGGTCTGGAAGCTCGCGACCGTCACCCGCTCCGACGCTCTCCGCGACGTGATCACCGCGAGCATGGCGCCGACCGCGCGGAGGTCGTTCTTGATGTCGACGTTGATGCGCACGTCCGGGAAGGCATCGAGCACGTCGTCGAACCGCGGCACCGTGATGCCCTTCCCCGCGAACGGACGCGTGCCATCGGGGGCGACGAAGCCCCAGCCGACGTCGAGCCGCTGCGCCTCGGCGAGCTCGAGGTCGTTCCACCGCAAGGGAGCCGCTGCCATCCGCCGCGCGTCCGGATCGTGCACCACGATGAGGTGGCCGTCCCGGGTGAGGTGGACGTCCATCTCGAGCGCATCGACGCCGCACTCCACCGCGCGCTCGAACGCCGGCATCGTGTTCTCCGGGCGTTCGGCGGAGGCCCCACGGTGTGCGTAGAGCCTGCGCGCCTGCATCACTTCTCTTCTTCGAGCTCGAGCGCCGCGACCGGCATCGGAGGGGGCCGCGGGTCGGTCACGTTGACCACCTCGACGGAGTACTTGATGTCCTTCTCCGCGAGCGGGTGCACGAGGCGCACGTCGACCTCGTCATCGCCGACCTTCTCGATCTTGAGGATGACGTTCAGGTTGTTGACGCCCTTCGCGACGAGCTGCTCTCCGACCTTCAGCTGGAGGTCCTTCGGGAACTCGGTGCGCTTCATCTTCTTCAGCGGGTGCATCGCCGGGTTGCCGAAGGCGTCCTTGGCCTTCAGCACGCCGTCGCGCTTCGCGCCCTTCTCGAGGCCCTCGAGCACCTTCTCGAGCCCGGAGAGCATCGTGCCCGCGCCCTGGATGTACTCGACCTGGTTCTTCTCGAGCTGCTGCCCGCCGGCGACCGACAGGTCGACCTTGAGCGTCACTCGGCGTCCCTTCTCGATCTTCACGCCGGCCAGGATAGACGGTCGGTAGACGCGACATCAACGCCCCGAACCGGTGAACCGATCGTGAACCAGCTGTCTCGGATCCCGACAGCCGCCACGAGGTTGCGAGAACTTGCCCGCTGGCACGGAACGAGCAGACGATCGGCGCGCCGCTGTCATGCTCCGTCTCGCCTTCGCTCTCTCCCTCGCGCTCGCTGCCAGTGCTTGCCACTCCCCCCCGGCTCCCGAGCTGACGGTGCTCGGCGTTCGCGAGGCGCCGCGCCGCGAGGTCGTGTTCCTCCAGGTCACCAACCCGGCGAGCCGGGCGATGCGGCTGACCAAGCTCGAGTACACGTTCGCCTCGCAGGGCACCCGGATCGCGAGCGGCGAGGTGCTGCTCGCGCGCGACCTCGCCGCGGGAGCGGCCGCCGTGGTCGAGGTGCCGCTCGAGGCGAACGCGGCCGGTCCGGTCACGCTGAAGGGCACGCTCGTCGCCGAGCTCGATCAGATCGTACGCACCTTCACGGTCTCGGCGCAGGTCGATCCGCGTTAACGCGCGGAATCACGTTGTGCAGATCCGGGACAGCGGCAGGCACCTGCATGTCGGGTAGATCGCTGTCGGAATCCCGACCAGAATGTTCGGCATGCGCAGCATTCTCCTCGCCATCGTCGTCGCGGGCGCCGCACTAGCGCTCCCCGCGGATGCCGGTCGATCGAAGCAGGTGCGGTTCGTCGGCCTCCACCCGGTGCCGAAGTCCGAGGGCGGCGGCATCTGTTACATCGAAGGCCCGCACGTCCACATCTACGGCGCGAACAAGCTCGAGTATCGCGACCACCGGGGCCACCAGCACTTCGTCGGCGACCCGGTCGCCTACGGCTACGACGGCCCGAAGCACGCCTACAAGGGCCACCACCCGATCAAGGTGAACGTGGTCGTGGGCACGCCCGAGGAGGACGTCGAGTTCTGCTACCTCGACGGCCCGCACTACCACTACTTCGAGCCGTATGAGGGGCCCGACTTCGAGCTCCGCGGCGACGCGTACTTCTACGTCGGCGAGCCCGGCCCCGTGTACGTCCAGGCGCGTCCCGCGATGGTGAAGGTCAACGCGATCTACGAGCCGATCGTCTACACGCGTCCGATCGTCGAGGTCGAGCCGCCCGCGGCGTGGATCGGCGTCCGCTTCGGCGGCCCGGCCGTGGTGGTCGCCCCCGCTCCCGCGGTCGAGGTGCGTGGCCCCGCGGCGCGCGTCGAGGTCGTCGCCCCGAGCGTGCGCGTCGTCGTGCCGCCCCCGCCGGCGATCCGCGTCGAGGCGGGCATCGGCATCAACGTCGGTGTCGGCGTCGGCGTCGGTGGCGGCGGGAAGGTCAAGTACAAGCGCGGCAAGGCGAAGCGGAGGGGCTGGTGATGCGCGCCCTGCTGCTCCTCGCGGCGCTCGCCGCGTGCTCCAAGAGCGAGGAGTTCTCCGGCGGAGACGGCACCAAGGCCGCCCTCGCCTCGCCCACCGAGGGCCCGGCCGACGACGGCGCGCGCGCCGACGTGATCGAGGCGTGGACCAAGGGCGGCCTCTCGCCGTCGCCGCTCACGCCCGCGCAGGTCCCCGTCGGCAAGGACTGCCGCACCGGCACCGTCAACGCCGTCGACGTGCTGCTCTGCGTGTTCCCGTCGAGCGCCGAGGCGAAGGCCGCCGAGGACGCGGGGCTCGGCTGGGTCGGCGACACCACCGGCACGTCGCAGGCGTACGGCAAGGTGCTCGTCGCCGCGGCGGATCGCCGCAAGTCGGATCCGAGCGGCCGCACGATCAACCAGATGATGAAGCTGGCTCCGCGCTGACCACCGCCGGGAGGTGGTAGGGTGCGCGGCGATGTCGATCTGGTCGTCGCTCGCTCAGCAGGCCCTCGCCGGTACCGTGATCTCGCGCGACGACGCGCGCGCCGTGCTGCACGCGCCGGATGACGAGCTGCTCGCGCTGCTCGACGCCGCGTTCGCGGTCCGCCGCGCGCACTGGGGCCGCCGCGTGTCGCTACACGTGCTCGACAACGCGAAGG
>JAEUJX010000608.1 GCA_016794545.1 Myxococcales bacterium
TCGCGCCGAGCGGCCGCATCTCGGAGAGCGCGAGCGCCAGGCCGCGGCCGAGCGTGGCCGCGGCATCGAGCTCGTCGACCGGGCCGGTGTCGATCGGCAGGTCGCCGCACAGGTCCTGGCAGTGGGGCGAGCCGGCCTCCGTGCCCGTCCCCGCCGAGGCGACGGTGGACGTGGTCAGCGTCAGCGCGGTGAGCAGGCGGCGAAGAGAGACCTTGGACATGGCTCGTCGGGCAACCTGCGCACGCACCCTCGTGCCGTCAAGGCGGTGGTACGGTTGTCGCGTGCGCCTCGCCGTGTGCGTGCTCGCCATCCTGGCCATCGGGGGAGGTCCCGCGCGCGCTGGGACCATCCGCTGCGACGACCTGTCCACCGCCGACCTCGCGATCGACGGCCTCCTCGACGACTGGCCGCGCGCCGTCCTCGTCAGGACCGGCACCCCGGATGGCCAGGTCGAGCTGCGCTGCTCGTGGGATGGCACGGCGTTCGCGCTGGCTCTCGACGTCAAGGACGATCGCCTGATCCGCGTGCGCACCGGCAAGGCCCACGAGGACCACGTGACGATCACGGTCGGTGCCACCGGCGGCACGTCACTGACCGTCGACGTGTTCCCCGGCAACGCGATGGCGAAGGCGCGGATCGTGAAGCCCGCAAAGGTCGCGGCCGCCGACTCGCTGCAGCCGAAGGGCTTCTCGGTCGAGCTCCAGGTCCCCGCGAGCGCGCTGCCCGGGTTCTCGGCGTCGACGCCGTCGCTCGACCTCGGCGTGACGTTCCACGACTCCGATCAGGCGACCGGCGGCGACGACACCGAGATCGCGCTGCCGCTCACCGTCGAGCTCGGCGACCGCAAGGATCTCCTGAACGACTTCCTGCTCACCGTGCGCCTGAAGAAGAAGGACGTCACGTTCGACAAGCTCGCGAACCTCGACCCGGATCGCCGGGGCAACGAGCGCATCGTCGCGGGCGGCACCGTGATCGGCATCCTCACCGACCAGTACGCGTTCGTGTCGCTGCCGGTGCAGAGCGCGGCCGACGTGAAGAAGATCGAGCTCCTGCCGCTCGCGACCGGCTTCTCGATCGTCTCGGCCGTGGTGCGCCAGGCCGGCGGCGGAGGCAGCCGTGATCTCCTCATGCTGTGGACGGTGTGGAGCGGCCAGCTCGAGCCGCTCGGGCAGATCGAGATCAGAAAGCAGCTCGGCACGAGCACGCTCGAGTCCGGCTACCGGATCGCGAAGGGCAAGAAGGGCCCCGAGCTCGTCGTCGAACCGAAGCCGGCCGTCGGGTTTTCGCCCGAGACGTGGAACGAGGAGGCCGCGAGCGACGCCGATCCGATCGTGCTGCCGTGGGACGCCACGAAGGGCGGCGTCGCGTACTGGCTGCGCGGCAAGTCGCTCGACCGGCGCGACCTCCCGGCGCCGAAGCAGAAGCGCTAGCTCCCCGGCGTGAACACCGCCACCCGTCCGCCCTGCCGCGGCTGCGGGAAGTCGCCGGCCACCGGTGCCCACGCGCCGCCCGTGACCGGCGCGCGGACGACGCCGCCGCCGTCGTTGCCGCCGATCGAGTAGAGGAAGTCGCCGAACCGGACGAGCGTCGTGAACGCGCGCGCGACCGGCATCGGCGGCTGCATGGCGAACGTGGTGCCGGTCTGCGTCGTCAGGACCGACGCCATCGTCGTGGGCGTCGTGTCCTGCCCGCCGGCGATCACGATCGTGTCGCCGATCGCGATCGCCGCCGCGTACTCGCGGCCCATCGCGAGCATCCCCGGTTGCTGGAACGTCACGCCGTCGGTCGACGAGAGCGCCCAGCGATACAGCATGCCGGTGTTGCTGTTGTGGCCCCCGATGTACCAGAGCTTGTCGGCGGTCGCGGCGACCGCGCCGCCGTGGTTGTCGTCGGGCAGCTGGCCGGTCTGCGTCCACACCATCCCGCCATCGCTCGAGAACACGAGCCGGGTGTCGGGGCTCGCCGCGCCGCCGACCAGCCACATCCGGCCCTGGAACACCGCGAAGCCCGGATTCGCCGAGGCGGTCGGGACGTCGCCGATCTTCACCCACGCGGCGCCGTCGGTCGACGCGAACACGTCGGTCTTCGGGCCGACACCGTCGGTGCCGGTGGCCCAGATCAGCTGATCCTCGAACACGTAGAGCGCGCCGCTCGTGCGCTTGTCGGGCAAGGAGCCGGCGAGCGTCCACGTCGCGCCGTCGGTGCTCTT
>JAEUJX010000217.1 GCA_016794545.1 Myxococcales bacterium
GTGGTGATCGCGATGCCGAGCCCCAGCGCGGCCGCGAGCGCCCACTCACACGCGAGCCGGAGCGTGCCGGCCGCGCTCGGTGTCCGGAGGGCCTGCTCGGCCTCGTCGAGCACCGGACCGAGCCGGGCGATCCTGCGCTCGACCACCTCGTCGAGCTCCTTGGTCGCGAGCGCGTGATCGAGCTCGGCGAGGCGATGCTCGAGGCGCGAAGCGACGTGCGGCGCGCCCGCGCGGATCGCTTCGATCGATGCGAGCACGCGTGCGCGCGCGGCGTCGAGCAGTCGGCTCGGCTCGGCCCCGCGTTCCGGGTAGCGCTTCGCGAGCTCGCCGAGGTGCAGCCGCACGCCGGCGAGCGGGCCCGTCGGCGGCTCGAACGGCACCGCACCGCGCAGGTACGCGAGCGCATCGGCCGCCGAGGCCTCGTCGAGACCGCGCGCGCGGAGCTGCTCGAGCAGCTGGCGGTCGGTCCGATCGGCGACGGCCGACATCGACGCCGGCGTAGCGGAGCGCGAGACCACCGCACGCCCGCGCTCGATCGCGACGGAGTCATAGCGGAACCCGAACACGAGCGCGGCCAGGCCCCAGCGCTCGCGCGTCGAGAACAGCCCCCACTGCGGCATCGCCGTCTCGCGCACGCCGTCGGCGATCTGGCTGAAGGCGCGGCTCGGCGCGAGCTCCGCCATGAACGCCCACTCGTGGAAGTCCTTGGGCTCGGGATCGAGCCCGAGCCCCTGGGGACCATCTCCCATCCCCGCGACGCCGTGGCACCCAGCGCACAGCATGTGCCATTGCTGCTCGGCACGAGCGCGGTCGAGCGTCGCCGCGGGCGCGAGGACGAGCCCGTACCCCGCGAGCAGCGCGCCGCGGAGCCCGCGTGCCCGCTCGACGACGGCGGGCGAAGCCGCGCGCTGCTCGACGGCCGCAGCGATCTCGGCCAGCGTCGCGCGCTCGCCGGGATCGAAGCGACTCGCGTAGAGCTGCGCGTCATGGAGCATGGTGTCGATCACCCGCATGCGGCTCGCGGACGTGACCCGGCCCTCCGTCACCGCGTGCGGGTACTCGGCGGCGATGTCGTCGAGGAGCGCCACGACGCGGCGAACATCCTCGTACGCCGCGCGACGCGGCTCCGGGTCCGGTGCGATCACGCAGCTCGTCGTCGCGATCGCGATCCAGATCGGAATCGCCCACATCGTGATCGCATCTCACCACATCGCTGCGCGCATGGAACGAGGTCATCCGTTCCGATCGACGGTACGCAAACGATGCACGGGACCCGCGAGGTACCGCAAAGGATGCGTCGGCCTGCCATCGAGAGAGCGGCGCGACCGGGCCCGCCGTTTGCTCGGTCACGAGACCATGCGACCGGTGCTCGTCCGCGACATCATGACCAGCCAGGTGGTGACGTTCTTCGCCGAGCAGTCGCTGCCGCTCGTCGAGGACGTGATGCGCATCCATCAGTTCCGGCACCTGCCGGTGATCGACAACGATCGGCGGTTGCTCGGGCTCATCACGGAGCGCGATCTGCTGCGCGGCCAGATCAGCGTGCTGACCGGGTTGTCCGAGGACGCGCGCCGAGCCCGGCAGGAGGACATCAAGATCAGCCAGCTGATGACCCGCGACGTGTGGACGGTCACGCCCGACACGCTCGCCTCCCACGCCGGGCAGACCTTGCTGGACCATCGCTTCAGCTGCTTGCCGGTCGTCGATCAGGACCAGGTGCTGTGCGGCATCCTGACGGAGCGCGACTTCCTGAAGTTCGCGATCAAGGCGCTGCGGGTCAACGACTGACGAGCTGTCACGCGGGAGGCGGGTACGGCTGCGGCGGATACGGCTGCGGCGGATACGGCTGCGGCGGAGACGGCTGGGGCTGCACCGGATCGATCGCCTGCGCGATCGCCCGCAGCGCCTCCAGGCGCGCCCGCAGCTTCGTCACGTTGTTGTCGAAGCCGCTCTTGTGGAACGTGACCTGGTTCCCGTAGATGACACCGTTCAGGTTCGCGAGCGCCACGAGCGCCGTCCGCCGCCGCGCATCGCCGAACACGTGCCACGCGCCCGCCGCGTCGATCGCCTGCACGAACACCAGCTTGTCCAGCTCCGGATCTCCGCTCTGCACGCGCGCGGTCCCTTGATCTGCGCTGCGCAGCCAGCCGTTCTTCCCCGCGGCAAAGCCATACGGGAGCTGTCCCGCGAGCGAGATCGTCCAGGCCTCCTCGAGCACGCCGCCACCTTCGCCCGGTGCGACGATCAGCAGGAACGGCCGGCCATCGAGATAGCCCCTCAGCGAGTGGCCGACGCCGACGCCGAAGCCGTCGCGGTGGCGGTCGTACGCGAGCCCGTACGGCTGGCCGAGTGCCTTGAGCGTTCCCTCGTAGCTGCCGCGCATCGCGACCGCGGCGATCGCGATCAGGAACAGCACCAGCACGAACACGCCGATCGCGGGACCCATGGCCGCAGCCTACCTCATCGGGAAGAGCACGATCGGTCAGGGCGTCGAGCACTCGTCGACGACGGTCGCGGTCGCGCACGACAGGCAGAGCGAGAGCGGCAGCTGCGTGTCGTCGCACGAGGCGACCGGCGCGAGAGAGCTGCACGACGACGTGGTCGTGCGCGGCCGCGCTTCGCCGCCGCCGCCGCGCGGATCGCCGTCGTAGGACAGCGACGAGATCGCGAGGCCGGAGTCGCCGCGGAGGCCGTAGAACGCGCGGGCGACGCGGCTGTCGATGCCCTGGATGTCCCAGACCACGACGAACGGCTCGCTCGCCTCGATCGCGGCGAGCACGCAGGTCCTCGCGGCCTGGAACGCGGCCGTCGAGGAGTCCGGGGCGAGGCTGCCGCAGCTCTTCGGCGCGTGCCCGTCGAGCTCGGCGGCCAGCACGTCGTCGAGCTTGCAGGTGGCGGGGGCGCCGGGACCGGGGCTGCCTCCGCCCGTGGTGCAGGCGGCGGCGAGGAGCAGAGCGGGGAGAAGCGAGCGCATGCGGGGACGAGGAGCAATGCGCGGGCCGAGCGGGCGCGAGCGGCAAGCGCGTGGGATCACGTGTGGCACCTCTCGGAGATCCGAGGAGTCGCGACACGGATGTCGGCGAAGAGTCGAGGTGTTCGAACGGTGCGCAGTCACATCCAGCCGAAGCGCATCCCGATCTGGATCCCGGGCAGCCGGCCCGTGAACGTCTCGCCGGGCCCGGAGAGGCGCACGAGGTCGGTCGAGAAGTCGAGGTACATGGACAGGATGCGGAGGTTCGCGTCGAACGTCGCGCCGCCTCCGACACCGACGCCGCGGTAACCGTCGAGCGCGCGCTCGGCGATGAAGTAGCGCGGGCCGCCGTGGAGCACGAAGTCGAGGCCGATCCACGAGGTCCACGTGGAGCGCAGGACGCGCCACGAGCGCCGGACGTCGACGCCCCACTCGACGAATGACAGGCTCGGCGCCGCGGCGATCGCGTCGCACTCCTCGCCGTAGCAGTCGATGTAGAACAGGTCGGGATCCATCCCGCCGCCGAACGCCTCGATGGCCCAGGGTCCGCGGACGACGCCCACGCCCACCTGGAGACGCGGCGCGCCGCCCCCGAACCGGGAGAGGTCGCCCTGGTAGGAGGCGCCGCCGAAGCGCTCGGTCAGGTAGAAGCCGCCGGCGGCCGCAGGAGTGGCGGTCGCGACGAGGATCGCGAGGAAAAGCCAGCGCATTCCCACCATTCGCACCCCCGGCGGCGCGGCGATAGCCCGCGGTCGTGGCAGCTGTTGGCCGCCTGTCGACAGACCGCATCACCTCGCCGTGCGTGTAAGGTCGAACGGCATGGTGCGCCTGCTCGCAGCCCTCGCCCTGATCGCCTGCGCGGCGCTGCCGGCGCGCGCGAGCGGGACCGCGCGCGTGATGGGCCTCTACCCGGCGAGCGCCGGGGCGCCGCAGGCGGCGCCGCTGCCGATGCTCGACAGCAAGGTCGAGGTGGTGGTGCGCGGGCCGCTCGTCGAGACCGTGGTCACGCAGCGGTTCTCGAACCGGAGCGAGCGCGCGATCGAGGCGACGTACATCTTCCCGCTGCCGTACGACGCGGCGGTGAGCGCGATGGAGATCCGCACGGGCGCACGCACGATCCGCGCGGCGATCGAGAAGCGCGAGGAGGCGCAGCGGCGCTACGAGGCGGCGGTGACCGCGGGCGTGGCCGCGGCGGTCACCGACCAGGAGAGGCCCGACGTGTTCACGCAGACGGTGACGGGCATCCCGGCGAACGGCACCGTGGAGGTCGTGCTGCGCTACGACACGCTCGCCCGGTACTCGTCGGGGACGTGGCAGCTCGTGCTGCCGATGGTGGTGGCGCCTCGATACGTCGCGGGCACCGTGAGCGGCCGGCCGACGACCGGAACGGGTCGCGCGCCCGACACCGACCGCGTGCCCGATGCCTCGCGCGTGACTCCGGCGACCGGTCCGCAGGCGGGCGGGCCGACGAAGGTCGCGATCCACTTCGCGGAAGCCGTGACCGACGTGACGAGCCCGACGCACGAGCTCGCCGATACGAGCGCGCCCGACGTCGCGTTCACCGACCCACACTCCGATCACGATGCGGTGATCCGCTGGAAGGCGACCGTGCCCGCGGCCGGCTGGGTGGAGCAGGGCGCGCGCGGGGGCTTCGCGGCGGTGATCGTCGAGGCGCCTCCCGCGCCCGCGCGCAAGGCGGGCAGCCTGCGCGCGACGTTCGTGCTCGATCGCGCGGCAACGATGCGCGGCGATGCGAACATCGTCGCGCAGCCGCTCGTGCGCGCGCTGTTCGGCGCCCTGACGGGCGGGGATCGGGTGGCGGTGATCGGCGCCGGCGCGGTCCCGTGGTCGGCGCCGGCGGATGCGCTGCGCGCGATCGAGGCCGCCTGGCTCGCGCCCGGTGGCCCGCTCGACCTCACGCTGGTGCTGCGCGCGGCGAAGCCCGACGGCGCGCCGCTGATCCTGGTGAGCGACGGGCTCGTCGCCGACGAGACGGCCGCGATCGCCGCGGCGAAGGCGCTGCGCGTGCCGGTCCACGTGATCGGCGTCGGCCCGGCGCCGTCGCGGGCGCTGCTCGTCCAGATCGCGGCGGTGACCGGCGGGACGGCGCGGTTCGCGTTGCCGGCGGATGACCTCGCCGCGATCGCGAAGGCGACCGTGCTCGATCTGGCGACGCCGCCCGCCCCGCTCGCGGTCACGTGGGGCACGCTGTCGGCGAGCGACGTCGTCCCGCAGGTGCTGCCGCGCCTCGGCGCGGGGCAGGCGATGCTGGTCCTCGCGCGCGTCGCGAAGGTGCAGACCGCGAATGCGCGGGCGCGCGGTGAGGTGTTCGCATTCGAGGCCTCGGCGAAGTCTCCGGCGGTCACCGGCACGACGACCGCGGCGGGCGCGCTCGGCCGCCGGTGGGCGCGGATGCGCCTCGACGAGCTGCTGCTCGGCCGGCCGGATCCGACCGCGGTCACCAGGCACGCGCTCGAGTACGGGCTCGTGTCGCCGTTCACCTCGCTCGTCGCGATCGGCACCGACATCGTCGTGCGGGGCGGCACGAAGCACTCGGTCGCTGTCCCGGTGTCGGCGCCGGGCGGGATGCACTGGGAGGACGTCAAGCGCGAGACCACGCTCGACTTCAGTGCGACGACCGGCGACACGCTGAAGTCGGAGAAGCCCGACGCCGAGAAGAAGAAGCCGAAGAAGCAGGTCGCGATCGACAACACGCGGCCGGCGCAGCCCACCGGCGGCGTCGTCACCGGTACGACCGTCGCGCCGACGTCGAGCATCGATCAGGGCGCCGACCGCGGCGGCGCGACGAAGGGCGCCGAGGACGCGAGCGACGAGGACGAGGCGGACGCCATGAAGGACGTCGCCGCCGCGCCCTCGCCGATGGAGGCGGAGTCGGTCGTGCTGACCACGGGCTCCGGCAGCGGGTACACGGTCGGGCGCCGCAGCGTGCTCGGCCGCGGCTGGCGCGCGTCGCTCGCGCTCGGCGGCGGGCTCGCGCGCCAGGAGGCCGCGAACCGCGGCCTCGTCGCGACGGGCCTGCGGCTCGAGCTCGCGCGCGGCCGGTTCCTCGCCGGCGTCGAGGGCGACCTGTGGCTCGTCGACGGTCTGAACCCGCAGGGCCGCGTGCTCGCGACGTTCGGCCGCCTCGGCATCGCGCGGTGGTTCGAGCTCGGCGTCGGCCTCGGAGTCCACCTCGGCGATGGCGCGGGTCCGGCGGGCTCGGTGTCGCTGCGCGTGCACCTGCCGCCCATCCCGTGGGTGTCGGGCTACCTGCGCTACGACGGCGCGCTCCTCGGCCAGCCGGATGGGCCGCGTGAGGGTCAGAACACGGGGACGGTCGGCGTCGAGTGGGGCTTCTGAGCGTGAGTCACCACAGCGAGTTGTAGCCGAGGCTCATCATCATCGCGCTCGTCAGCGACGACGTACCGATGTCGTTCTCGGTCATCTGGCTGCGCGAGATGTAGCTGTACTGCAGCGCGGGGACGAGGAAGCCTCTCTCGCCGATCCGGATCTTCACGCCGAGCCGCGGCTGGATCGCGAGGCCCAGGCCGATCGTGTCGATGTACGCCGCGCCGACGCCCATGCCGAGGAAGCCGAACGCCGAGCCGCCGACCGGGACGTGATACGCGGGCTCGGCGAGCACGGCGTAGGTCGTGGCGCTCTGCTCGTTGGCCTCGACGTTCGTGAGCGAGACGACCGCGGACAGCGACATGTTGTCGGAGAAGAACCAGCCGATCTGGGGAGCGATCGACAGCGTGCGGAACTTCGCGGACATCATGAGGCCGCCGGAGACGCCGACCTCGCGGAGGCCCTTGCCGAGCACCGGCTCTCCCGTCGCCGCGTTCTGATCGAGGATCCCGGCGGGCGGCACCGAGGTCGTCGCGGGCGCGATGGCCGGCTCCATCGGCGCCGGCCGGCTCGGCTCGATGGTCGCGACGGCGGTGTCCGATCCGGCGACCGTCGCGGTGTCCGTCGCGGGCGTTTCGGCCGTGCCGGTCGCCACGTCGTCGGCGAGGGCGGGCGCGCTGGCCGCCGCCAGGATCAGAGCAGGGAGGAGGCGCTTGGTCATGGTACCGGGGAGGTCAGCAACCGCCGTACCACGCGGTAACCCGGGAAAACCGGGAGGCCGCGTGACACGGGCGCGCGGCAGTTGCGTGCGGGGGTGATACAACGCGCGCGTGCGGCACATCCGCCTCGTCGTCGAGTACGACGGCACCACGCTCTGCGGCTGGCAGCGGCAGGACAACGGGCCGACGGTGCAGCAGCACCTCGAGGAGACGCTCGCGAAGCTGCTCCAGCACGAGGTGCGCGTCACCGGGGCATCGCGCACCGACTCGGGCGTGCACGCGCGGGGACAGGTCGCGATGTTCTCGACGGAGAAGCCGATCGCGCTGCACGGCATCCGCCGCGGCCTCAACTCGCTGCTCCCCGACACGATCGCGATCCGCGACGTCGCCGAGGTCGGCCCGGACTTTCATCCGCGGCACTCCGCGACCGGCAAGCACTATCGCTACACGATCCTGAACGGGCCGAACCGCTCGCCGCTCTGGCGCCATCGCGCGTGGCACGTCGCCGAGCGGCTCGATCGCGAGGCGATGCGCGAGGGCGCCGCGCACCTCCTGGGCGAGCACGACTTCGCGGCGTTCCGGGCGGCGGGCTGCACGGCGCAGACGACCATGCGGCGGATCGATGCGATCGACCTGACCGAGCTGCCGGACGAGCTGCTCGCCATCGACGTCCGGGGCAATGCCTTCCTCCGGAACATGGTGCGGATCGTGGCGGGGACGCTGGCGGACGTCGGCCTGGGACGCCTGACTCCCGCGCAAGTAGGTGAGATCCTTCGTTCGAAGGACCGGACCAAGGGCGGGCGTACCGCTCCCGCTCACGGGCTGACGCTGGTGGAGGTCCGGTACGACGGCCGGCGTGTAAGCTCCGATCCTCCCTAGCGTTGATCAGGTGTCCGTGGCCTCCGAACCAGCCACCGCAGTCGAGCTCGAGGAAGAGCAAAGGCTCGTGGAGGAGGCCCAGGCGGGCAACCTCGACGCCATGAGACCGATCCTCGAACGCTACGCTCCCCCGCTGTACGGCACGGTGATCCTGCCGCGCCTCGGGGACGCGGTGTCGGCCGAGGACGTGCTGCGCGACACGCTCGCCACCGCGGTCGAGAAGATCAAGCGGTTCACCTGGCAGGGCAAGTCGATCTACCCGTGGCTGCGGCAGATCGCGATCAACAAGGTCTACGACGTCCATCGCCAGTCCAAGCGCTCGCGCAGGCTCGCGGACGCGATGGTCCACGAGGTCGCGACCGAGTCCGACCCCGACTCTCACGCCGACGCACAGCTGATGGCCGATCAGGAGCGCCGCTCTCATCGCGCCCGCATCGACGAGACGCTCGGCGAGCTTCAGGAGCGGTATCGCACCGCGATCGAGCTACGCTTGATCCAGGAGCTCCCGCGCGAGGAGTGCGCGAAGCGGCTCGGGGTCACGATCGGCACCTTCGACGTTCTGTTGTTCCGCGCGGTCCGCGCCTTCCGCAAGCACTTCGGCGAAGACGGAGCATCCTGATGGCGACTGAAGACGACATCCTCGACAGCCCGGTCCCCGCGCCCGATGCGGAGGCCACGCCGTCGGAGCGCGCACACGCGAAGACGTTCGCGGACATCATCGACAAGACGATCGCCGGCAAGACGCCGCCCGCGATGAGCGCCGACGATCGCGCGCTCGTCGAGGTTGCCACGGTGATCCGCGCGGCCAATGGCCAGATGGAGCTCGCGGCCGGCAAGCAGCGCTCGATCGTCGAGGACGCGCTGCGCCAGGCGATCGGCGGCGCGGCGGCGACCTCGACGCTCGGCGGTCCGACGCCGATCGGCAAGGCGCGGGCGAAGCGCTGGGTGCCATGGGCGATCAGCGCGGTGTCGACGATGGTCGCGGCCGCGGCGGTGCTCGTGCTGTGGCTGCGCGCGCCGAAGCACGAGACCGTGACGGTGGACAGGCCGGTCGCTCAGATGCCGGCGAGCTGGACGTCGCGTCCGGCAGATCCGCTGATCGGACCCATCGCGCGCGAGCAGGCGGGGGCCGCGAGCTCGCGCATCGACTACATCTTCGCGGATCGCCTCGACGGGTTCCGCGAGCGACGGCTCTCGCCGCGCGGAGGTACGCCATGAAGTCCTTGTGGACGAGCGCGCTCGTGGTGCTCGTGGTGAGCACGATCACGGTGTTCGGCTGCGGCACCAGCGAGCGCGAGGCCACTCCGCCGTCGGCCACCCGCACGGCGGAGCCGACCGACGTGATCGACGAGGAGCTGATGGTCGCCCTCGGCCAGGCGAAGAATTTTCACCGCAAGGCGAAGGTCTACATGAGCGATGGCAACCTCGCCGCCGCCACCGCCTCGGTGCGGCAGATCCTGTCGCTGCGGTTCCCCAAGGGGGCGCCCGAGGCCGACGACGTGCGGCTCGACGCGCGCGCGCTGCTCGCGAAGCTCCTGGTCAGCCAGGGCCAGGTGGACGAGGCGATGAGGACCGTCGAGGAGGGCCTGGCATCGAGCCAGCGCGAGAGCTTCTTCGTCGCGAACCTCTACACGGTCCAGGGCGAGATCCACGAGGCGCGCGCGGCGCAAGCGGACTCCGAGGGCGAGACCGGCAAGGCGCGCGCGGCCGAGGAGCGCCGCGCCGCGATCGCGTCGTACGACCGGTCGATCCAGATCAACGAGAAGCTGCAGAAGCAGCTGATGGAGCAGCGGTGAGGATCGCGCTCGTCGCGTCTCTGCTCGTGCTCGCCGCGTGTCCCGGCTCGCAGAAGGGCCCGACGGCGAGCGAGCTGCGTATGCGCAAGGCGAACGAGCTGATGGTCTACTGGGCCGAGATTCGCCGGCTTCGCCACGAGGCCGGCATGGACGTCGAGCCCTCGCCGATCCTGATCTCGCAGCCGCCACGCTCCGTGTCGGACGCCAAGCGGGTCTGCCCCGACAACCACAAGGTGCCGACGAGCTGCAACGACATCTGCAGCATCGCGGATGCGATCTGCGACAACGCCGAGGCGATCTGCGGGCTCGCGGACGAGCTCGGCAAGGGCGACGACTTCGCGCAGGGCAAGTGCACGAGCGCGAAGGCCTCGTGCCGGGAGGCGAAGCAGCGGTGTTGCGGCTGCTCCGACAAGCCGCAATGAGGGGCATCGTCCTCGGAGCCGCCGCCGCGGCGCTCGTCGCGTGCGCGGCGGGCGGGCGCAAGCAGATGGTCTCCGCACCGCCGCAGGCCGGCGGCGCCGACGCGGGCGCGACCATGCCGGGCGGCTCGCCCGAGCACGCGGAGATCGCGCAGCTCGACCAGGCGATCACCGACGAGCTGACCCGGCGCGGCCTCGCGGTGCCCGCCGACGCGACGTGCGGTCCGTCCTGCGACATGGCCGCGATCGCGATGGACACCAAGCCCGTGACGGCCGACCCGCGCATGCAGTCGTGCAAGCCGGGCGCGAGCGACACCTGCCAGGACAGCTGCACGCTCTCCGACTCGATCTGCAAGAACGCGGACCGGATCTGCACGATCGCGCACCAGCTCGGCGACCGCGACGCGTACGCGAACGACAAGTGCGTGCGAGGATCGCAGTCGTGCCAGGCGAGCAAGCAACGCTGCTGCAGCTGCCTCTGACCATCGTCCCCGCTGGTACCGAGCACGAGGACGCGATCTGGTCCGCGCTCGAGCCCGTGCTGCGCGCCGCCGAGGTCTACGCCCTGCCGCGCGACTGGTCGCGCGCCGAGGCGCTCGCGTACTGGAGCTCGCCCGGCCACGAGGTGTTCGTCGCGCTCGCCGGGGGCGAGCTCCTCGGGACGTACTACCTCCGCGCCAACCAGCAGGGCGGTGGAGCGCACGTGGCGAACGCGGGCTACCTGACCGCGCCTGCGGCGAGCGGCAAGGGCGTCGCGCGCGCGATGTGCGCGCACTCGCTCGAGCGAGGTCGCGCACGCGGCTTCCGCGCGATGCAGTTCAACTTCGTGGTCGCCACGAACGAGCCCGCCGTGCACCTGTGGCAGGCGATGGGCTTCTCGATCGTCGGGCGGCTGCCCGGCGCGTTCGCGCACCCGGCGCACGGCGATGTCGACGCGCTGGTGATGTACCGCGCCCTCTGAGCGCGAGCAGGATCGCGGCGAACAGCGGCAGCCACGCGAGCGCGCCCCCGTCCGAGGTCGAGCACGCGTAGAAGCTGGTCTCGATCAGGTTCTGGTCGTCGATGCCGTGCCCGTCGGGGTAAGGCACGAACGCATCGGGCGGTGCGTCGACGCCCGCATCGCTCGGGCCGGCGTCGGGCATCGAGGCGTCGGGCATCGAGGCGTCGGGCATCGAGGCGTCGGGCAGCGAGGCGTCGGTCTGCAGAGCGTCGATCATCGGGGCGTCGATCATCGGGGCGTCGGCCATCGGGGCGTCGGCCATCGGCGCGTCGGCCATGCCCGCGTCGGTCATCGGCGCGTCGGTCATCGGCGCGTCGATCGCGGCATCGGGCGGGGCATCGATCGCGGCATCGGGCGGGGCATCGATCGCGGCATCGATCGCGGCGTCCGCGCCGCCGCCCTCGGTCGGTGCGTCGACCGGCGGCGGCACGAACGCATCGGAGCCCGTGCCGGGCGCGTCGACCGGCGGCGGCACGAACGCGTCGGAGCCCGTGCCGGGCGCGTCGACGGGCGGCGGCACGAACGCGTCGGAGCCCATGTCGAAGCCGCTGTCGAAGCAGAACATGCAGAATGCATCGGATCCCGACCCATCCGGCGGGCTGTCGACCGGCGAGTCAGGGCCGCCATCGCTGCCGATCGCGTACTGGTGACGGTCGCTGTAGCTCGCCGGCGGATCGCAGGCGACGAAGGCCAGCGACATGGCGATGGCCGTCACGACCGCGAGCACCCCGCCGAGCCTGCGCACGGCGTCCATTCTACCGGTTCAGCCGGCGCCGGGCACGATCACCTTGACCTGCGTTCCGACACCGAGCGTGCTCGCCACTCCGATCGAGCCGCCGTGGGCCTCGGTGATCCGCTTGGCCAAGGTGAGGCCGAGACCCACACCGCCGGTCTCGCGCGAGCGACTCCGCTCGCCGCGGAAGAAGGCGGTGAACACGCGCGGCAGGTCCTCGGCGGGAATCCCGACGCCCTTGTCGCGCACCTCGAACGTCACGCGGTCGCCGTCGCGCGTCGCGGCGAGCTCGATCGCGGCCGCGGGATCCGGAGTGTACTTGTGCGCGTTCTCGAGCAGGTTGTCGAGGACGCGGCGCAGCAGCATCGGATCGGCGTGCAGCATCGGGAGGTCGTCCGCGACCTCGACCTGGACCGAGCGCCGCGGATGGCGCGCGCGCATGCGCTCCGCCGCCGCCTGCGCGATCGATCCGGCCGTGACGTGCGAGCGCCGGAGCGGCAGCTGCGCGGTCGGTCCCTTGCCGCTGGCGACCTCGAACCGCATCGCGGTCAGGATGTCGTCGACGATCATCTCGAGCTCGCCGACGTCGACCGCGATCTCGGCGAGCGACGCGCGCGCGGCCTCGGCGTCCCCCTCGGCGGCCAGATCGAGCGCGACGCCGATCCGGGAGAGCGGTGTGCGCAGCTCGTGCGCGACGTTCGCGAGCAGCTCCTTCTCGGACACCAGCAATCCCTCGATCCGATCCGCCATCTCGTCGAACCGGTGGCCGAGCTCGCCGATCTCGTCGGTGCGATCGAGCCGGCTGCGCGCCTGCAGATCACCCGCTCCGAGCGCGCGCGCCGTGCGCGAGAGCCGATCGATCGGCCGCACGATCCACCGCGCGGTCGCGATCGCGCCGAACACGAGGATCACGAAGCCGCCCACGAGCACCAGCACCGGGCCCGTGAGGCCCGGCGGCTTGCCGGGCGCGCCGCGTGCGAGGAAGAACCCGCGCGCGCCGTGCACCTGGATCGGACGTATCATCGGGAAGCCGCCGCGCGGCGGCGGACCGAAGCCGCGCTCGCCCGGCGGAGGACCGCCCGGCGGAGGACCACCCGCCGGAGCACCGCCCGGCGGAGGTCCGAACCCGCGGTCGGGCGGTGGTCGATCCGGAGGCGCGGCCTGCGCCGCGTCGACGGCGGAGCCGGCGCCGTCCGGGGCGGTGGCGGGGCGTGGACCCGCGGGCTCCGCGGCGGAGCCGGCGCCGTCCGGGGCGGTGACGGGGCGTGGACCCGCGGGCTCCGCGGCGGAGCCCGCGCCCCCGGAGCCAGATCCGGATCCGTTCGCCGGCGGCGGTGCTGGACCCTCGTCGTGCGGGGGCGGCGGGCCTTCGCCATCGCGTCGGTCTCGGTCTCGGTCTCGGTCTCGGTCGTCGTGCGGCGGCCGCGGGGGCGGCGGACCGTCGCCGCGCCACGGGCCGCGGCCGCGGCGTGGCGGCAGCGCCAGCGGCGGATCGATGTTGCTCGCGAGGAGCTGGCGCTTGTCGTCGTAGATCGAGACGTGCACGCGGTGCGAGAGCAGATCATCGAGCACGATCTGGAGCTCCGCCGGCGTGTCGACGAGCCCCTCGACCTTCATGATCAGCGCGTGGTCGATGTACTTCTCGGGCTGCCCGGGCTCGTGCGGCCCCTCGGCGATCCAGATCGTCACGGCGGTGGCCGCGAGCAGCACGAGCTGCACGAGCCCGACGACGACCAGGCGCGAGGCCAGGGAGCGGAAGCGGCGCGGCTCGCTCATCGTTCGCCGGGCGTCAGCATGTAGCCGGCGCCGCGCACCGTCTTGAGCAGGCGCGGGTTGCGCGGGTCCTCCTCGATCTTCGCGCGCACGCGCGACACGACCACGTCGATCGAGCGATCGAACGCCTCGTCGGCGGTGCCGTGGAGGAGCTGGAGCAGCTGCTCGCGCGCGAGCACGCGCCCGGCGCGCTGCGCGAGCACGTGCAGCAGCGAGAACTCGATCGTGGTGAGCTGCACCGGCGCGCCGCGCACGGTGACCTCCATCGCGGTGGCGTCGATCGTGATCGCGCCGATCTCGATCCGTTCGGCGCGCGGCCCGGACTCGCCGCGCCCGCGCCTCGCCTGCGCGCGGATCCGTGCGAGCAGCTCGCGCGACTGGAACGGCTTGGACACGTAGTCGTCCGCGCCGCCCTCGAGGCCGAGCACGCGGTCGGCCTCCTCGGTGCGCGCGGTGACCATGATGATCGGCACGTCGGTGCGGGCGCGCAGCTGGCGGCACACCTCGATGCCGTCGGCACCGGGGAGCATGAGGTCGAGCAGCACGACATCGGGGTGCACGCGCTGCACCTCGGCGACCGCCTGATCGCCGCGCGTGACGAGCGTGACGTCGACGCGGTGCGCGTTCAGGTACTGCGTGGTGAGCCGGGCGAGGCGCTCGTCGTCCTCGACGTAGACCACGCGGATCTCGGGCTCGGCCAGCACGCCGTCCAGTATTCCACCGGTCGGCGGGGCCGCAGGCCCCCGAAACATCCCGAAATATGCCGTACATTCGCCGGGTGAGACGCGCCCTCGCGGCCCTGCTGGTGGTGAGCTCCACCACCGCGCACGCGGACGGCATCGCGGTCGTGGGCGGCTCCCCGCGCGCCGTCGGTCGCGCCGGCGCGGCGACCGTGGGCGACGACGGTGGCGGCGCGCTGCTCGTGAACCCGGCCGCGCTGGCCCGCCGGGACACCGACCGGATCCAGCTCGGCCTCGCGTTCGTCGACGAGTCGCTCGCGTGGCGGCGGGCCTCGACCGTGCCGATCGCACGGGACCAGGCCGGCTCGTCGTACCGGCCGCTCGTCGCCGGCGTGATCGCGCTCGGGCCATGGATCGTCGGCGCGGGAGCGATGACCGCCGCCGTGACGCGGCACTCGTTCCGCGATCCGAACGACGTGCCGGACCCCGCCGACCTCGGCACCGCGTTCGACTACCGCTATCACGGCATCCTCGGCGGCATCCGCCGCGACACGCTGACCGCGGGCATCGCGCGGCGCGTCGGTGACACCGTCGCGTTCGGGATCTCGGTCGGTGCCTCGCGCATCTCGATCCAGGAGACGCGGCGGATGTGGGCGGGCTACGCGGGCATCAGCATCGCCGGTGATCCGCGGCGCGACATCGAGCTCGCGATGCAGGCCACGGACAGCTTCGTGCCGAGCGCCGTCGCGGGCGTCTTGATCGCCCCCGAGGACGGCACGCTCGAGCTCGGCGCGTCGATCGGATGGTCGGGGCGCGCCGACACCACGGGCACCGTCGCCGCGAACGGCACGATGGGCGGCCCGACGGTGCGGGTCGCCTCCGACACCGCCTCGCTCGCGTTCCGCCCGCCGATCACCGCGCGCGTCGGGGTGCGCTACCTCGCGGACCGGTTCGCGATCGAGGTCGACGGCGACCTGTGGATCGCGCGCAAGCGCACCACCTCGATCTCGTGGCACCTCGATGGCGTGCGCGTCGTCGATCCCTCGACCGTCACCGTCGATCTGATCGGCGTGCCCTCGCGGCTCTCGCAGCGGAACCACGGCGCGGTGCGCGTCGCCGGCGACGTCGAGCTGATCGCCGGGTTCCTGTGGGCGACCGCCGGCTACGCCTACGCGATCGGCAGCACGACCGAGGCCCGGCTCTCGACCGCGTTCGGCGACCTCGGCGGGCACACCGCCGCGATCGGGATCGAGGGCACCGCGGGCGGCTTCACGTACACGCTCGGCTGGTCGCGGACGTGGGCCGTCGCGAAGAGCGGCGGCGAGCGCCTCCAGCTCGACAACCCGTTCGGTGCGGGCGACGCGAACCTCAAGCGCAGCTCGTTCGACGCGACGGCCGACCAGCTCGGGTTCCTGATCGACCTCGAGCTCGATACGCCCTGAGGTCAGACCGCGGTCAGACCGAGAACGAGGCGAGCATCACGAGCGCGAGGTGCGCGAGGATGAACAGCTTCGTGTGGCGCGTCATGCGGCGGAGAAGAGCACGCCGCGTGCCTGGCCTGCAACGGGGCAACCTCGCGAAACCCCGATGTCGCAGGGTGCTAGCTCGACCTCGCAGGCAACTCGGGTTGCTACTTCCGGATCACGACGATCTTGCCGCTCGCGACGTCCTCCTCGAACCAGCGGCGCGCGGTCTCGCTCGGGACCTGGTCGAGGTGGTCCGGATCGATGACGAACCCCGTCGAGGTCCCGGCGAACACCGTCGCCTTGTCGCCGGAGAGACCGGCGGTGCGCAGATCGCCCGAGAACGTGAAGTCGTAGGTCGGCGCGCAGCCGCCGCTGCTGGTCGCGGTCCGGGGCGTCCCCGTCCCGACGCCGGCGAGGGTCAGCGCGCGCGACGTGGGATCCACGGAGTAGCGCGTCACGACGACGGTCTCGTTGTTGACCTCCGACTCGACCGACGTGCGGCGGTGGAGCTCGTGGTAGTTGACGATCGCCCGGCCCTGCGGGAGGAGGTACATCGTGAACGATGCGCCGTCGCCGTTCGCGAGCTTCGCGTTCGACTCGAACGTGAAGCCGACGCGATAGCGGCGTCCGCCCCCGGTCGTCGCTCCGACCTCCTGGTAGAGGAAGTTCTCGAGGTAGCCCGACGCCGACTGCGCATCGAAATCACAGGTTTGCCCGTCGCCCTTGCCGCCGGATCGCCAGTCGAGCGACACGTCGGCGTCCTCCGGCGCGTCGGTCTCGGCGACGCACGCGGTGGCGGCTACGGAGAGGAGCAGGGTGGTGAGGAGCTTCCCGGCAGGGTGCATGCGCGCGTCACGTGCAGCGCTCGGGCCAGTGGTCTGACCAGCCAACCACGCGACACGACGCACGGCGGCCATGGCAGCTCGCGTGGTCAGGCAGCAGGAGTCGCTAGAAGAAGCAGCTCGCCGGCGTGGTCGACGACAGCCCGGTTTCCTTGCCGAGCTGGTCGAGCTCGCGCTGCCAGTAGCAGAGCGTGTCGGCGAAGTAGAGGTAGCCGATCTGGTAGAAGCCCTGGTTCGCGGTCTTGTCGAGCGTGCGGCGGCCGTGCGTGTCGTGAAGATCGGCGTGGCGGCCCGTCACGACGGCCTGCGCGCGCTCGGTCAGCGCCTTCGCCTTCGCGAAGCTCTTCGCCGTCGCCGCGGCATCGCCATCGAGGTGCGCGAGCATCGAGGTGTACGCCGCCTGGACGAACTGCGCACGCAAGAGGTTGATCCGGAAGCCATCGCGTAGCTCGCGGGCCCAGCGCGAGTCGCGTAGATCGAGCGCGCGGAGCTCGCGATCGAGCACCTCGAGCTCCGCGATGTAGCTCGCGAGCGTGACCATCATCGCCTCGACCTCCGCGCGGCCCATGCCGCCCGCGAGCTGATCGAACGTGATGCGATCCGGCTGCGAGATGATGTCGAGCGCGCGCCCGAGATCGATGTCGGCCGCGCGGCCGACAAGGTAGCCGGTGAGCTTGTCGATCATCACGCGGTCGTGCTGGAGGTTGCTCATCCGCTCGACCAGGGCGGCCGCCTTCGGCCCGAGATCGGGCGCGAATTCGTAGGCGAACGCCTCGTTCAGGTTCGCCGGGAGCTCGTAGCTGCCGCGCAGCGACGCGACATCGTTCAGCCAGTACCCCCAGTCCCAGCCGGTCGAGAACAGGATATGCGTATCGAGCACGCCGCACGGTCCCTCGGGCTCCTGGAGCTTCGCGAGATCGAGGAGACGGCTCTGTACGTACAGCGGATAGAACTGCGGCACGGAGTTGTCGAACGCGACCCAGTACGCGGTCTCCGGCTTGTACGCCCCCTTCTGTCCAGCGCACATCCGCGACCGCAGGTAATCGCGGTGCTCGAAGAAGTTCTCGCTCTGGTACGCGCCGCCGGCGGGCTCGAACAGGTTGTAGAACATCACCGTGTGGATGTCGGGGATGATCGCGGGGTCGGTGAACTTGACGAGGAAGTAGTAGATCAGCTCCTCGCCCATGTACATCACCTTCTGATCCGCACCGACGTGCACGACCGTGTGGAGCTCGGCGTTCGGCGCCATCGCGTGCAGCTGGCGCCAGACCTCGTTGACGGAAGCGACGAACGTCTGCGGATCCGCATTGAAGAACTCGCCGAACGACAGCTCGTACTGATCGAACGGCAAGTCCTTCACGATCACCGGGAGGCGCGCCGCGATCTCGTCCGCGATCGGCACGGTGCCGGTCTTGTCGTCGGCGAGGTCGAACCCGAGCTGCAGATTGGACTGCCCGAACAGCTGAAGGCCGAGGCCCACGCGAATGCCGCGGAAGTGCGCGTAGTCGATCAGCTCGCGCGTGAACGCGTGCCATGGCTCGAAGTACTCGGGCTTGAGGATGTTGTCGAGCGCGACCCACTGGAGGTAGTTGCCGCGGTTCTTCACGACCCAGTCGATGATGCGGTGCGCGTCGTTGGTGCTGCCCGCGCTCGGTTCCCACACCGCGAAGTAGCCCTCGGTCGGGTGCAGCGTGTGGAGGTGGATGCCGCGCACGCGAACGTCGGGCTCGTGCACCGCCAGGTCGAGAGCGGTGCGCTTCGGGACGTTCGGAACCAGGGGATCGAACGGGTGCCGGAACCGGAAGCCGAGCGATTCGAGCGCGACGGACACGCCGTACTGCGCGCCGAGGACGTCGGAGGCACGGACGAAGATCACCTCGTCGACCTCGGTCTCCGCTCCGTCGATCGGATAGGGCGGTCCGAACGAGTAGCCCTCGGCCGGGATCGTCGCGTCGTGGCGAACGACGATGTTGTAGGCATCGTTGTCGACCGCTCCGACCGACAGTCCGCGGTACGGGGTCAGTGCTGCCAGCTCCACGAGCTGCTGCTCGAACTGCGGAGCCGAACGAATGACGATGTTGCCGCGCAGATCATCGCCGCCGCAGGCAGCGAGTAGCGCGAAGGTAGCGACAACAGCTCGGCGCACGCGCCGAATCTACGTCACGCCTTCTTCGCCGGGAGCTTCTTCTGCGGCTCTTTCTTCGCGCCCGCGCCCGCGGGCGGATCGCCGATCGCGTCGTCGAGCTCGACGAACCCGCCGTAGACCGCGCCGATGGCGCCGCCCAGGGTGGGGCCCCACCGGAAGATGTCGTAGCCGGAGACGATCTGCGGGCTCGGGTCCCACGCGTGCGCCACGAGCGCGTAGAGGCCGACGCCGATGCCGAAGCCGACGATCGACTTGAGGACGGCGATCCACGTGGTCGAGCCCTGATCGCGGATCAGGGACCAGATCGGCTTACCGACGAACAGACCGACGACCGCGCCGATCAGCGCGTACGTCAGCCACGGAACCGCGGAGTCCATCCCGATCGCGTAAGCGCCGTAGCCCAGCGCGGCGCCGATGACCGCGCCTTTCAGGATGCCGACGAGCAGCTTGACCACAGCTCAAGCATGACGACTCGGACCGCGATCGGCAAGCGCGGTTTGTCACGTTGGATCGGCGGAGGCGATCGAAATTCCGCCCAGCAGCGCGTCGAGCCGTGCCGCCTCGGCCTTGAATGCCGCGAGGTCGCTCCCCGTCACACCCTTGCCGCGGATCGGTGTCAACTTGGCAGGGTCGATGTAGTTGCCGTTCTGCTTGACGCCGAAGTGCAGGTGGGGGCCCGTCGACAGGCCGGTCGTGCCGACGTAGCCGATCACGGTCTTCGCGGCGACCCGCTGCCCGACCTTCTGGCCGTCGGCGAACTTCGACAGGTGCATGTACGCGGTCTCGATGCCGCCGTCGTGCTTGATGATGACGAGGTTGCCCGCACCGCCGGACGGGGCGCGGTGCACGATCGTGCCCGTCGCGGCGGCCCACACGGGCGTGCCCGTCGGGGCCGCGTAGTCGACGCCGAGGTGCGCGCGCGTGGTGTGCAGCACCGGGTGCATGCGCTTGCGATCGAAGCCCGACGAGACGCGCGAGAACTTGAGCGGCGTCTTGAGGAGCGCCTTCTCGGAGGACGCGCCGGTGTCGTCGTAGTAGCCGGACTTG
>JAEUJX010000643.1 GCA_016794545.1 Myxococcales bacterium
GAGCCGGTGATGGGCGTGACGACGTCGACCTTCACCGTCAACTTATCCTAGGAGGACACCGCATCTCTCGACTCGGCGATGTGCTGCCGCAATTGGACGTTCACGAACTAAGCCGCGTTCGGCAATAGCGTCACGGTCACGGCCACGCTGACGACCGGCATCGCGGATCTCGCCGGCAACGCGCTCGCCGCGCCCGTGACCTGGATGTTCACGACCGCGCCCGACACCACGGCGCCGACGGTGATGTCACGCACGCCCGCGCCGAACGCGACGATGGTGCCGATCGCCTCGACGATCGTCGTCACGTTCGACGAGCCCGTGATGGGCGTGTCGTCGTCGACCTTCACCGTCAACAACGGCGCCGTGGTCACCGGCAGCCGGTCCTCCAGCAATGGTGGACGCACCTGGACGTTCAGCCCGTTGACCATGCTCGGCAACAACGCGACCGTCACCGTGACGCTGACGACCGGCATCACCGACCTCGCCGGCAACCCGCTCGCGAGTCCGGTGTCGTGGACGTTCTCCACCATCAACGACACCACGGCGCCGATGGTCAGCTCGACGCTGCCGCTCGCGAACGCGACGAACATCGCCACGAACAACAACATCGTCATCAACTTCAGCGAGCCAGTCACCAACGTGACCGCCGCCTCGTTCCTCGTCGACGACGGCGCCGGGATCACCGGCATCATCGGGGTCTCCAATGGCGGTGCGACGTGGACCTTCGTCCCGACCGGTCAGATGGCGGGCGCCGTGGTCGTGAACGTACAGCTCACGAGCGCGATCACCGACCTCGCCGGCAACCCGCTCCCGTTGACGAACTACACGTTCTCGACGGCCGGCACCGGCGACATGAGCCGGCCCTCCGCGCAGACGTTCTCGCCCGCGAACAACGCGACGAACGTCCCGACGAACACGACGATCGCGGTCACGTTCAGCGAGCCCGTCGTCGGCGTCGACGCGACGACGTTCACCATCGATGCAGGCGGTCCGGTGGCCGGCACGCGGGTCGCGAGCAACGGCGGCCGCACCTGGACGTTCAACCCGTCGGCAGCTCTGCCGTCGGGCACGCTCGTCACGGTCATGGTCACCACGGGGATCGTCGACTTCGAGGGCCAGACGATCTTCGCGCTGACCTCCTCGTTCACGACGCAGTGAGCTTCGGCTTCGGCGGGGTGGGCAGCGGCCCGCTGGTCGAGAGATCGGACTCGACGAGCCCGACCCGGCCGGCCATCTCGCCGCGCGGATCGGTGTAGGTCGACAGCTCGCGCGCGATCTCGGCGAGCAGGTCCGCCTTCTCGCGGTACGGCATGAACGCGCTCTTGAAGCCCGCGATGATGATCTCCTTGATGGTCTGCAGCGACCAGCCGTAGTGCTGGTGGCAGAGCTGGAGCTCCTTCGTCACGGTCGTGTTCGACATCAGCCGGTTGTCGGTGTTGATCGTCACGCGCAGCCCGTAGTCGACGTAGAAGTCGACCGGGTGCGTCTCCCAGCTGGTCGCCGCGCGCGTCTGCACGTTCGACGACGGGCAGACCTCGAGCGCGATGCGGTGATCGTTGACGTAGTTGAGGAGGTCGCCGCTCTCCACGAGCCGCGTGCCGTGGCCGATGCGGTGAGCCCCGCACTTGTGGATCGCCTGGTGGACCGAGTCGGGGCCGAACGACTCGCCGGCGTGCGCGGTACAGTTGATGTTGTTGTCGATGACGAGCTGGAAGGCCTGGCGGTGGAGCTTCGCCGGGTTGTTGACCTCGGAGCCCGCGAGATCGAAGCCGACGACGCCGCGGTTCTTGAACGCGACGCACAGCTCCGCGATGCGGAGGCTCGACTCGGGACCGAGCGACCGGATCGCGCACAGGATGACGCCGTAGCGGATGCCGAGCTCGCGCTTCGCGGTGCGCAGGCCGCGGAGCACCGCCTCCACGACCTGCGCCGGCCGCAGCCCCTCGCGGATGTGGAGCAGCGGCGAGTAGCGCACCTCGAGGTAGCGGACGTTCTCCTCGTGCGCGTCGACCGCGAGCTCGTACGCGGACCGCTCCAGCGCCTCCTCCGTCTGCATCACGCTCAGCGTGATGTCGAACGCGCGGAGGTAGTCGTCGAGCGACGTCGTGTGCTCGCCCTGCACCAGCAGCGACGTCAGCGCGCCGCGGTCGAACGTCGGCAGCTTCACGCCCTGCTTCTTCGCGAGGTCGAGCACGGTGTCGATCCGCAGCGAGCCATCGAGGTGACAGTGGAGATCCGTCTTGGGCAGGCGGTGCAGCAGGTCGTACGGCAGCTCGGCCGGAGTCGTCATCTCGGGGAATTACCACGGCCCGCGGCCGGCGTGCGAGAGTCGTTTCGATGCACCGCCGGGCCGTGATCCTCGTCGCGCTCGCGGCGTGCAGCAAGGAGCCCCCGGAGGGCGTCAGCCTCGTGACGAACCAGGACGTGGCGGTCGACGGCAGGCTCGCGTCGATGGGGCTCGGGTTCACCGTGAAGCTGGCGGCCCCGCTGCCCGACTCGCGTGGGATCACGGTGAGAGCGGCCTGCCAGGTCGGCGCCGATCGACTCGTGGACGTCGCCCAGCCCGCGATCGTGCTGGAGCCCGGGCGTGCCGTGAAGGTCGACGTGCCGCTGTTCGAGATCGAGCGGCCGCCGGCGAGGCCGTCGCGCTGCGACTACGAGATCTGGGAGCGCGGGGTCTCGACCTCGCGCCTGCTCTACCGCCGGTGCGGCGACGCGGACTCGCTCGACCGGCCGTGCCCGCCAAACGTGATCTCTCGCGTGGCCGCCGGCCCGACCGGCGTCACGGCCGTGGTCAGCCATGCGGTCGCGAAGGCCGCGACCCTCCAGCTCCGCTACCGCGCGACCGCCCATCGCGACCTCTCGCCCGGCGCGCAGCTCGTGCGGATGACGTCGTGCCCGGGTCACCGCAACGACGACGCGTGGCACGACATCGGCTTCCTCCGGACCGGCGAGTCGAGGATGCTGTCGGCGCTCGCCGACAAGGTCGGGCGTCCGGCTCCCGGCACCGCGTGCGAGACCGTGCTCGGGTACGCGCCGGAGCCCCGCGGCGAGATCACCGAGCTCGCGACGTTCTGTCACCGCGACGCGGTGATCACTCCGGGCGAGTGTCCACGCTGACCGACGCCAGGCCCCAGGTCTGCGCGACGTAGTCGAACGCGGCGTCGTCGCCGAGGAACCAGGCGCCGGCGCCGTGGGGATAGCGCGGCAGCGTGATCACCGCGCCCGGCGGTGCCGCGTCGAGGATCGCGAGCCGCTCGGCGCTGACGGCCCCGACGGCGCGGTACGTGATCACGCAGCGCACCTCGCCGTAGAGCAGCACGGCGACCGACAGCGCGGCGCACGCCTTCTTCGCCCACGGCGCCGCGAGCTGCACCACGACCCAGCCGGCGATCGCCATCGAGACCAGGGCGGTCGAGTGCACGTACAGCCTCGCGCCGAGCTTCGGCGAGCCGAGCAGCGCGAGCGTCGCGACGACGCCCGCGGCGGCGAGCGCGACGTGCCAGCGCTCGGGCCGGGTGCGCCGCGAAGCGAGGCCGAGCGCGATCCACGGCAACGACCACGCGCAGTACGCGACGAGCATGCCGATGATCAGCGCGTTCTCGGCGACGCCGCGCTCGGCGATGCGGCCGAGCACGCCGGCCTGCTTCGCGATCCCGCCGTAGCGCGCGTCGTGACCGGGCGCGACGAGGAGCAGGACGTAGCCCGCGAGGAGCCCGACGAGCCCGGCGATCATCCAGGCGCGCACGCCCTCCCCCGCGCGCCACGCCCACACCACCGCGGCGATGCCGAGTCCGAGGAACGCCGGGCCGGTGTGCTCGTTGCACAGGCCCGCCGCCACGCCGAGCACGAGCAGGAGCGGGGCGTACCACCACCGGCCGGCGCCGCCGAACCGGAACGGGACGAGCCACGCGAGGTCGAGCAGCAGGCCGAACGTGTAGTTCCCGAAGTACGGCCGGTAGAACAGCATCGGTCCGAACTGCGGCGTCGTCAGCGCGAACACCGCGGTCACGGTCGCGAACGTCAGCGCATCGTCCGCTCGCCGGACACTCGGCCAGCGCCCGAGCACGACCGCCGTCATCACCCAGAGCAGCGCGAGCTCGAGGATCGGCGTGACGATCACGTGCAGCGGCCCCGGCGCGTACAGCACCGTCGTGAGCGCCTGGCCGAGCCGGGGATTCGAGCCGAGCCAGCCGTCGCGCACGAGGCGCCAGATCTCGCCGAGGTCGAGGTCGTACACCCGGTGCCAGGCGAGGTTGCGCCAGCCGTCGCGCACGACTGGCTCCCAGGACGTGCACAGGATCATCGTGAGCCACAGCGAGCCGACAAGCGCGGCCCAGGCGATGGGCGCGCGGCGGTTCACGAGGCGACGTCGCGGCTGGCCTCGGCGCCCTGCGCGCCCGAGCCGACATGCACGGAGGGCTCGTCGAAGCCCCACTTCTTGCCGACGACGAACAGCGGCCGGCCTTTCACTTCGTCGAAGATCCGCGCGATGTACTCGCCCTGGATGCCGTTCGACAGGAGCAGGAGGCCGTTGAACCCGAGCATGACGATGAGCAGCGACGCGTAGCCCTCCGCCTCGATGCCCCAGAAGATCTTCTGGATCAGCGTGATCATCAGGTAGACGAACGCGCCGAGCGCCGACAGCCCGCCGATGTACGTCCAGATCTTGAGCGGGACGGTCGAAAACGAGAACAGCCCGTCGAGCGCGAAGCGCCACAGCTTGAACGGAGACCACGTGGTCTTGCCGCCGGCACGCACGTTCGCCTGGAACTCGATCATCTCGGTCTTGAACCCGGGCCACGCGAAGATGCCCTTCATGAAGCGCGTGCGCTCCGGCATCTCCTTGATGACCTCGACGATCTTGCGATCGAGCAGCCGGAAGTCGCCAGCGTTCGGCGGGATCTCGATGTTCGTCATCCGCCGCATCAGGCCGTAGTACCAGCGCGACGCCGTGCGCCGGAAGAAGCCCTCCTCGCCGCGCTTCGAGCGGACGCCGATCACCATGTCGGCGCCGGCGCGCCACTTCGCGACCATCTCGGGGATGAGCTCCGGCGGGTGCTGGAGGTCGCAGTCGATCGGAATCACCGCGCGGCCGCGCGCGTGGTGGAGGCCCGCCGTCAGCGCGACGTCCTTGCCGAAGTTGCGCGCGAGCGACACCACCTTGATCCGGGGATCGTTCGCACGCGCGGCGAGCAGCATGCCGAGCGTGTCGTCCTTGCTGCCGTCATCGACGAACACGATCTCCCACGGCTCGCCGATGCCCTCGAGCACCTTGGTAACCGCCTCGACGAACGCGACGAGGTTCTTCGCCTCGTTGTAGGCGGGCGCGACCAGGGAGATCACCGGCGAGTCCACTGCTCGACTCTTAGCACGGGGCCACTCCCGGCGCGTCTTTCAATCGGCCTGGCGCGTGACCGGCGGCACCCTACTCGAGGCCGTGCTTGCGGTTCGCGAACCGAGCGATGAGGCTCGTCGCCGCGGTCGCGCCCGCGAACGACAGCAGCAGGATCGTCTTCCAGCGCTCCTGGCCGAACAGCGGCGCGGCCGCATAGCACCGCTTCGTGCCGGTCCACCACCGCTCGAAGAAGCCCGGTCGGTCCTCGGACTTCGCGCTCTGCTCGACCGCCTCGAGCGGCGTGTCCTGGAACGAGCCGAAGCTGCACCTGATCGTCGGCCACGCGAGCCAGAGCAGCATCACGATCGTGCCGAACAGGCACCACCGGCTGAGCCGCCGCCAGTGAATGTCGAGCAGGTCGCCGGCGCGGGGCATGCCTCAGTATGGCCGACTCAGAGCAGGCGTGTGGCCGCGATCACGAAGCATTCGGTCGGCCGGCACGCGAGGGCCCAGTAGGGGCCGCGCTTCCACGGCTCGTACTCGAGGCGCTCGTCCTTGCCGGTACCGAGGCGCCGGGCCTCGTCACCGACGCGGTAGATGAAGATCTCGAGGTCGCTGCCGCGGAGCTCCTTCGGCAGCACGATCGAACGGGTCTTGCCGGCGCCCTTGCGCTCGATCACACCGGCCCAGCCCTCGAAGCTGGTCGGGGTCCAGCGGGCCAATAGTACGAGCGGCCGCGGCATCACCGGCGGATCGCCGAGGAAGTCGACGGCGAGCTCGAGCTGGTCGACGCGGCCCCGGTCGCCGAGGCGCGTGCGGAGGCGATCGATGCCGTGCTTCATCGCGGCATGCAGCGTCGCCACGTCGAGCGCGCGGAACGCGCCGAGCTCGAGGCCGCCGTGCTCGTCGAGGCAGCTCGGCGGCGACAGGACGTAGCGCGGAGAGAGGCGCACGTCGGAGACGCCGAGCGGTGCGTCGAGATCGACCGCGCGGTGGACGACCTCGCGGAAGCCGAAGTAGCCCGCGATCAGCTCGCGCTTCTTGATGTCGCGGAAGTCGTCGCCGAGGAACCACCACGAGTCCTCGACCTGGTCGAACGCGTCGGCGGTGAACGTCGAGCCCGGCTTCGCGGCGACGAGGGCGGCGATCCGCTCGTCGCTCGCGTCCTTGAGGCGCAGGTAGAGCGGCACCGTGCGGACGCCGGCGTAGACGCTCGCCGCGATCGCGAGCACGACGAACGGCGCGAGGCGGCGGCGCGTGAGCAGCACGGCGTCGGCGAGCGCGATGAAGCACGCGAGCAGGAGCGCGCAGGAGTGGAGGTAGAACCGCGGGCCGAGCTTCGGCGACACGAACACGGTGGCGGTGATCAACGAGCCGGCGATCAGCGCCCATCCGAGGAGGCGGAGCGGCTGCCGCTGCGCGTCGCGGTCGGGGTCGCGCGCGCCGACGGCGAGCACGATCAGCAGCAGGCCGAGGACCGGTGCTGCGGCGAGGAGGTAGTTCGCGTAGATGTCGAGGTTCGCGACGACACCGCGCTGGAGCAGGCGCCCGAGGAGGCTGACCTTCGTCGCGAGGCCCTCGTAGCGCTCGCCCTGGCCGGGCGCGAAGAAGATCATCGCGAACCCGATCACGACGCCCATCGCGCCGGCGAGCGCGAGCCGCGGGGGGGGGGGGCGCCGCGCGGGGGGCGCGCCGCGCCGGCCCCCCCGCCCCCCCCCCCGCCGCGGGGGGC
>JAEUJX010000647.1 GCA_016794545.1 Myxococcales bacterium
CGCCCCGCGCCCGAGCCGCTCTCGCCGCTCGCACGCGCCGCGCTCGCCCCGCTCGCGGCCTCCGGCTTCGCGCTCTACGCCCTGCCCTACTTCGTCCCGCGCTGGATCGCGCGGAAGGCCGACCCCGACGCGACGTCGACCGTGAAGCTCGGCGCCGCGCTCGTCGTCTACCCGCTGTGGGCCGCTGGCCTGGTCGGCGCGTCGTTCGCGTTCCTGCCGCCGCCGCTCTCGTTCGTCGGCGCGGCCGTCGCGCTGACGTCGCCGTTCGCGGCGCTGCGCTGGCTCGACGCGATCTACGCGCGCCGCCCCACGCCGAGCGCCGACGAGCTCGCCGTGCTCTCGCGCCTGCGGATCGCCGCGCGCACCGCGATCGACGACGCGCGCGCGAAGCTCCCGTCCTGACGCACCGGCCTCACTTCTTCTTCCAGCGCTTGTCGGCGGGGTTCGTGAACACGCCGTAGATCTTCTTCACCTCGCGCTTCTGCACGCCGGCATACGCGGTGGCGGCGGCGAGCCGGATCTCCCCGTAGCTGCCGCCGGCGGCGAACGACAGCACGGCGGCTTCGAGCGGCGCGGCGTTCGAGAACAGGAAGTCGCGCGTCATGAGCAGCGGCACGCGCGTGGCGGCAGGCACGGCCTCTTCCATGTACGCGGCCGTGTGGCAGGCGATCGCGATCGTGCCCTTGATGTCGGCGCCCGGCTCGGGCCAACGGTACGTGTCGACGTCCATCAGCCGGTTGTGGCCGACCCACGCGACGATCTGCGCGGGGCTCGCGCCCGACACGTCGGCGGCGTAGGCGGCGAGCGCGCGGTCGATCGCGGTGCCGCGCCAGGCGCGCACGCGGATCTGGATCTCGAACTTCGCGGGCACGCCGCGCTTCCGCCACGCGGCCGGGGCGGCGACGGTGCGCTTGTTGACGTGGAGCGCGAGCACGTCGGGATCGCCGGTCTCGCCTTCCTTCAGCTTCGTCGTGCGCGTCCAGCCCGAACCCCGGCGGGCGAACCAGGTGCCGAAACCAGGCGTCGTCCACCAGTAGAGGTTCGTGTCGGGGTTGTCGCCGTCGCCGAGCTTCGCGTTGCCGCAGGCGATGATCGTGTTGTCGCACAGCGGGACGTGGACCTCGACGAGGAGCGGCTTGCCGGCGGCGAGATCCTGGACGACGCGATCGCTCAGGCTCGCGAGCCAGGTGTCCTCGGTGCTGCCGTGAGCGGGCAGCGAGAGCGCGGCGATCAGAAGTAGCGCCAGGGCGGTCCTCATCACGATCGTGGACACGGAGGTCGCGTTGCGGTTGCGCGCTACTCCCTGGAGACGATCGGCAACAGCGGCGGATGCTCCTCGTCGTTCGCGGGCTGCGGCGCGCCGTTGCGCGTGAGCAGGCGCAGCGAGCCGAGCATCTGCTCGGCCGCCGGCCACTCGGGCGCGGCGCTGCGGACGACGACGACCACACCGCCATCGATGCCGAGGTCGTGCGGAGCCATCGCGAACACGTGAACGTACGGGAGCCCGGCGCTATTTCGCCGGGGCTCGACATCGGCGCGATAGCCACTCGCGCCCGGCAGCGAGATCGCGACGGTCCCCGCGACCTCGCTACTGGCCGCCGCGCAGGTCTCGGCGACGGTGCGCGCCTTCTCCTCGAGGATGCCGTCGCGATCGATGATCAGCGCGGCCTTGAACATCGAGACCTCGAGCTCGCCGACCGGCTTGCCATCGGGCCGGCGCTCGCTGCACCGCACCACCGCTTCGCCGGCCGGCACCGGGGTGAGCTCCACCCCGCCCGGCGCGGTCAACTCGAGACCGATCGACGGGAGCCCGCGCTGGCGTGACGCGGTGGCCGCGTGACGATAGGCCGCTATGACTCCGATTCTATTGCGGGAGCGCGCCTGGCGACAGGAGAAACCCCGCCGCTACCCGATCTGCGCGAGATCGCAAGGCTTAGCGAGCGACCTGGGTCTTCGACGACAGCTTCACCGCCTGCTCGATGAGGAGCAGCGCCTGCGCACGGTAGCCCTCTGCGTCGGTGCCCACGGCGCCCTTCGCCATCGCCTGCACCTGAACCCAGTTGAGGTTCCCGCGGTGCGGCGACTCGCGCAGCATCATGCCGAAGCCGGCCATCGCCGCGGCCCAGCGCAGGTCGGCCGAGGTCTTCGCGAGCTCGACCTTGGTGTTCGCGAGCGGGCGCGACAGCAGCTTCGAGGTCTTTCCGTCGGGCTCCTTGTACCGGATCTTGACCGTCAGCAGCTCCTGCGACGCGGAGGCGGGCGCCGGCGCGGGCTTCTGCTGGTACTTGAGGTCGTCGACCTTCGCGGCGGGAACCGGCACGCCGGCCGGCACGATCTCGTAGAGGGCGGTGACCGAGTGACCGGCGCCCATGTCGCCCGCGTCCTTCTTGTCGTCGTTGAAGTCCTGGTCGCGGAGGAGGCGGTTCTCGTAGCCGATCAGGCGGTAGCCCGCGACGGTGGCCGGGTTGAACTCGATCTGGAGCTTCACGTCCTTCGCGACGGTGACGAGCGTCGCACCGGCCTCCTTGACGAGGACCTTGCGCGCCTCGTCGAGGTCGTCGATGTACGCGTAGTTGCCGTTGCCGCGGTCGGCGAGCTTCTCCATCGTCGAGTCCTTCAGGTTGCGCATGCCGAAGCCGAGCACGGTGAGGAACACGCCGCGCTCGCGCTCGCGCTCGATCAGGCGGGTGAGCTCGCCTTCGCTGGTCGTGCCGACGTTGAAGTCGCCGTCGGTCGCGAGGATCACGCGGTTGATGCCGCCCTTGATCCGGTTCTGGTCGGCGATGTTGTAGGCGAGCTCGATGCCGGCGGCGCCGTTCGTCGAGCCGCCCGGCTCGAGACGCGCGATCGCGTTGCGGATGGTGTCCTTCTCGCGGCCGTTCGTCGCGGGCAGCACGAGGCCGGCGTTACCGGCGTAGGTGACGATCGCGATCTTGTCCTGCGGGCGCAGCTGGTTCACGAGCAGCGTCATCGCCTGACGGAGCAGCGGCAGCTTGGCCGGCGAGCTCATCGAGCCCGACACGTCGAGCAGGAAGACCAGGTTGCGCGCCGGAACCTTCGCGTCGTCGATCGCCGGCGCCTCGAGGCCGATGCGCACGAGCTGGAGCTTGTCGTTCCACGGGCTCGCGGTGACCTCGGTGGTGATCGAGAACGGCTCGCCCTTGGCCGGCTGCGGGTAGTCGTACGAGAAGTAGTTGATCATCTCCTCGATGCGGACGGCGTCCTTGGGAGGGAGCTGACCATCGCGCAGGAAGCGGCGGAGGTTCGCGTACGACGCGGTGTCGACGTCGACCGAGAACGTCGAGAGCGGCGCGGTCGCGACGCGGTGGAACGGGTTGTCGTCGATCCGCGAGTAGGCCTCGGTGTTGAGGTTCGGATCCTGCTCCATCATGATCGGCGTCGACGGCGCGACCATGGCGGGAGAGGGCGCGCCCATGCGGCCGCGCGACTCGCGCTTCATCAGCGGCTCCT
>JAEUJX010000649.1 GCA_016794545.1 Myxococcales bacterium
GAGCGAACAGGGCTGCGGGATCGCCGAGTCAGCGATGCACGGTGCGCGCGGCGATCGCAGCCGCACACCGTGCGATCGTGCAAACCCGCGCGCGGAGAACGTCAGCAGGCCTCGCAGAGGGGTGGCCTGCGGCCTGCACTCCCTCCGGTCATGCTGACCATTCTCATCATCCTCCTCCTCCTCGCTCTCCTCGGTGGTGGTCTGGGCTACGGCCGCTTCGGCGCCGGTGGTCTCACCCCGGCGGCGCTGATCGCCATCATCCTCGTGGTGATGCTGCTCACCGGCCGCCTGTAGCGCCTAGCAACCGGGAACGCAGGCCGTCCCCAGGCGGGCCGCGGCCTGGGCGCGCGCGGCGCCCGCGATCTCGAGCACCTTCGTGACCGTGGTGCGAGCCACGGCCTGCAGCTCGGGTGTCGTCGCGTACTTCGCGAGCAACCGTCCGCCGAGGCGCTGGTGCGCCTGCTCGTCGGGCTGGATGTACTCGCGATAGATGCGCACGGTCTCGTGATCGCCGCGCGCCGCGCACAGGGCCATGAACCGCTCGTTGACGCCATAGGCGATCGCTTCGAGCGTGAACAACCCGGCCGCGACGCGCTCCACCGTGGACGGCAACGTCTTCAGGTACGCGAACAGCGCGTTGTCGGGCGGTGGCGAGAACGCCGCGGCGTCGAACCCCAGCTTCGCCAGCCGGAGCGCGACCGTCTCGAAGTGCCGCGCCTCGTCGCCCGCTTGCTTCGCGAGCGCGAGCTTGACGTCGAGCTCCTTCGTGGTCGCGATCCACAGCGCGGCCAGCTCGCTCACGCTGACCTCGTTCGCGAGCGCGACCTTCAGCAGCGCTTCCGGATCGCCGGCATCGTTCGCGAGCGACAGCTCTCCAGCGGCGGTGATCGGCGCCAGGCGCTCCGCCTGGAACGCCTCGAGCTCGGCGACGAACGCGGTCCCATCCATGTGCGGTGGCGTACCACGTCGCTCGGCGTGGCGCCGTTTCGGCCGGCTGTCCGCGGCGTTGCGCCCCGCGCTGGCGTCCGACTCGCAGCCGACACCTCCGTGATCAGCGACTGTCACTCGCCATGGCGCTACGCTATGCGACACTGAAGGGGTGAAGCTCGCGCACAACCCGTTCCTCACCGGCAAGAAGATGCCGATCGTGGTCGGGCACCGCGGCGTCCCGAAGCTCCACCAGGAGAACACGCTCGCCGGCTTCCAGCGCGCGGTCTCGCTCGGCCTCCACGCGGTCGAGCTCGACGTCCGCCTCACCAAGGACAAGAAGGCCGTCTGTCTGCACGACCACAACCTGCGGCGCCTCACCGGCAGCTCGTTCGACGTGGACGACCTCACGTGGGATCAGCTCTCGCGCCTGCGCATCAAGCGCGAGCTGCCGATGGGCATCGACGAGCACGGCCAGCAGGTGATCGCGCGCTACGAGCGCGAGGAGCGCATCCCCCTGCTCGCCGAGGTCCTCCACGAGGTCGCGGCGAAGCTCCTCGTGAACATCGAGCTCAAGCTCGATGTGGCTCGCCTGTGGGCCACCGAGATCGGCGCGATCACCGCCCAGGTCATCGCCGACGCGCGCGCCGAGCACCGCGTGATCGTCACCTCGTTCGACCCGCGCAAGCTCGCCCGCGCCGTCCAGAAGGAGTCGCGCCTCGCCGTCGGCTTCTGCTTCGACGACACCATGCTGAACTTCGCGAAGCCGGTCCTCCATCCGCGCCGGATGCTGTCGCGCATCCTCGAGTCCAACTTCGTCAACCGGCTCCTCGGCACGCGCCTCGTCGGCGCCGAGCACACGCTGATCGGCCACAAGACCGTCGAGCGCGTCCACGCCGCCGGCGCCGCGATCGGCACGCACACGCTGTTCCCGATCGGCTCCACCACCGGCAAGCCGATCGATCCGTCCGCGATGACCGAGGCCGAGGCGTTCCGCCTCGTCGAGCTCGGGGTCGACTGGATCGAGTCCGACGATCCCGAGCGCCTGCAGAAGCTCGTGGCCTGACGCTACTTGTCGCCGCGGTAGTGGACCTCGAGCTCCAGGACGCGCGTCGTCCCGTGATCGCTGTCCATCACCGTCGCCGACAGGTGGCCGTCCATGAACGTCCGGTAGTCGCACGCGGTCACGGTGAACGTCCCGCTCGACGTGTTGGCCTCGTGCTGCGCGTAGTCGTGGTGAAAGCTGTGCGGCATCGCACCGCCGCCCGATTCGGACGCCGGTTGCTCGAACACGTCGATGCCCATGCCGGCGACGTTGGCCGCGTCGGTGATCGCGAGCGTGATCGGGAACGCCGGCGACTTCGCGTTCTCGAAGTCGTGCCGGTCGGTGAAGTGGAGCTGGAGCGAGACGAGCAGCTTCTCGTCGCCGTCGTCGAGGTAGCCCATCGCGGACATGCCCCCGCCGAACGCGTAGCCCTGCGCGGGGTACGGATCGAAGCCGGCGAACGCGAGCGGCGGCCCGCCGTCGCGCTGGATCGTGCCGCGCCAGATCGCGTCGTCGCTCGCGTCGTAGCTGCACGCGGCGACAGCGAGGAGCGAGAGCGCGAGCCTCATCGCGACACCGGCTTCGTCGCGAGGGGACCGATCAGGACCGACCAGCCGGCGGTGATCTCGAACCCGCCGACGTTGACGACGCCCTGCGAGCGGTAGCCCGTGTTGTCGCCCACGCTCGCCGGCAGGTAGAAGTACGCCGCGGACACGAAGTACTGCTGGCGCGGCGAGCGCTCGGAGCTCCCGAAGAACCCGACGCCGCCACCCGCGCCGGCGCCGCTGACGCCCTGCTTGCTGACCTCCTCCATGCCGAACGAGAGCGTGTGATAGCCGAGCACGAGCGCGCCCTCGCCGAATGCGTCGAGGTGCATCCCGCCCTTGCGCCAGAGCTCGTACGAGACGCCCGCGCGCGGCTGGAACAGCACGTAGCGCTCCTTCGGGCCGAGATCGCTGCTGATGCGCGCGTCCTCGATCGACGGCCCGAACGTGGCGCCGAGATCGAAGATCACGCGGAGCTTGTCGCCGAGCGCGAACGAGCCGCCGAGCCGTCCGGACAGCGAGACCGCGACCGACGTGTCCCACGCCGACGCGATGCCCGTGGCGAAGCCGAGCGCCGCGCCGATGGTCAGCGTCGGCGGGCGGCCGCCCGACGGCGTTACCGGCGGCGCCTTCTCGAGCTCGAACGCCGGCTCGGCGGGGTCTCCGTAGCCGAGGACGACCTCCTGATCGCGCGACCGGTCGGCATCGCGCTCGACGTGCATGACGTGGCGGCCGGCGGGCAGCTCGAGCTCGACCGGCACCTCGCCCTGCGGCACGCCGTCGACGAACAGCGTCGCGCCCGGCGGGAACGCGACGCGCACGCGCGACGGCCGATCGCGGGCCCGCTCGATCCGGGCCTCCACCTCGGCGCGGTCGTCGGCGTACGGCGAGTCGCGGAGGTACCGCCGCAGCGCCTCGGCCGCCTCGCGGAACCGCGACAGCTTCTCGTACGCCTTCGCCATGTTGAACAGGACCGTCGGGTGCGGCGCGAGCGTGTACGCGCGCTCGTACTCGTCGAGCACGACCTGCCAGTCGCCGCGCCGCTCGGCCGCCTGCGCCGCCTCGAAGTGGATGCGCGCGCTGTCGCGATCCTCCGCCCGCACGGGCGACACCGCCGCCGCGAGCGACCAACAGACGAGCAGCCGGCGCACCACGGCCGAGGCATACCAGAAAGCTACGGGACGACGAAGTCGACCTTCACGTTCGCGCCCTTGACGGCGAACGGCTTGACCGCGCCGCCGCCGGTGGCGAGCTCGCCGGTCGTGCCGTCCTTCACCGGGAGCGCGAAGCCGCCGCCGGGGCCGGACTTCGTCGTGACGCCGGCGGCGCGCGCGTCGATCTGGACGTTCGCGACGCCCTCGCCGGCGTCGTAGCGGCCGTTCTTGTCGGCGTCGCGGTAGACGACGCCGAGCACGTAGAAGTTGCCGTCGAGGCGGGTCGCCGTCTCGAGCACGACGTGGTGCTGCCGGGGGCCGCTCGCGGTCCCGACCCCGATCTCGGGCTCGAGCGGGCTCGTGCCGGAGACCCCGAGCACGTGATCGCGGTGCCCGCGCGAGGGCACGCACGCGTCGATGATCAGCGAGTCGACCGCGTCGGGCCACGCCGACGCCGGGATCTCGTCGCGCCCCTGCGTCATGAAGATCGACTCGGTGTTCACCGCGTCCTTCTTGTCGGAGTACGTGAAGCCGCCGATGCCCTTGCCGATCGGCAGCGGATAGCCCGCCGCGACGATGCGCTGGTTCGAGCCGACGCCGTCGGGGTTCACGTGCCCCCAGAACTTCCGCGCGACCTCGTCCTTCGCGTGCGCGCGCGCCGCATCGGTGAGCTGCTGGTTCGCCGCGAGCGGCTGCATGGGCTTGTAGGCTCGGAGCGACTCGAGCATCGAGTCCGGCTCGTCGCACGGCACGCGCTTGGCCGCGCGCTCGTCGGCCAGCTGCTTCTGCCAGGTGGGGACCAGCACCGCTGGGTTCGCCCTCGCCTCGTTGACCCGCTCGAGGATCGCCTGCTCGTGCGGCGTCAGGTCCGCGCTCGCGACGAACGTCAGACTCGCGCCGGCGCCCGAGCTCGGGCTGCCGGTCGGAGCGCCCGGCGTGCCCGCGGTGGCCCCGGTCGCGCCGGCGGGCCCGGTGCCCGGCGGGGTCGACGGGCCCTCTCTCGTGCCGAGGTAGATCACGCCGCCCATCGCGGCGCCGAGCAGGAGGATCGAGACGTACGCGAGCGCCGGCGCCTTATCGGTCATCTGGTCTGCACCCAGTCCCTGAATCTACCGCACTCGGCGAGCACTTCCTTGTAGTACTTCGTGCTCTGGAACCTCGCGAAGATCGGGAACCAGGTCCTCGGGATCATCGAGCCGGCATCGACGCCCTCGTCCTGACGCTTCAGCTGTTCCTTGTAGATCATCGTGCCCAGCTCGGCCTTCGCGGCGAGCCACGCGGCCTTCGCTCTCAGCTCGCGGTTGCCCGACGAGTCGTAGACCCTCTTGTAGTAGCGCTCCGCGAGACGCGCGTCGGCCGTGCTCTGGTGCGTGCTGCTGGTGAACGTGCGCGCGTTGCCGTGGTGCGTGATGTTGTAGAGCGCGTTGCCGATCGCGAGCGCGGCCTGCGCGCCCTGCTCGCCTCCGCCCTTCGCGGTCAGGTCGAGCTCGGCGAGTCGCTCGACGACGTTCTTGTGCGTCCACCGGGAGGTCGCGCCGAGCTTCTCGTGGTCGCAGTCGTGGCAGTCCAGGACGTGGATGACGAACGGGTCGGTGCCGAGCAGCTCGCTCTTCGCGCTGCTCGTGTCGAACACCTTCTTCGCGCCCTGGAAGTCGCCGTCGAGCGTGAGGCGGACGGCGAGCTCCCGCTGGAGGTCCTCCTTGACGTGCGACTGGTCGAGCACGAAGCGGTCGAACTCGGTCGTGCGCCGGTCGGTGCGCGCGATCATCTCCTTCAGCATCGGCACCGACTCCCACTTCGTCGTGAGCTTGCCCGCGAGCGGGTTCGCCTCGAAGAAGTCGCGCGTCACGTGCCCGAGGAACTCCGCGTCGACCATCTTGCCGGCCGCCGCGTAGGCGAGCGCGAGCTTCGTGCGCACCTCGTCGCGCACGGACGCCATGCGGGGGAACTCGGCGT
>JAEUJX010000680.1 GCA_016794545.1 Myxococcales bacterium
GGATGCGCGCGGCGTCCTCGCCGCGACGTTCGCCGCGCCGCGCCCGCGCGTCGTCGAGCGCGTCGCCCTCCCCGACTGTCCCGAGGTCATCGCGCTCGATGCCGAGACCGCGCTGTGCCCGAGCCCGAGCTCGCTCACCGCCTGGCGCGTCGCGCCGCAGCGCAGGCTGTGGACGCAGCCCATCGCGATCGCGGGCGCGGTCGCGCTCGGCGACCGGCTCGTCGTGGCGTGGGACACGCGCGCCGAGCTCGTGCTGCTCGACGCCGCGACCGGAGCCGAGACCGAGCGCGTCCGCGGCCTCGCGCGGATCGCCGACGTCGCGCGCGCTCTGGATGGCCAGCGCGTGATCGCCCACGACGGCGAGACCGTGATCGCATTCGCCGCCGACGGCGGTGCACGCACCGTGCGCCGCGCGTGCGGCGACCGGGCCGTCGCGGCCGCGGCCACGTCGACGCGCGACACCTACGTGGTGTGCGCGCGGGGCGAGCTCGGCCGGCTCGCCGACGACGGCCTCGCGTCGATCGCCGAGACCGGCTTCGGGACCGAGATCCCCGGCGCGACGGCGCTCGCGGTCTCCGAGGACGGGCTCGACCTCGCGATCGGCAGCGCGGCCGGCGACATCCAGCTCGTCGATGGGCGCGGCTGCTTCTCGGCGGGGTGCCAGGGCTCGCGCACGCTCATGCTCGCCCGCATCCTGCCCGGCGCGATCCGCCGCCTCGCGGTGCTCGATCCCTCGGGCGTCCTCGCGATCGGTGATCGCGGGGACGCGGTCCGCATCCGGCGCGGAGCGAACGCGGAGCTGTCGCGGCTCCCGATCACGGCGGATCGCCCGATCACGTTCCTCGAGGGCGGCGACCTGGTCGCCGGCGGCGCGGCCTGGCACCGGTGGGCGGTCGACGACGCGGCGCCGCCTGCCCGCCTGGTCCACGACCGGGGTCTGCGCGCCGCCGCGATCGCGGCCGATCGCCGCACGGCCGCGACGATCACCGACGACGACGAGCTGGTGATCTGGGACGCGGCGCGCGGGACCCGCACGCGCACGATCGCCGTCCCCGGCGCCCGCGCCGTGACGCTCGGCCCCGACGGCGCCGAGGTCGTCGTCACCGCCCGTGACGGCGCCGCGCGCTACGCGACCGCGACCGGTGCTCGGCTCGGTGACGCCCGGGCGCCCGGCACGGTCGCGGGCGCGCTCGCGAGCGCGACGGCCGGCACCTCGACGTGGGTGGTCGACGGTGAGCTCCGCGTCTGGCGCGTCGATGGAGAGCGCGTCGAGCGCGCGGGCGCCGCGGTCGGCGCGGTCGCCATGGCGGTCTCGGCCGACGGATCGACGGTGGCCACCGCGGATCGGCACCGCGTGGCGATCGGGACGGTCGCGATCGAGGTCGCCGGCGCCGACGTCAGCGCGCTCGCGCTGTCAGCCGACGGGCGCCGGATCGCGCTCGGCACCTCGACCGGCCGCGTCGAGGTGTGGGACGTCACGACCCAGCACCTGCTCGCCCGCCTGCCGGCGCACGCCCAGCGCGTGGCCTGGCTCCAGCTCGAGGGCGATCGGCTGTGGACCGCCGGGGATGACGGCGATCTCCGGTGGTGGGCGCTGTTCGCGCTCGATGCCTCGCGCGAGGATCTGGTGGCGCGATCGCGCGCCAGCTGGGGCGCCTCCGTGTCGCCGTGACCACCGCGTGCGGTCAGTGCACGCGCTTCCCGCCGATCGGATCGCTGACCTTCTTCGGCTTCTTGAGCTTGTCGTCGAGGTAGTCCTGCATGACCTGCTCGCGCTTCGGCAGGAACTCGTCGGCGAGCGCGTTCGACAGCACGAACCGGACCTCGCCGTCGACGACCTCCGTGTCGCGCTCGGACACGTGAACGAAGCCGAGCGCCGACGGGAAGATCAGGCCGGCGCCGATCGCGAGGTTGTTGTTGAGCCGGTGGCACCCGGCACACGACAGCGCCTGCGCGCGGGCGACGATGTCGTCGGGCGTGAGCGTGCTCCCCAGCGCGGCGAGCCGCGCGGCGATCGCCGACCGGAACGGGCTGGGCTCGGTGCCGAACTGGGCCAGATAGTTGTTCTCGCCGCTCGCGCTCGCCTGCGCCTGCGCGGTGTTGAACTGTGGCGGGAAGTCGACGTCGAGGTCCGCGATCGTCTCGGCGGCGAGCGCCTCGACCTGGTCGATGAACGCGGCCTGGAACGCCGCCGCCTGCGGGTGCGTCGAGTCGCTGCGAAACAGACCGCCCCACGGGTTGTTCTTCAGCGGCACCGGGACGAGGCGCAGCGCCGTGCAGCTCGCGCCGGTGCAGGTGCGCTGGAGCTTGAACTCGCGCAGCGACCACGGCAGGCCGGGCGTCTGGCTCGCCATGAACTGGTTGGTGCGTACCTGCCCGCGCCCGGTCGACCCCGCACCCAGGTGCTCGATCCGGATGACCGGGTCCACGCTCGGGATGCCCTCGAAGAAGAAGCCCTCCAGCCGGTCCGCGCGTTCGAGCGGATCGGTGATGGCGCTGAGGTCGGCCCAGAACTCGACGATCTTCCGGCAACCCTTCAGGCCCTGCTGCGGGTGCGGGTTGTCGAGGATGGCCTCGACGATCACCAGGTTCCGATCGCGCGCGTCGGTCATGCCGGCCCGGCGGGCGTACACGATGCGGTACTCTCCGCAGTTCGACGCGTCTCCCGGCGTGAGATCGAAGCGATTGACGAGCGCGATCGGGACGAGCTCGTTCGGATTGGTACCGGGATCGACGAACGGATCGACCCGGGCCTGCGCGCCCTCGGGGCGGCACGAGTACGGATACCCGCCGAGCACGGGCTCGCCCTGCTCGAGGACGTCGTCGCAATGAGGACCCGCGCCGAGGCCCGGTCCGGGGTTCTGCGTGTCCCACCACTGCTGGAACAGCGCGAGCGACGTCAACCCGGGGACGCCGCTCTGCGCGACCAGCTGATCGAACACCCGCGCGAGCGGAAACCGCGCGAGCACGACCTGTTCGGTGGCGATGAGCGATCGCCGCGACTCGAGCGGCGGACGCGTCACGGCGGCGGACTCGTCGGAGATGTCCGGCTCGAGATCCACGTCGGGATCGCGATCCGAGCAGGCGGTGGACAGAACGATGGCAAACAAGACGCAGGTAGTCGTGCGCAAGGCGGAGCTCTCCCCTCGGGACGCCGGAGCATTCGCGTCGTGCGATCGCTCGGACGTGCCCCATACCTGCGCTTTGTTCGAAATTCGATCAAGATGGTTGTTCGAGCGCAAGCGCCATTACTCGAACGCGCGACGTAGCCGAACGACGCAGCACCGCCCCGCCGGGCGCTGATGTCGTGCGATATGTGGCGGATGAAGCTCCGCACCGCGGTGGTCGTGGCCTTGATCTGCTGGTTCACGGGCGCGGCGGAGGCGAGTGGCGCCTACGGCAACAGCCTCGCGAGTCCTTCGTTCCGCTACTCGTACGTGGAGAACGTGAGGAAGATGTTCGTCGACGAGGACCAGAGTCGAGGGTACATGGCGAGCCACGATCGCGACCTGAAGCTCCGATTCCTCGACTTCCAGGCGCGGGCGGAGAAGGCGATCGCCGATGCGCGGAAGGCCGGAACGCCCGTCGGCCCGTATGACCTGTTCCTGCCGGCCGTCCGCCTCCGGAAGCCGGCCGATGTCACGAAGCTCGATCGCAAGGCGTTCCCGCTCAACCTCGTGCTCGAGGTGAGTGACGACAGAGCGACGGCCAGCTTCGAGCTCACGGCGACCAAGCCGTGGACACCAGCGCAGATCACGTCGTTGACCACGACCCTGGGCAAGATCGCCAGGCCGGCCGCGGTCACCGACGACAGCGAAGACCGCGCGAAGCGAGACCAGGCCCTGCTCGATGCCGCCGCCTTCGTCTCACCGATCGCGGTCACGTACGTCGACGACCGGTTCGGGCTCTATGTCGGCACGGTGACCGAGGTCGCCTCGAAGGATCGCGCCGGTGTGGTGGCGGCGCTGCAGGCGACGCTCGACAAGCTCGTACCGGCGGTGCGCACGAGCTTCGCATCGCAGGACGCGACCAGCCGCCTCGGCGTCACGGCCCTGAAGCCGCTGAAGCCGCTGATCGACAAGCACCCGCAGAAGCTGCCCGGCGCATTTCATCCGTGGGGCCCGCTCGTGAGCGGGGACCTCGTTCGCACGAGCGTGTCCATGGGCAACGTCGATGCGATCCTCATGATCGCACCGACCGGCAAGTATGACTGGGCGAAGGTCTCCGGTGCGATGAGCACGATCTTGCGCGATGCCGGCACGGCCGACGCGCACCGCTCGCTCGTCGAGCAGGAAGCTGATCGCCTCGGCAGCGAAGGGCGCTGAGTCACCGCACGTAGGTACTCCCGCGACGCGGCGTCAACGGTGTGGTCCGAGAGCCGGTAGCCGACCGGGTGTGAGACGCTAGGTGGTGATGCGCCACCCGACCCTCGTAAGCCTCCTTGCGATCCTCGCGACCGCATCCGCTCGCGCGGACAGCTCCACGGACGCGGTCGCGGCGTCGTTCGCGAACGTGCTGACTCCCGAGGCGAAGCACGACGCGAAACAGAAGGCCCCGGCGCTATCGCTGATCTTCAACGACGTCGTATCCGGCGAGTACCTCGAATGGGTCGAGCTCTATGCGCTCGCGTCGCTCCCGCACCAGACGCGGACCTCGCAGCCGGTCGTCGGGACCTCGACAGGTGGCTCGTCTGCATGGATCGCGGCCGACTTCGCGATCGTCAAGTCCTGCGCGCCGATCACCGACGACGCCACCGGTGATGCCTCGTACTACCAGCCCGACCACTGCAAGCGTGAGGATCCGAAAGCGTGGATGCGCGGCGCCGCGGTGCTGGAGCGCGCGGGCAAGCGGTGGCGGCCGGTCGCGGTGCACGTGCTCGGCCGGTTCGGCAAGGCGACGGCCGACGTGCCGGCGGCCAAGCTCGACGGCTCGGTCGGCAAAGGAGCCGAGGACGCGGTGAAGCTCGTGGGCGCGGCGCTCGCCGATCCCAAGGCCCTCGCCGCCGCGATCGCCGATCGGCCGGACGTGGTGATGTTCGGCAGCGACAAGGGCGAGCGCTATGTCACCGGTGCGAAGGTGAAGGCCACGCTCGCCCGCTGGGGCCTCGCGTTCGCGATCACCGATCAGCAGGCCGGGATCACGGCAGCCGGCGACGTGGCATGGGTCGCCGCGAACGTCACGGCAACGAAGGCCGGCGCCAAGCCGTCGACCTATCGCGTGCTGGTCGCGTGCGCCAAGCTCGACAAGGGCTGGCAGATCGTCCAGCTCTCGTTCGCCCGCACGGTTGCGGCGAAGCCGTAGCAAGCGCGAATCCCGGGGCCCGCGATCGCGAACGGCGATCAGCGACAACAGCTTGGAGGGTTAGAGGAGCCACCCGGATTTGAACCGGGGAATGATGGTTTTGCAGGTCACTGGGTACCGTCGCGGAAATCGCTGAACGGAACGAACGCTGGCACTTAACCGCGCCGGCGTGACACCAACCGACACGTTCCGTGACGCGAAGTGGGGGGATCGAAGGGGGATGGCGCTCACGTCGGGATCTTCCGGCGCAGGAAGTACTTCGATAGCGCGCCGTGCGTGAGTCCGAGGCGCGCTGCACCGCCGCTGACTCCCCAGTTGCGGACGGCGACGACGCGCGACATTACCTCGTCTGCCTCGTGGTGATCCTTCACACCGCTCGCCCGAACCCAGCTGAGGTCTTGTGGCCGAAGGCCGGTACCCGGCGCGCCGAAGCTCGCGACGGCATCGTGAGCATAGGCGAGCAGCACCTGATCCAGTTCCTCTCTGCGTTTCGTGAGCGACGGCACCGTCACAGTTGCGAGCGCGGCAATCTTTGCCGCAACACGCGCCGCTGCCCGGCCCTTGGTTGCACCCATCACGAGCCGGACGCGCCAATCCGGCAGCCGCGAAGTTGCTAGCACGTGCGCGAAGTCTGCGGGCAAGTGTTGGGCATCGAACACGACCATGCCATCACGGGCTCGCTCGACTGCCGCGCCGCCAATTTCGCCCCTCGCGTGTGCGCTGAACGGCCGCTCGGCACCCAGCACGAGTCGGTGTATGCGGCGCGCGATGCCAACGATAGGGCCATCTCCAAGTACGAGGAGGCTCGCGCGAAGATGCGCCATCTGGCGGACGGCTTGAAACGCACGGTCGACTTCCCCCATCGTGTCTTTCCCCCATCCGATCAGCCTGCGTAAGAATTCACGAAGGGTGACTACCTCAGCACTCTCGGCGACCAACCGTGCGCGCCCGAGCTCGACCTCCATACCGGGCGCGAGCAGGAACGACGCCCGATCTTCCCCGTCCTGACGCGTCCCGTTCTTGCTTCCGAGATCAGCGATCGTCCAGCCTTCGTTCGTCTTTTCAAGGCTCGCATGAATACGCGACGCGCTGGCGCCAACCTCGAGTCGAAGGTCGCACTCGCTGGCGGTCCCGACGAGAAGACGCCGGGACTCCGATAAATCGAAACTACGGTCGTCGCCCCACCATCGAAGCCGCGTAACGGGATCACGAATCCTCCAGCCTGCAGCGCCAGGATCCGCCTTGGTTCTCACTGTCTGCTGCATGCGCCAACGATGTACGGCGGCCGGCCCGATCTCAGGGCGCCTTTTCCGCTTTAGCCACTGCTACACAACCAACGAGTTCGGTCTGCGCCTCGTTCACGAAAACCATGAACGTCCGGGCGTCATCTTGAAACGCGAAGCCCACGACGGGTGCACTGCCTAACCGCCTGAGTGCGTCAAGCGTCGCGCCGAAACCTGTCGTGACGAATGACCTTTGGACGGCCGAGCGATGCCGCAGCTCGTAGTTGGCAAGGTAGTCGGAAGCCGGCTGCTTCACGCCCCCTTTCCCGATGGCGCGCGCGGTGGAGTGCGCGATCGCGGCCGCGAGCTGCGTCGCCGTCTCATCGTTAGAACTAGCAAGGATGGATGTGAGTTGACTCATCTCGTTCATGAATCCCTAGAACGGTTCAACCGGAATGATGACCGCAGCGTTCTCGCGATAGCCTCGCATGAAAACCTCACCCTCGGCTCGGTTCTCCGAGTAGTAGCCCCATCTCCAACTCGCACCGCGCGGCGGGGCTCCTTGTGGAACGCGCAGAATGACCCCGCCCGGACCACCTTTGACCGCATGGCCGTAGGCGTTGTCGTAGTAGACGGACCAGGACGTGAGTGGGCTGCTGCCCTGGCTGCCGAAGGCTGAATACTCGTCCTCCATGACCGTACCTGCCGGGTTCGAGGGCACAACGCGACCGTTCCGAGCATCCACGATTCCTGCGTTGTTGGCAGAGACTCCGCGGTAGTTGAACCCGTCCAGGTGAGGAACCTCGTTGGAACGCATCGTAAGACGCTCAGCGAAAATCCGGTCGGCCGTGGCCATACGGGTAATTTGAATCGCCGAGCCGACCTCGAGCGCCAGCTGAAACATCATTCGGAATGGCGGATGGCCGGAGTTCGGGTCGTCAACACCTGTGAAAATATCGGCAAGCAGTGCCGGAACGGGAGAGGCGTCCGGCGTTGATTTGATCGTCGCGGCCGCATTCTGCGCAAGAGCGACCGACGCATTGAGTGCAGCACGCGTATCCGCCACAGAACTATGCTCCGTTGCAGGAAGCACTGGGAGACCGTTGCTCGCTCGACCGACGAAGAAGTTCGGCACCACCTCAGGTTGCTCCGGCGCCTTGTAGCGCCCCTGACCGTCGACGTCGACGAGTTGCCGCCCACGCGGGTCCCGGAAACGCAGCGGACTCGAACCGGCGTAACCCAGGGGGGAGAGCACGCGCTGTTCGCGGATTGCGACGCTCGGGTCCTGGACAAAGGCCGGATCAATCCCAAGCCATAGGCTCATTCGCGGATCGTAGAAACGCTCGCCATAGTCGTAGAAACCGGTGTCGGGGTCGATCGGCTTTCCATTGAACAAGTAGCCATTCGCCGGATCCTTCGGACCTGACTGGATCCACACCTCGCCGCTCGGAAGGTAGTCGTGGGCGTCGTTCAGTGTTCCATCGTCCCGCGTGACTGCCCCCGAGGAGCCAAGTTGATCGCCGTGAACGAAGTACGCCGTGCCAGACGCCGCGGGCTGGCCCGGCGTCGCCGTGCTCGTGTAAGGCTTGAAGACCGTGGCGACACGTCTGTCGCCGACAAACACGTGCTTCTGGGCAGTGTTGTTGTTGCCGACCTCGTAAAGCGGGCTTGCGAACGTGGTGATCCCGTCTATGCCTTCGCGAATAATGCGCAGGCCCGAAGCGTCAAAGACGTTGCGTTGGTTCGAGGACTGGACGTTGGCCTGCACCATCCGCCCGTCGTCGTCCCACACGTAGAGCTGGACAGACCCGGTGCCGAGCTTCTCGCGGCGAATCAAGTTGCCCGATGCGTCGTAGCTCAGGTCGCTGTCCCCGACTCGGCTCGGCAAGTGCGGGCGCGCCCCATACGTGTAACCCGAGGCGTAGTTCGTCTCGTTTGGCGTTTGCGCGCTTCCGCCGCCGTTGTGAATCAGGTGTTGGAGCGTCTTCTGCGTCAGGTTGTGGCTCGGCGAATACGCGAACAGCAGATCGTAGGTCGTCGTTTTCGAACCCGGCAGCGTTCCGTTGCCGATGGCATGCGTGAGGCGATCGACGCCGTCGTACGTAAACGTCCCGCTCGTGGGACCCGGCAGCCGCCCGTTGGATGGCGGCGGTGGCAGCACGTTCGAGATGCTTGTCGGGTTACCGACCGGATCGTAGACGTAGCGGAGATCCTGGACCTTGGTCGACGAGGGCAGCGTCGTCACGATCGAGGCCAAGCGGACCCGCTGCGGATCGTAGGTCCACGTGGAGAGGACGCCGTTGCCGTAGCGCAGCTCGGTCTTGTTGCCGAACACGTCGTACCGGATGTGGTCCGCGTACGTCTTGGTCCAGCCTGCACCTGCGCCGACGACCGAGCTCAGCATGCCCGCCGCGTCATACGTGTTGGTCACGCGCTCGCCGTCGGGGTACTGGACGCGGAGCTGCTTACCGAGCGAGTCCGTCGTGAACTGGAAGTCGAACAACTTGGGCACCTGCGACGGCTTCGCGAGATCGATCACCGTGCGCAGCGTGCGACGCACCTCGCCCATCGCGCCGTAGAAGTGCTCTTGGGCACCGGTCTCGTCGGCGACCTGAGCAAGCCGGCCAGCGCGGAAGCTCGGCGCCATGGCAGCGCCGTACGTGAACGTTACGTCGGGCTTCGATGGGTAGTCGATCGTCACGAGTCGATCGCGATCGAACCGATACTTGACCTCGGTGCCGACCGCGCGATGGTTCGGCTCGGTGTGACCGACACGGTTCCCCATCAGGTCGAAGCGATCGGTGATGAGCCCCGTGTCCGGGTTCGTCAGCGAGACCCGCAAGCCGCGCAGGTCGTAGGCGAGCTGGGTGACGTTCGCCTCGGCATCGACGATCTTCGAGAGCTCGCCGGTCGCGAGGTAGTCGTAGCCGGTGACCGAGGACGTGGTCGCCGTCGGGTGCTCGACGAACGATCGTGTCCGGCCGAGCAAGTCGGCATACGTCTCGCGTGCGTGGCCGTTCGCGTCGATCGCCCGCGTCTGGAACAGCGTGCCGTCGCTCGGCGACGAGGCGATCGCGTAGCTCGCGACCTCGATCGCCCCATCGGGATATGTGACGAATAGAGGACGATCCATCACGTCATAGATCGTGGTCGTCACCTGCGTCGCGATCGGCGGCGCGAATACCACGCTCGCCCCCGGCGTGAAGAACGGATAGTACGTCGCGATCGTCTGCCCGAGCAGGTTGCGCCTGACGAAGCCCGAGGTCGACATCCCGGAAACTCCACCGACGACCGCCGTCTTGCGCAGCTCGATCGCGGCGCCGATGCCATCGGTGATCGTGACCGTTGTGATGGGCGACGGCAGCGGCCCGGTGTAGTCGGCGGGAGCCGAGGCGCGCGTGGTTGTGACGGCGCGCGGCTTCGCCTCCGCCGGGAAGTAGCTCATCGCAAGGCCCGGCAGCGATGTGTCGTATGGGCCGAAGACCTCGGTAACGCGGCCGAAGCCATCGAGCGTTTGGCGGCGTTGCGTCCCGTTCGTATCGATCTCGAGCGTCGCGATGCCGAACCTGAGGTCGTAGCTCGCGGTCGACGACAACCCGAAGCCGTCGGCAACGGTCGCGGGCAATGCGCGCGTGATCGGCTCGAACGTGACGGCAAAGGTCTGCGACTGACCCGACTCGTTCGGCGGCGTCGTGACCTGGGCCAGGTTGCCGTACCCGTCGTACCCCAGCTGGGTCGTCGCGAACCCACTGCCGGTGTCGACCGTCAGCGTGATGGGCTGGCCATTGCCGTCGTATGTGCCGCTCCGAGCACGCAACAGCGTGCCCGTCGAGCCCCCCTGCCGAACGGTCAGCGATGTCGGCCGGCCGAGGACCCAGCGCGCAGTGTCGTTCTGGTAGGTCGCTTCAGCGTAAACATCGTCGGTCGCGATGACGTCGTCGCCCTCGTCGACCGAGCTCAGGATGTTGCCGAACCGGTCGCGAGTTAGGGCGTTCGTGCGATGCGTCTTCGCGAGCGTGCCACCCTCGGCGCGCGTCGTGTCCTCGCGGCTCACGATTGGGAATATGGGCACGCACGCATCCGGGCCGAGCAGCGCGTGAAGCGCCGAGAGGCACGCCGGGTCGGCGATCAATGGAGTCTCACTCACTCCGAGCACCGGAAGCACGGCATGCGTGAGCGCGCGCTGGTGGAACATACGCCCGGCGTAGTCGCGCCGCGTCTCGCTCAGCAGCCTGCCATGGAGCGAGTAAGTGCGGTTCTCGAATACATCCGTGACGGTTCCGCCGTCAGCGCGCGTGGTGACGACGGTCCCGAACCCGAAGAATTCCTTCTCATAGCGGTGGAAGAAGCCGTCTGCGTAGGACATCGTCGTGACGACGTTCGGGCTCTCGAAACCGGAACCGAGGTCGACGTTGTCGTCGACCTCCACGCGCGCGAGCACGATCCGGCTCTGCGGCAAGTCGACCGTGTTCTGGCTCCGCGCGTAGTCGAGGGCGAAGCTCCCGCCGAGCGGGTTCGTGACCTTGGCGAGGAGGTTCGCGCGTCCCGTGGCGAGGTTGCGCTTCACGTAGATCGTCGGCTCGCCGCTGACCGTCTGTCTCCGGAGCACGTGCTCCGGCGCGCCGTCGCCGTCGAGGTCGAGGAGTGCGAGCTCGTAATTGTCGACCTCGTGGCTCTTGGCGTACTCACCGCCGATGCTGATCGGGGTGAACGGGATCGGAATCGAGACGCTGTGCCGCCGGGAGCTGCTCTTGATCGAGCCGGATCCCGCGAGCACGTCCGCGCCCGTCAGACCAACGATCGTCAGGGGCGTGTCGAGGGCCGGCGCGATCTCGACGCCGGCCCAGTCGGGCGTCGTCCACGGCACGGGATCGGCAAACGCACCGCCCAGGTTGTACTGGACGAGGATCGGCTCGCCGGAGTGCTTGAACAGCACGTCCGGCAATCCGTCGCCGTTGAGGTCCGCGATCTGCCGCGTCGTCCGCTGGGTCGTCTGGCGCGAGTTGCGCGTGTACGAATAAACGATGAGATCGACCTTCTTCGTCTGATGCGTCGTGATCGTGGTGTCGTGACTGAGCGCATTGCTCGTGCTGTCGGTCACCGACGTGGAGTCCTCCAGGTCCTCGAATGCGTCGATGTTCGCGAGCATCCCGCCGCGGATCTGATCGAGCACTTCCTCGGCAGCGAATCGGCTGCCTAGGTTGTACCGGACGTACAGCGTCGGGCCGCTCCGCCGGAGCACGTCGGGCAAGCCGTCGCCGTTGACGTCTTGCAGATCCTGCGTCGTCTGGGAGCGTCCGAACGCCCAGCCGGTCCCGGAGGAGAAGCCAATACCCGAGCCGCGGTCCTTCGAGTTCAACGAGATCGTGCGCCCCTTCGAATTCACAATCGGAGCACTCACCCCGCCGTTGAAGCCAAGGCCGTAGTCGCGACTCGTTCGCTGCCGGAAGCCGTCGCCGGTCTCGAAGCCGGTAAGGCGTACCGGGGCTTGCTGGCCAGCGCCGATCCGCCCGAAGAACGTGTCGTCGCCCGACAACACGTCAACGATCCCGTCGCCGTTCAGATCGATGACGTCCGTCGTCGTCTTGGTCCAGCTCGCACCGGCATTGAGATCGACATTCGCGCCCAGAGTCGCCTGAAACACGTTCTTCGCGATCCCGATACCGAGGCTGATATCGATCGAACGCGTTCCCGAGAACCGACTGTACCCGCCAGTGAACAAGCCACCGCCGTCCTCTCCACCGCCGGTCGTCACGACGCCCAGGTAGCTCGCGTGGAGATTCATCCCTGACACGAATGCCGACGAGCTCGGGCCCGCCCACGACGGTGCCTGGGCGGCTGCGTCCGGCGGGAACGCGGCGACGGGCTGGATCGCCGTGCGCGCGACGCGCTCGCGATCCGCTGCGGGCAGCAGCGAGATCGCCGCGTATTCGGCAAGCAGCGTCGCGGGCACGAACGGCTCCGCCTCGTTCCAGATCGTGGCCTTCCAACGACGGTAGCCGCCGACGAACGGCGTTGGCGCCGGAGCCGGCGCGGTCACGTCGCGGCGATGCAACTTCGCCGCGAAGGTTCCGCCGGTGAAGTACTGACCGGTGATCTGTGTGATGCCGTTGCCCCCGACCATCTCGAAGGAGATCGACTCGTCGGCCGAAACCGAGATCGCGGGCGGGGTCACGCTGCCGCAGCTCGAGCCGCGGCAGTCGAGCTGATGGATCAGGCCCCGCAGGTCCGATCGGATCGCGAAGACGAAGTCATCTCCAAGCGTGACTGGGTCGAAGACGAGCGTGTTGTCGGTCGTGGCGATCAGCGGGTTCGTGGGAGGAGGCGCGAGATAGACCGACGGACCGAAGCCCGACAACGGGAACACGACATCAGCGACCTCGGCAGGATCGGCGGAGCACACGTTGACGCCCATGTCGTCCGGGAAACACACCGTCGTGAAGCCGAGCACGGGCTGCCCCGGGATGGACGCCGTCAGCGAGAGCTTCGAGGGCGCCGGATCGAACGAGAAGTCAGACTCGACGCGCACGACTACGACGTCGCCCAGCGACACCGGGAACGACACGTCCAGTGGCTGCGATATCACCTGTGCGGCGGGCAACTGGAACGTCCCGGTGAGGTTGGTCGCGTCGGTGCCCGTCGCGTCGCACGGAGCGTCGAGGCTGGGCGTGAAGCTCGGCGTCGCCCGCGGGAAGCGCTGCACGCACACGCGGAGATCAGCCGCGGATGCCGTCTTCGACAGCATGGCATGCAGCGCGAGCGTGCCGTCACTCGTCGCGATCGCGTATGCGGGATGCCCTGCCACGCGGAAGTCAGCCTGCGAGTCGAATGCGAGCACCGGATCGCCGGTCGGCTCGCGCGCCTCGAACGGGTTTGTCACATCGCGACACAACGGATCGCAGACGTGATCGTAGGTGACGAACATCCGCGCCTCGACGGCATCGAGCAGCGCACCGTCGGGACCGACCGGGGCGTCGAGGCCTGTCTTGAGGCGAATGAAGAGCGCGTCACCGGCGTCGACATCGATGCCTTCGAGGACGGGGAAGTCGTTGAGCGCCGTGTCCCCCGGGGCGAACAGCCGTTGCTGTTGAAGCTGGTCCTGGTGATAGAGCTCGATGACTGCACCGTCGGTGCCACCCGCGTGGAGTTTTCGTGCAGTCCCGCGAACGACGACATGCCCGGAGAACGGAGCGATCCATGTCGTAACCGGATCGCCCTGCACCAGCTGGCTCGCGAGATCGTTGTTGAAACCGGCGAGGACCGGATCCCGCGTCGGATCGATCGCGGTGTTCGCGCGGTACGGCGTCGCGTCGAACCGCATCCCGCCGGCGAACGGTTGACCGAGCAGAGCCTCCCCTGCCCGCAGATAGTCGATGAAGCCATCGCCGTTGACGTCGACGAGAAACCGGCCGGACTTCGTGGCGGTGCTCGCGTACGAGGCGCCCGCGGAGGCGGGACCGAGCTGGCCCGACAAGCTGATGCTGCCGCTGAACCGGTTCTCGTGCGCCATCGCCGCGAGGTTCACGATCGGCGCGGTGCGCGGTGCGAACAGGATCGATGGGATCGCTCCGATGCTGGCCTGGTTGTACAGGGCCTTCAGGGTTGGTCCTTCCATGTAGAGCTGGTCGGGCCTGCCGTCGCCATCGAGATCGTAGGTCCCGTCGATCTCGTCGCGGGATCCCGTCGTAGTCGAACCGCCGAGCGTCACCGAGCCCGCCTGCGAGACTCCCGCCGTCACGAACAATCCACCCGTCGTGCTGCTCGCCGCGCCCGCGCCGAGCGGAAGCGCCGCGACATCGAACGGCGCATCGACGCCGGTCGTCTGCATCGGCGCGAAGCCCTCGACGTCGCGCAGGTACTCGAAACGGTGCTCGCGAAATTCCGCCGAACCGCAGCTCGGAAGCACGAACGCGTTCGACCCGGCGGCGCATCCGCCAGCGCCGTACTCCCTGACGCTCGTCAGCGTTGACTTTCCGAACTGACCCGGGGAGTACGAAAGGACGTAGTCGCGGATGACCTGCGTCCCGAACTTGACGCGGATGGTCCGCAGCACGTGCCGTGTCACCATCTTGAAGCCCGCGCGCCCCGACACGATGCGGTCGGCGCGGGCGCCGCTGTCTCGAAGGAGCTCGACCGAATAGGCCGGTGCGGGTCCACTCGCGTGCGAGGTGTATTCGATCCTGCTCGGGTAGAGGTCGCGGGACGGCTCGGCCGTCGTCAGGTCGTCCACGACCACGTACTCGAACCGGGTCGTGTTCCCGTTCACGTCGACGACGCGCGCGAGGTACCAGCGGAAGACCTGCGTCGGGTCGCGGTAGTTCGCGAGGCTGGCGTGCGACGCCGTGGATGCACCGTCGCCGTACACGTGGAGCGTGCCATCGCGGTCGACGACTTCCCAGTGATAGCCCGGCGCACCGCCCGCAACGGCGTTGCAGCGCAGGATGTGGGCGAACGAGCCCTCGATCCTCGTGCGATACCGACGCCCTGGTTGCCCGTCCTCGCACAGGGGACCGTCGGTCTCGGTCGTGGGCACCAGCGCGGCGCCGTCGATGACATAGCGATCCTCGTCGGAGGTGAACCGCGGCGTGCCCCAGCGCGTGTCGATCTCGACCTTCGAGAACGGTAAGTCCCAGCCGACCCCCAACCAGGAGTTTCCGCTACCGCTGCTGTAGACTAGGCCGAGCGAGGGGCTGAAACGCCCGCGGCCTCCGGGCAACTTGATCGGCAAGGCGGTCTGCGCGTCACCCATCGCGCTCGCGCTCGGAGGCGACATGAGATCGATGCCGGCCGCGGGCGAGGCCGCTCCGATCGAGCTCATCGCCGTCGGATCAAGGGAGAGCGGCGACGGGTTCTTAGGCGCCGCGAGCACCGCGTTGATCATGATCGTGAAGTGATCGGTCGCGCTCTTAGTGACGTTCTGCGCGATATCGATCGACTTCCGCTCGAGCGGCTTCCACTTCTCCGCGACCGTATCGAAGTAGTAGGTCTTGATGTCGTCGACGGTCTTGCCCTCCGGAAGCAGCTTCCGGTCGAACGGCAGCGAGACCTCGATCGATCGCGTGAAGCGCTGGCCGTGCGGCAGGAACTCGTAGCCATGCCCGCGAGGCGCAGTCACGTTCACCATGTCCGGATCGAGCGGCGGAAGGTCGATGTCGCGCAGATGTTTCGCGGTGATCGTGGTCGGAGTGGTCACGGCGCCGGCCGGAATGTCCAGGCTCACGCGCGAGCCCACCGCGACCTTGCTCGGCGCGCCCGTAGGCACGCGAACCTCGGCGACCTCGCCCGGACGACCATACATGGCATCGCCACCGGACCTCGGCGAGGCACCAAGATCGGAAGGCGCACCCGTTGCCGCCGAGCCCTTGGCAACGTGCTGCAGCAAGAGCTGTTGTTGGCGCGTACTGCCATCGGGCAGACGGGCGGTGACGTCCACGGTCCAGTTCGCGTCATCGCCGCCGGCGCGCGCGAGCGGCACTCCGAACGTGCCGTCGAGCGAAGCCGACGGTTGACCGCTCACGTCGATGCGAACGGCGCCCGACATCCGCTCAGGCCGCGCGACGAAGCCGCTTACCCAGGCAATGTCGCCGAAGTGCTCGGCCGCACTGCTCACGACGAGGTTAGGCCAATCGACACGCTCGCTAGCGCCCGAACCCACGACGTCGATGTCTTCGATCGATGCGTCAGCCGCCAGCTCGATGACGAGGCCAGCGCACGCAACCTTCCCACCGCTCAACTGAACTACGGTGCTCTGCGAGTTGGGCAACGCGGAGACCGCGAGCTCTGCCCTCTTGTTCTCGATGTCCACGCAATGTGCGCTGCGCAGTCCGACGAGCGTGCCCGCGATCCGGATCGCGTCGGGCGCGATGAGGCGATCGAATGCGAGCTCGACGGGGGTACTTGCGGCAACGGTGACCTGGGTCCGGGCGTCACCGTCGACCAGCGCATCGGCATCGGCGTCGCCGACCTTCGCGTGCCGTGCGAGCTTCGTGCCGCGGTCGAGCTCCGCGACGATCCGCAGTTTCGAAATGGTGACGGTCGCGGTGGCGTCCTCGGGCACGCAGAGACGCACCTCGTTGATCCCCGCCGAGAGCGTCACGGGATCGATCTGCTCCGCCGTCGTGCGGTCGGATGCGTCCCCCGCGAGCCACTGACCTCCCTGCACCGAGCCGCCGTTGATAGAGCGCTGGAGGGTGAAGGGACGGAACGTACCCGACGTCTCCATCGTCAGAAATGCGCGGCGCATCTGCGACGGTGGGTGTGCGAGCGCCACGGCGAAGGTCGCGCAGTTTCCAGGCGCGATCTGATCGGATGCTACCGATGCGACAGAGACGTCGCTGACCGACGACGAGACCGAACTGAGCGCGGAGAACCCGTCGCTGGTCGAGCCGGCTGCCCAGATCTCGATCTCCGGGACTTGCAGTTGCACACCTGGCTCGGCCCGAAACTCCAGAACCATCCCGTCCGTCGCCACCGACACGTTGCTGGCAATCAGGTTCCACCCCGACGAGAGGCCACGCAGGTCGATCGTGTCGAAGCCGATGCTTCCTCCGGAACGAGCTCTCACCTCGAGATCCGCGGGCACTGCGCCAAAGACTTTCAGCGCGGCAATGGAGCGAGTGTCCCCGAAACCGACCTCGACGGTTCCGCGTCCATCGAAGGCCTGGGCAAGGCTTCGATCGAAGAGGCGCCAGCCCTCCGCCGACGAGACGGTCTTCGGAACGACTCGCACCACGGTGCTCGTGTCGTCGAGATCGCTGCTCCTGCACCCAACAACGGCGAATCCCGCCAGCAAACACGCAGTCGCTCTCATGTTCACGCCCCCAGGACTACGGATGTGAGAACCAATGCGCAGCCTAGGGGTACGGCAGCTCACGGTTCAAGGTCGATCTGATCACCAGAACCTCGCGAACGGTGCCGCAGAACGCTGCACCCGATATCCAACCTCGCGATCACAATCGGCCGCGAACCACGCTCCCGCGGATCGTCGTGCGCGACGCGATCCGTACGAATGTTCCATCGGGCTCGAAAGTCGCTCGGACGTCACGCGCCGGAGATCGGGAAATCCGATGCCGTGTTCAGCGTTCTGGAACCCGAACCGTTCTCGCCACTACAATGGTCTTATGCCTCGGGGTGGAGTCGCGGTTGCGCTGGTGTTCGCAGCATTGCTGATGGCGGGATTGACCTCCGCCTGCGCGGAGGAGCGTCCGGACACGGGGTACGGAGGCAACGCGCCCGTGCCCGCAGGGATAACGTGCTTCGCGGCATGCTCGCGACTCGCCGATTGCGTCGTGCACTTGTGCAACGAGGACTCGGCATCGTCGAAGTACGATGGCCTCGAGAGCGTCCTCCAGGATCAGTGTGAGTTCAACTGCAGCGACACGGCGCTCGCAGCGGAGTTCAGCACGACGGAGTGGAACTGCACCTTTGTCTCGACGTGCCGTCGTGTCTTCGAGCACGACACCTGCGGCACGGACGCCCACTACACGTGCGGAGACTAGCACCAAGGAACCGGCAGCTCCTGGGCGTGCGCGTGGCGTCCGGCACCTGACGAGCAAGCGGCACACGTTCTCACCCCTCGGGCAGCTCACCGATCTAAGCTCCACGCATGAGGCGCTGGTGGTGGGTGGCGCTGCTGGCGATCGCGGCGCTGATCGAATTCCTGAGGTGGCCGCGCGGCGGCGACGACGGTGGACCGGTGCGAGGAAGCGCCGGGACAGGCTCGGGTCAACAAGTCTCGGGCGCCCCGGGCTCGAGCTCCGGACCACGCGCCACGCTCATGCCCTCATGGACCGCTACCCGCGGTTTGCCCGGCAAGCGAATCGCCGGCATCGTGACGTTCGAGGGTGCGCGCGTTGCCGGCGCCACGGTGCGGCTCACCTCGTGGTTTCCAGAGGCGCCCGAGATCGTCCAGACGACAGGCGCGAACGGAGCGTTCGACTTCGACGTGTGGTCGCCGCCCGGCTACATGATCTCGGCAAACGCGCCGGGACGTGTTGGCGTCTCGCAATGGGTCGATCTGCGCGATCCCACGGTGAAGCCGTCGTCCGACGCGCTCGAGCTGAAGTTGCTCGGCTGCGCTGCGACCCTCAGCGGACACGTGCTCGATTCGTCGGGCGGCCCGATCGAGAAGGCCCGCGTGGTGCTGGCCGGCACGCGTGTCGAGACGGATCGCGCCGGCGCATATACCGTCTGCGCGAGCCGGGGCACGGCCACGCTACGCGTCAGCGCCGATGGCTACGGCGGTGTTCACCTGTTCATCGGACTCATGGGTCCGCTCTCACGCGATGTCGTGCTGGTGCCTGAGATCACCGTTCTCGGCCGCGTCATTCGCGCAGCCGATGGTGTCGCCGTGCCTGACGCTGTCGTGACAATCAGCCCGGCCGGCGCGTGGGGGCCCGATGGGCCCAATGCCGTCAGCGCCGTCACGGACGCCGACGGGAGATTCCGCGCCAGCGGCATTCCACCGGGTCAGCTAACGGCAACGGCGCTGGCCGATGGGTTGGTGACCGAGGCCCAGGTCAAGGCGACCGCGATCGTGGGCCAGTCACCGCCAGACCTGACGATTCGCATGATCGGAGTCGTCCGCATCCGCGGCAAGGTGCTCGGCGCCGGAAAACCGATCGCTGGTGCCAAGGTCGTCGCGATCCGCAAGTCACCGCTCGCGCACTCGCGCGATTCGATCACCCAGGCTGACGGCTCGTTCGAGCTAGAGCACGTGTTGCCCGGCGAGCTCGTGTTCAAGGTGACCCCCTACGAGGTCCTGTCCCCCGCGAACATCGTGGTCAAGACGGATCGCGACGAGGTAGTCATCGAGGTCGCCAGCCTCGGAGTGATCGCAGGCCGAACGCTTCGCGACAAGAAACCGGTTCCGCGCGTCGAGGTCCGCGTCATCGGCGGCGGCGAGGACATCGTGGTGACGTCGGATGACCAAGGTCACTACGAAGCGAAGGGGCTGGCAGCGGGCACGTTCAAGCTCTATCCACATGCGAAGGAAGTAGGCGCGTTCGGCGGCGAGACACAGGTCGTGCTGAAGGCGGCGGAGCGCAAGGACAACGTCGATCTCGACGTACCGTTCGGCGCCACGATCGACGGCAAGGTCGTCGATCAGGAGGGCAAGCCCGTCGCGAACGTCTACGTCCGCTACATGCTCGCGAACGGCGATCTTGGCGAGTCGGAGACCGGGCCCGACGGCAGCTTTCATTGTCACTCGATGACCGGCGGTGGGCCCTACCACCCCGAGGTGTTCCCGACGCGTGCCCTGCAGAACGCGTTTCCGTGGGCGAAGCCGCCGGTGGGCATTCCGCTCGCCGACGGTGCGTCTCGTGTCGAGGGTGTCGTGCTCGCGGTCAACATCGTGCGCCTCGGCATTCGCGGCCGCGTCGTCGACGATAGCGGTGCCGCGGTCGCGGACGCGCGGGTTCGGGCCCAGCCGATGGGCAAGCAAGGCGCGCCGACCTTCGCGAGCTGGCTACGGCTCCCATCGGCGGTGTCCGACGCGAACGGAGCATTCGTGATCCCGGACCTCCCGGAGGATCAATACGCCGTTGAGGCGCGCGCGCCCGACGGCAGCGAGGGCATCCGCTCACCTGCGAAGCCCGGCGGTTCGCCCGTGGAGATCGTGGTGCAGCGCGCGGCCGGTATCGACGGCACGCTCGTCGGTTTCACCGAGACGCCCGTAGTGTACGCGCAGAGCCGCAAGGACACGTCGCGGTTCGCGAGCGCGCAGCTCGACGGTGGCACCTTCACGTTCCGCGGCCTGTCAGCCGGTCCGTACACCGTGACCGCGCAATCGACAAACGAGGG
>JAEUJX010000695.1 GCA_016794545.1 Myxococcales bacterium
GGTCGGCGCGGAGGAGTCGAGCGCCGGGCAGTGGCGGTCGCTGAAGAACTGCGCGTACGCCCGGCCCGTAATCGTGACGTGCGACAGCGCGGTCAGCGACGCGGCGACGCCGACGTCCCAGGTGAGGCCGTTGCGCGACGAGTCGTCGAGCAGCTTCGATCCCCACCAGAACTCGGTGAAGATCGCGGCCGAGAACGGCTCGTTGTCGGCGACCATCATGCGGCCGCCGAGCCCGAGCTCGCTGCGGGCGAGCATCGTGCGAACCGCGACGTTCGCGTCGAAGCCGAACTGCTTCGCGATCTTGCCGGCGCCGACCGTGATCTTGCCGTTCAGGAAGTACGGATAGCCGACGTCGAAGTCGACCGTCGACCGGCCACGGTTGAGCGTGCGTGCGCCGTACGACGACAGCCCGCGCTGCTCGGCCAGGAGCTCCGCGTCGGTCTTGCCCGCGACCGCGAGCTCGCGCGACACGGTCTGCGTCTTGCCACCCTCGATGGTCAGCGTCTGCTCGAACGGCTGGAAGCCCGGCGCCTCGATGCGCACGACGGTCTCACCGGTCTCGACCTCGATGTCGAGCGGCGTGCGGTCGTTGCCGTCCTTGTCCTTGACCGGGACGCCGTTGATCAGCACGGCGGCCTTGCTCGGCGTCGACAGGATGCGCAGGCGGCCGACGCCCTTCAGGTCGGCCTGCACGGTGATCGTCTGGCCGGGCTCGATGCGAACCTTCTGCGAGAACTCCTTGTAGCCGTCGAGGCGGACGACGACGGGGTGCTCGCCGGCGGCGAGCTTCTTCTCCTGGGGCACCTTGCCGACGCTGGCGCCGTCGATGAACACCTGCGCGTCGGGGACCGTCGAGACGACCTTCAGGATGCCCTGGTCACCCGCGGCCTCGGGATTGAGGTCGAACTTCACGATCTGCGAGCCACCCGCGGCGACGGTGACCTTCTTCTCGCCGGTCGCGAAGCCCGGCGCCTTGACCTGGATGATGTGCTCGCCGGCCTTCACGTCCTTGATGTCGACCGGGACCGGTCCCATGTCCGTTCCGTCGATGAACGCGCGCGCGCCCTGCGCGTCGGAGAGCACGCGCACGACACCGACGCCACCGCTCATCAGCGCGGCGAGCTCGGCGCGGACCTTGACCTGCTGGTTCGCCACGACCTGCACCGTCTGGCGCCACGGCATCCCGGGCGGCTTCTTGACCTCGACGACGTGAACGCCCTCGATGACGTTGTTGATCACCGCCGGCGTGTTGTCGGGGTGCTTGTTGCCGTCGATCGAGACCTCGGCATCCGGGACGTCGGCGTCGACGATGATCGTGCCGTACTTCGGCTTCGCGATCTCCTTCAGCGTCGGCGACAGCGTCTGGACCTGGTTGTCCTTCGCCTCGATCCACTGGGAGAGCGTCTCGAAGCCCTCCTTCTTGATCTCGAGCAGGTGCCGGCCGGCGGTCGTGGTGATCGCCATGGGGACCTGACCCTGGAGCTGGCCGTCGAGGAACAGCTGCGCGCCGAACAGGTTCTTGTCGGCGTCGGCGCGCACGTCGATCTTCGGTGGATCGGCCTTCTTCACCATCGGCACGAACAGTTCCTGCTGCGTGCGCAGGCGCGCCACCTTGAACGGCCGCGACGCGAGGTCATAGCCGGCGAGCTCGAGCGTGACCGTGTACGAGCCCGCGGGCAGCGTCCCGGTCCACGGCGTGTTGGCGATCGCGCCGCACGCCTTGTCGCCGATGTAGATCGTGGCGCCCTGCGGGGCAGAGTCGATCTTCACCTTGTACTTGGTGCCGGTCTTCGGCGGGCAACCCGACTGCGCGGCGGCCGGCCTCGACAGGCCCAGGAGCGCGCAGACGATGGCCAGAGGCAGAGCCCAGGAGGTACGGACAATTCTCATCGTGATCCCTCGGTAAACGGACGAGACGAGGGTATCAGGACTCGCGCGCGAACGGTCCCACCGTGCCGAATTTCACAGCACCTGGAACAGCAGAGCGGCGAGCAGCGCGAGGCCGGCCACGACCCGATAGATGACGAACACGATCAGATCGTGGCTGCCGAGCCACTTGATCAGCCACGCGATCGCGGCGTAGCCGGTCACCGCGGCGACGCTCGTGCCGACCGCGAGCGCGGGGATCGCGTCCCGTCCGAGCACCTTCAGGGCGTCGCGCAGCTCGAACACGCCGGCGCCGGCGATCGCGGGGATCGACAGCAAGAAGGAGAACCGCGCGGCGTCGGAGCGCGACAGCCCGACCAGCAACGCCATGCAGATCGTGGCCCCGGAGCGCGAGACTCCCGGCACGAGCGCGAGCGTCTGGGCGAGGCCGATCAGGAGCGCATCGGCGAGCGTGATCGAGCCGAACGGCTTGGTCGAGTCGCGGCCGGCCGCGTAGCGATCGATCAGCAGCATCACGAGCGAGAAGCCGATCAGCACGCTCGCGGTGACCCACAACGAGCGCAGGTCACCCTCGATGTGCTTCTTCATCGCGAGCCCGGCGATCACGATCGGGATCGTGCCCGCCGCGATGAGGAGCGGGAGCTTGCCCTCGGGCCCGGTCGGGTCGCGGAACATCGCTCCCGTCAGGTGGACGAGGTCCTTCGCGTAGTACGCGATCACCGCGGCGAGCGTGCCGAGCTGGATCACCGCGGTGTACGCGGGCCCCGGATCGGGCTGGCCGAACAGCGCCGGCGCGATCCGGAGGTGCGCCGACGACGAGATCGGCAAGAACTCGGTGAGGCCCTGGATCAAGCCCATCAGGGCGGCAAACCACAGGGCCATCGCGGACACGCTAGCAGAGTTCGCGATGGCGCTGCGTCAGCTCGCCGTTAGGCGACCCGCAGCAGCTCGACCTCGAACAGCAGCGTCGCGCCGCCCGGGATCACCCCCCCGGCACCACGGTCGCCGTACCCGAGCGCGGGTGGGATGAGGAGCGTGCGCTTGCCGCCGACCTTCATCGAGGCGACGCCCTCGTCCCAGCCCTTGATCACCCGGCCCATCCCGAGCGGGAACTCGAACGGGCGGCCGCGGTCGACGGAGCTGTCGAACTTCGCGCCCTTGGCGCCGTTGACCCAGAGCCAGCCCGTGTAATGCATCACGCAGGTCTGGCCCGTGGTGGGCGACGCGCCGGTGCCGGCGACCGTGTCCTCGTACTGGAGTCCGCTCGGGGTCTGGTTCATCGAATGATCGTACACGTGGTTTCGGTCGCTTTCGGCGCGTCCGGCGCCGTTGTACGATTTGCACCGCTTGCGGGGAACCATGTCGCGTCGCTGGCTTGGCTGGCTTGTCTTTGCGTTTGTCCTGATCCGTTCGAGCAGCGCGTGGGCCACGCTGTCGCTCGAACCGAACGTGACGCCGACGATCAGTTCGCGGGTCAACGCCACGCCGACCACCATTCACCTGTTCGTGAAGGGCAGCTCGACCAGCCGGGAGCTGTTCTTCGACGCCACGCCCACGGCCACGCCGGGGTGCGCCCACTTCACGTCGGCGGTGGTGGCCATCCCGACCAGCGGAGTCAAGGACAACGACTTCGCGGAGATCACGGTCACGTACACGCCGACCGCGAAGGGCACCGAGACGTGCGTGTTCGACCTGAACTCCACCATGGGCTCGCCGAACGGGATGTTCACCATCATCGGCACCGGCACCGCGCCGGTCCTCGCCACGACGCCGGCGACCGCGCTCACGGTCCCCGACGCGCGCGTGTCCCTCGGCCCGTCGACCGCGCCCCTGACGCTCCAGAACACCGGTGACGAGCCTCTGCTGATCAGCTCGGCGACGTTCCCGAACGGCTCCCCGTTCTCGATCACCGGCGTTCCGCCGTCGATCGCCGCCGGCGGCACGGCGATCGCCACGATCAGCTTCGATCCGGTCGCGCCGGGCCCCATCACGCACACGCTGACCATCGCCTCCGACGACCTCGGCGGACCGAGGGCGTTGCAGGTGACCGGCACGGGGACGAACGCCCTGATCGCGGTCACCGACGTCACATTCCCGATGACGATGGGCGGGATGACGAGCACCGGGATGGTCACGGTCACGAATACCGCGGTCGCGCCGATCGGGCCGCTCGCCATCTACCTCGCCTCGATCACCCAGTCGTCCACCTGGTTCTCGTTCGACACCAACGGCCTGGCGAACTGCGGCGGCATGACCACGTGCATGTTCTCGAACGTCTCGGCCCCGCCGGCCTTCAACATCGGGGTCCGCTGCTCGCCGCCGGCCGGCGCCAGCGGCGTGCAGACCGCCATGGTGATGGTGACGAGCGACAGCGACCCGAGCGCCACCCCCGACAACGTCGCGATGCTGTCGTGCTCGTCGGGCAAGCCCGACATCGAGATCACGCCGATGCCCGCCACCATCGCGTTCGGCGACGTGCTCGCCAACACCACGTCGTCGCCGATGATGTTCACGGTCAAGAACATCGGCACCGCGACGCTGACCTACAGCGTCGGGACGATCGCCGCTCCGTTCGCGCGCACGTCGGCCTGCACCAGCAACTGCACGCTGGGCCCGGGCGCGAGCGAGCTGGTGAGCGTCACGTTCAGCCCGACGACGCCGACGATGGCGATGGGCACGATCACCGTCACGAGCAACGACCCGGACGCCGGCGACGGCACGAAGACCGTCATGATCAGCGGCAACGGCGTCGCGCCGCAGATCTCGGTCCCGGGCTCGCTCGACTTCATGTCCGTCGAGGTCGGCGCGAGCTCCTCGCTGATGTTGACGGCGATGAACACCGGCACCGCGAGCCTCTCGATCACGAGCGCCACCATCACGAGCGGTGCGACGAACTTCACAATGACCGCCGGCATGCCGGGCGCGCAGTCGGTGGGGACCGGCGGCTCGACCCAGTGGACGATCCGCTGCAACCCGACGGCGCCGGGCCCCCTCACGGGGACGTTCCGCATCGTGTCGAGCTCGTTCATGGGCGCGACCACGGACGTGTCCCTGACCTGCACCGGCCAGCAGGGCGTGCTCGCCACGACGCCGGCGACGACGGTGGGGACGCCGATCGACTTCGGCGGGGTCACGGTCGGCAACTCGGCGACGCGGATGTTCGTGCTCCGCAACTCGGGCAACGTCGCGGTCACCGGCATCACCGGTGTCCTCGCACCGACGACCACCGGCTACTCGCTCGACCCCGCGACCCCGATCCCGTCGTCGCTCGCCGCGGGTGCGAGTGCCATGATCAACGTCCGGTTCATGCCGACGGCCGGCAGCGATGGTGGCGCCGCGACCATCCTGTTCAACGGCACGTGGGGCGCCGCCAACCCGACGATGGTGACGGTGCACATCACGGGTGATGGCCTGACGGCCGGCTACGACGTGACCACCATCCCCGCCTCGAGCCCGCCGACGATCGACTTCGGCTCGGTGCGCTTCGACGCGACGGCGACCGGCACGTTCTGCGTGGTCAACACCGAGCAGACGCCGATCATCATCCAGAACCCGATCACGATCACGCCGACCGCGCCGACGATGACCGGCGAGCTGGCGGTGACCGGCATCCGGCGCCACAGCGCGTGCTCGGCGACGGGCGGGAGCGCCGTGACGCTGCCGCAGACGCTGAACCAGAACGAGGTGCTGGTCGTGACGGTGACGGCGGATCCGAACAACCGCACCGGCCTCCTCGCGGGCACCGCGACCGTGACGAGCAACCTGATGATGAACCCGACGCGCACGATCGCGCTGACCGGCATGGCGACGACCGCCATGCTGACGACCGCTCCGGGTCTCGTCGTCGACTTCGGCGATGTCGACCGCGACGGCCCCCCGGCGATGCGCACGATCACCATCACGAACACCGGCAATGCGGCGCTCGACCTGTCGGCGTTCGCGCGGAACCCGATGACGGGACCGTTCACGTTCACGCTGCCGTCGAGCCAGTCGCTCGCACCGAACGGAACCGTGAACATCGCCGTCACGTACACGCCGATCGCCGAGCAGGCTCCCAATCAGTTCGAGCAGGTCGTGATCTCGCACAACGTCGGCGGCGTGCTCGGCGGACCCGCGTCGCAGATGATCACCGTGCGCGGCCGCGGCGTCGATCGGCACATCGCGCTCGACGCGGCGCCGACGTTCCCCGACACGTTCCGGAATCCCGGCGCCGCGGCCCCGGTGCGCAGCGTCACCGTGCGCAACACCGGTGAGGCCCCGCTCTCGATCACGGCGCTGATGCTCACGAACGACGACGTCTGGCAGCTCGTCGACGACAGCGCGTTCACCGTCCCGGCGAACGGCAGCCACGCCGTCATGGTGCGGTTCGTCCCGAAGGTCGCCGGCAAGGCGCCCCAGGGTCAGCTGACGTTCATGAACAACGACAACTCGACGCCGGCGCCGATGGCCGTCGTGCTGCTCGACGGCAACGGCATCGATCGCGGCGTCATGATGGGAGCGCCGGAGATCCAGCTCGGTCAGACCGCGATCGGGATCCCGGTGACGCTCCCCGACGTCCTGACCGTGACGAGCATGGACCCGGCGAACGGGTTCACGATCCGCTCGATCACGCTCGACGACGACGAGGTCTTCACGATCGAGGAGGCCCCGGTCGACGTCACCCTGCCGGCGAACACGACGATGACGTTCTCGGTGACGTTCAGCCCGACCACGGAGGGCACGTTCGAGACGCGCGCGCACCTGTTCCTCGACGAGGATCCGACGGCGCAGGCCGACGTGATCCTGAAGGGCCAGGGCGTGTTCGTCGACGTCAGCGGTGGTGGCGGCTGCTCCGCCGGCGGCGGCGGTGCCGGCGGCGCCATGGTGCTCCTGGTCGGCTTGCTCGCCGTCCGGCGCCGGTCGTCGTCCCGCGCGACCTCCGCGCTGGCCGTGCTCGTCGTCCTCCTGCTGCTCCCGAGCGCGGGCCGCGCGGATCCGAACTTCGATCTCGATCTCTCGCTGTTCGAGCCGACGCCGGCGACGACCGGCAACGGCTTCCAGGTGCAGCCGGCGAGCGTCGGCGACAACGGCCAGTTCGCGGCGGCGGCCACGGTGTCCCACGCGACGAACCCGCTCGTCCTCAAGTTCGCCGGCAGCGAGCACATGGCGATCACGCAGCGCACCACGATCGACCTCGGCGCCGCGTACGCGTTCCTCGGCCGGTTCGAGGCCGGCGTGCGCATGCCGCTCCACAACCAGGCGGGCGACGGCGCGATGGTCGGCGTCGCGTCGCCGAGCGGCACCGCGCGCGGCGACCTCGTCGCGCACGTGAAGGCGCAGCTCGCGAAGGTCAAGAGCGGGAGCGGCACGCTGTTCGCGGGCGCGACGCTCGCCCTCACGCTGCCCACCGCGACGCGCGAGGAGTTCGCCGGCGTCGAGGGCCCGACCGGGCGCGTGCTCGGTCTCGTCTCGTTCGCGCCGGGTGCCGGCCGGTTGACGCTGACCGCGAACGCGGGCGCGGTGATCCGGAAGACGCAGTCGCTGTCGAACATCGACCAGGGCAGCGGCGCCGCGTGGGGCCTCGGGGTCTCGTTCCGCGCGCTCGACGCGATGTGGATCTCCGGCGAGCTGTTCGGCGAGGTGATGCCGAGCGGGCGCAAGGACAGCCCGATGGGCTCGGGCGGGATGCTGACACCGACCGAGGCGCTGCTCGGCCTCCAGTACCGCGCCGGCGGCAACTTCTCCGTCGGCGTCGCGGCCGGCCGCGGCGTCGTCGCCGGCATCGGCACGCCCGATCTGCGCGGGGTGTTCGCGCTGTCGTTCGTACCGGGCACCGAGGCGCCGGCGCCGATCAAGCCGCCGCCTCCGCCCAGGGTCGAGAAGGACTCGGACAACGACGGCCTCCTCGACGAGGCCGACAAGTGCCCGACCGAGGCCGAGGACAAGGACCTGTTCGACGACACCGACGGCTGCCCGGAGCTCGACAACGACGAGGACGGCTTTGCCGACGCGGCCGACAAGTGCCCGCTCGACGCCGAGGACAAGGACGGCTTCGAGGACGAGGACGGCTGCCCCGAGAAGGACAATGACGCCGACGGCATCCCCGACGCGCAGGACAAGTGCCCGATGGAGCCCGAGGACAAGGACGGTGCGCAGGACCTCGACGGCTGCCCGGATCTCGACAACGACGGCGACGGTCTCGCCGACGCGGCTGACTCGTGCCCGAACGAGGCCGAGGTGATCAACGGCAACACCGATGATGACGGCTGCCCGGATCGGGGCGACGCACTCGTCGTCGTGACGCCGTCGTCGCTCGACACGATGGAGGGCATGCAGTTCACGGGCACGCAGGTGTCCAAGGCGAGCACGAACCTCCTGAACCAGATCGGCGCGACGCTGCGCGCGCACGGCGAGATCGTGCGCATCAAGGTCGTGATCCACGTGCAGCCGACGAACGACGCCGAGAAGGATCAGGAGCGCTCGGACAAGCGCGCCGCGGCCGTGCGCGACGCGCTCGTGAAGTTCGGCATCGCGGAGAGCCGGATCTCGGCGGTCGGCCTCGGCGGCACCAAGCCGCTCGTGCCGAAGAACGCGAAGAACGCTGCGCTCCTCAACGACCGGATGGAGCTGATCATCCTCGAGCGGAAGTAGCGCGCGCGAGGGCGACGGCGATCACCTCCGTCGCTCCGGCCGCGAGCAGTGCGCGCGCCGCGGCGGACACCGTCGCGCCGGTCGTGATCACGTCATCGACGAGCACGATC
>JAEUJX010000029.1 GCA_016794545.1 Myxococcales bacterium
GATCCGCGAGCTGCTTCGCGCCGGCCGCGAGCCGCACGTCGGCGCCGAGCGCGAGCCACGACGGCGGCGTCCACGCGCCGTGCGCGAACCGGCCGTCGCCGCGGCCGCTCAGCGTGTCGCCGGCCTCGTCGCGGCCGAAATCGTTGAGCAGGCCGCCGCCCGCGGGCGAGAAGTGACACGACGTGCAGCGGTCCGAGCCGAGCGCGAGCGTGAACTGGGGATACGCCGCGGCGGGCGCGGCGAGGAGCCAGGTCACGGCGAGCGCGAGGATCAGTCGCATGGCGCGCCCTCGAGGATCCAGCGCTCGACGATCTCGATCTCGACCTCCGGCAGCGGGCGATCCGGCGGCATCACCTCGCCGCCCTCCCCGCGGAGGAGGTAGACGAGCCGTGACTGCTCGGGGTGGCCGGGGCGCACGAAGTTGCCGGGCGGCGTCCCCGGCAGATCGGGCGCGTCGCAGCCGCGGCCGGTGAGGAGGATGTAGGCGGCCTCCGGCGTCGACAGATCCACGCCCGCCTGCGAGCCGAGCTTGCTGTGGCAGTTCGAGCTCGTGCAGCCGGGGCGCAGGATCGCCGCGTGGACGTAGCTCCAGCGCGCCGTCCGGTCATCGCTCGTCTGACATCCGAGCAGGCACCCGCCCACGACGGCGAGGGCCACGACACCGCGCTGCATGTCCGGCATGCTAACGCGTGATCAGAACACGCGGGGGGGCTCGTGCGTTGATACGCTACGGCATGAACTGGTCTCTGCTGGTGGTCTTCGTGGCCGCGTGCTCGCACGCCGGCTCCGGCGCGCAGGGGCGCGACTCGCCGGCCACCCCACCGGGCTCCGGATCGGCGGCGCCCGTGGCGGCGGATCCCCCCGGACCCGCGGCGGTGGCGAGCACGCCCGGCAGCGCGACGCCCTCGGTGGTGCGGACCGGCGGACGCACCGCGAAGATCGAAGCTCCGCACGGCGGCGCGATCACCTCGCTCGCGCTCGCGCCCGATGGGACCGCGGCGGTCAGCGTCGACGAGCTCGGCGGCGTGCGACTGTGGCCGGCGCTCGACGGCAGCGTCGAGCCGCGCATCGTCGACCTGCCGACGCCGCGCTCGCTCGTGCTGCTGCCCGAGAAGCGCGGCTTTCTGATCGCGATGCTCGACGAGGTCGGCTCGCTCGTCCTCGAGGTCGTCGATCGCGATGGTCTCCGCGTGCAGCGCGCGAGCCCGCCGTCGGATCCGGCGTTCAAGGGCATCGAGGCGTCGCCGACCGGGCCGATCGCGTGGCGCGCCGACCAGATCGTGATGCGGTTCGCCGCCGACGGCTCCGTCGTCGAGCAGCTGCCGACCGAGGCGGGGCAGCGGATCCTCGCGATCACGGCCTCCGGCGCGCGCGCGGTCGCCGTGATCGAATCGGGGACCGACAAGCTGACGCGCCGCGCGCGCTGGCTGACGCTCGCACCGAAGCTCGCGTGGGGCGGCTGGATCGACGCCGGCGACGACGTGAGTCGCGTGCTCGCCCTGTCGCCGAGCGGCAAGCGTCTCGGCACGCTGACCGGCACCGCGAACGGTGGCGCGGTGACGCTGACCGTGATCGACACGAAGACCGGCAAGGTGATCGGCACGCAGAACGATCAGGCAGCCGTCGGCATCGGCTTCGTCGACGACGATCACCTCGCGATCGCGTCGAACAGCACGATCGTGTGGGCGAAGCTCACCACCGCCGCCGCGGCCCAGAAGCCGGCGCCGCCGCGCCCCGACCAGCCGAACAACCTCGTCGACGCGGGCCTCCTCGCGGTCGGTGGCGGCCGCGCGGTCGCCGGGTTCAACGGCGAGCTGATGCTCGCGAGTCCGACCAAGACCGAGTACCTCGGCTACGAGCTCCAGTCTCCCGCGGTCGCGGCGAGCGCGCCGAACGGCCAGCTGATGATCGGCGTGGGCGACACGTTCGCGCTGCTCGACAAGGAGCTGAACCTGGTCGGCAGCCCGTCGCTCGGGGTGGTGTCGACGAGCGCGGTGTCGGAGCTGAAGTGGCTCGGCGGCACCGACTGGCTCGTCGAGTCCTCGCGGATCTCCGATGGCATCACCACGCTCGCGCTGGTCGATACGGCGACGAACAAGACGCAGGTCTTGCGCTCCGATCTCGCGATGGTGCAGCTGCTCCTCCACGAGCCCGCGACGCAGCTCGTGACGCTGTCGCTCGGCGACTCGCCCGAGGTCAGCCGGTACGATCCGGTGCGTCACAAGCTCGACAAGATCGCGTCGCTGCCCAGGCCCAAGGGCTACGAGCAGGCCGAGCTGGTGCCGGTCATCCCGGCGCTCGCCGGGGGGACGCAGCTCGTGGTCGTGCACATGCGCGACCGGATGACGCTGCGCTGGGTCGCGGATCCGAAGGCGCTCGACAAGGGCGCGTCGATCACGGTCGACGGCTCGCTCGCCGGCGTCGACGCCGCGGGCCGCGCGTACGTCTGGCAGAACACTCCGACCGGTCCGCTCGAGCTGGCGATCTACGAGGCCGGCAAGCGCACCGGTTCGCTGCCGACGGACGGCCCCGTCACGCTGTGGCCCGACAAGAAGGGCGCGCGCGTCGTGCAGGTCGGCCAGCGCTCGGTCGGGCTCGTCAGCACGAGCGGCAAGCGCCTGTGGCTCCAGTCGCTCCAGTTCGTGACCGAAGCGTTGTGGCTCGATGACGCGACGATCGTCGTCATCAGCGCGGGCGGGCTCGCGCGTGTCGAGGCGGCGACTGGCAAGGTCACCTCCGCGCGCTGCGGCTGGCGCTTCGGGCTCTCCGCGAAGCAGCATCCGCCGACGTCGCGGGTCGAGCCGGTCTGCGCGCAGCTGCGTTAGTGTGATCCCTCGGCCTCGGAGCCGTATTCCCCATTACTCGTGACTTTCTAGGGTTTTCGGTACCGGTGAAACTTTGAAGGCCAGTGTCGCTTTCTTCGTTTTTTTCGTTGTTCCGAATCGCGCCGGATGGTGAAACCAAAGTCGCGCGGCACGGGTGGTGTGGCCGCAGAGTGTGAGGAGGCAGTAACGATGGCGCTCGGTACCGTGAAGTGGTTCAACGATGCCAAGGGCTACGGTTTCATCAGCCGTGCTGACGACGGGAAGGACGTGTTCGTCCACTACTCGTCGATCACCGGCGAAGGATTCCGTACCCTCAACCAGGGACAGACCGTGGAGTACGAGGAGCAGCAGGGTCCCAAGGGCCTGTTCGCTGCGCGGGTCCTCAAGGCAACGTAGTAGTCGCCTCGGTCGTCACGGCGATTAGCGGGCGAGCTGAGTGGCTCTGTAGTCACCGGACTTGGTGCGGGTGAGCACCACCGCGAAGGCTTCCTTCGCAGTCCGGACCTGAAGGACGAACGTGCCTTCGGGGAGGCTACCACTCCCGCTCGAGTACTCTGACGGCGACAGCAGCTTCCAGTCCTTCATCGGACCGGACTCGACGACGAGCCCGCTGTACATCTCCTTCAGGTCCGCCACCGTCTCGGCCGCGACCTTGCCGCCCGCATAGAACGGGACGAGCGAGTACTTCACGAGCTTGTCGACCTGCGCCGTCGCGAACGCGCTGACCCACAGGTTCGCGGCGAACAGCGCTTCCTTGTCGCTCACGGTCGTCGTGGGGCTGACGCGGTCGTTGCCGCGGCCGTCGTCCGGCGTCACCGCCTTGCCGGGCGTCTCGAGCTGCTTCTTCTTGCTGCCGGGCAGCTTCGCGGTGTTCTTCACGAGCGCGCCGTCGTCGAGCACGCCGACACCGCCGTCATCCGGCACCTCGGTGAGGATGTACGGCTCCACGTTGAACGTGCCGCACTGGCGCCAGTTGCGATAGAAGCCCCACCGCAGGTAGATCCGTCCGTCGACGGAGCGGATCGCCTCGGGCGTCGCATCGAAGGGCGCCGATGACAGGACGGTGTCGACCGCCGCGACGTCGAACTCGGTCTTGCCCGAGGTCTTCACGATCGTGACCTTGTGCAGGGTGCCGTCGGGGTTCACCGAGAGCTCGAGGTTCGTCCACAGATCGGGGTTGTTCATCGGATGGTCGGCGCTCTTGTCGTCGAGCGACTCGAGGTACCCGAAACCCCACAGCTCGTGGATGCGGCGGTGCATGCGCGCGACGTAGAGCGCGAACGGGTGCGCGCGCGTCTTGAGCGCCGTCTGGTTGCCGGGGCGCACGTCGGGGACGAAGTTCTCGAGCGAGCTCTTGACCGCCTCGAGCTTGCGCTCCCAGCGGCCCTTCTTCGCGGACATCTTGCGCGCGGCGACCTGGCGCTCGTCGTCGACCTTGTCCTTGCCCATGATGCGCTCGTAGTCCTGGAACGACAGCGGCGTGTTGACGCCGGGCGTGCCGCGCTTGCCGATCTTCTTGCCGTCGCGCTGGTCCTGGATCGCGCCACGGCCGCCGATGCCGCGCATCGACAGCACGCCGGGCTCCTTCTCGCCGGTGCCTTCCTCGCCCTTGTCGCCGCCCTCGCCGACGATCACGCCCTTCGCCACCTCGTCCTTGCCGGAGTGGTCGGTGTCGCGGATCCGCTCGTCGGTCGTCGCCTGTGTCTCCTCGAGCTGGCGGATCTTGTCGTCGGGGCCGCCGATCTCCATCGACTTCGTGTCGTCGTTGGGTGCGGAGGCGACGACCTTGCCCTCGCTCTCCTTGTCGAGGTTGGTCTCCTTCGCGCGGGTCTCCTCCGCGACGTCGCGGTTCTTGTCGGACAGCTTCGTCGCGTCCTCGGGCGCCTTGTCCTTGACGTTCTTGTCGTCCTTGACCTCGACCATCACCATGTTCGGCGGCGGCTGGACGGGCGGCGGCGGCTTCTGCGCCTCGGGCGGCGGAGGCGGCGGGGGGGGCGGGGGCACGGGCGGCGGCGGCAGCGTCTTCGGCGGCGGCGCGATCGCGACCTCGAGCGGCTTGTCCTCGAGCTTCTCGGCGTCGATCGGCGCCGGCGGCGGGGCGGGCTCGATCGGTTTCAGGACCTCGTCGATCTGCGCGATCGGGTCGATGATCGCGACGTCGACGCGCTCCTTCTGCATGCCGAACTCGGCGGCGACGTCGACGTCGCGGTCGATCGCGATCGTGCACTCGTTGGCGTCACCGGCCGCCGCGGCCGCGACGATGTCGCCGTCGTGCACGCACGCGCCGACCGGATCGCCGAGGAACCGGCGCAGCTCCGCCGGCGTTCGCATCGGGTGCTGCGCGTAGCCGGCGAACGTCGCCCGATCGCCGGTCACGGCCGACAGCCGGACCTGCGTCCCGGGTGGCAGCTCGATCGAGCACCGCGGGCCATTGGCGAGCACGGTCGGGGAGGGTGGCTCGTTCCACCGCGCCGCGATCAGCCGGATCATGTCGGCGACGGTCGCGATCCGGACCGCCACCGTGGCGCCCTCGAGATCGGCCAGCGGCTCCTCCTTGGGCGCACAGCGCAGGAGGGGGGCGGTATCGCCGAGGCGCGTCACCAGCACCTGTCCCTCGCCCTCGCCGGTCAGCCGGATCGTGAGGCGGGGCACCGGGGCGGGCCGGGTCCGATCATACGCAACAAAAGCAGTGGTTTGCGCGGTGGCGGAGACCAGCAGCGCCGGAACGAGCAGCCAGCTGCTGCGATATACGCGTTTCCGACGGGCCACCGGGTGTCTAGTTTGACATACGACCCGGCGATTGGTTGGCTGCTTTTCGCTGTCGAAACGAAGCGCTAACGCCTCACAGCTTCCGGTACACGCCGACCACGATCCCGATGATGTCGACCGACTTCATCTCCGCGCGCCGCACGTAGATCGGCGCCATGTTCGAGTTCGCCGGCTGGAACCGGACGCGGTCGCCCTCGGGGTAGTAGCGCTTCACGGTCGCCTCGCCCTCGATCATCGCGACGACGATGTCGCCGGTGTGCGCCGTCGGCGTCTTCTTCACGAACACGTAGTCCCCGTCGAAGATCCCGTCCTCGATCATCGATTCCCCGACGATCCGCAGCCCGAACACCTCGCGGTGACCGCCGATCAGGACGCGGTCGATCCGCACGGTGTCCGTGGCGTTCTCGACGGCCAGGATCGGCAGACCGGCCGCGACCTTACCGAGGATCGGCACCTCGGCCATGTCGTCGTCCGGCGACACGATCGCCACGTTCCCGGTCCCCATCGCCGCGCGGCGCAGCGGAACCATCTCGCCACTCCCGTCCGGCAGCACCGGACGCATCGCGCGGGACTTCAGATCCTCGCGCCGCAGGTGGCCCTTCTTCTCGAGCGCCTTCAGGTGGTCGTTGACCCCGTTGGTCGAGCGGATCTGGAAGTGCTCGCCGATCTCGCGCAGCGTCGGCGGGAAGCCGCGTTCACTGATCGAAGCTGAAATGAAATCGAGGATTTCCCGCTGTCGCTGCGTGAGGGCGTCGGCCATTGGTACCTTCGGGGTGAGGGATCTACTGAACACAAGGACGGTACTGAACGCCCTATCACCCTGTCAATTTTTTCGCCGCGATTCTGCGGAACTTCCCGTCTTGCCGCACGATCTCGTGCGTGTCGTTCGGACAGCTGGTGCTCGCCGCGGCCGGGCTCGCCTCGATGAAGGCGGCACTCGAGAAGGGCGATCTCGACGAGGCGCAGCGCCAGGGCGTGCTCGCCGGTCCGGTCGTCGTCGAGCAGGGGCTCGCATCGCCCGACCGCGCCACCCGGATGGCGGCGATCGCCGCCGCCCCGTTCGTCGAGGATCGCGCCGAGCTCCTCGCGCCGCTCGCGGTCGCCGCGGCCGGACCCGATCGGCGCACCGCGATCCCGGCGGCGCGCGCGGCCCGGATGATCGCGCGCGACGTCGCGAGGCGGCCACTGCCGGACGACCTCGCGCCCGAGGACGTCGCGGAGTGGCGCGCGGCGTGGGCGACGCTCGCCGCCGATCCGGCGCGCTGGGTCGAGCTGCGCGTGCTCGCCCTCGACACCGCCTCGCTGCTCGCGCCCGACGGCGCCGGTCTCCCGCTCGACGCGGTGCTCGCCGATCCGGATCCGGCGCTGCGCGCGGCGGCGATCGCGAACCTGCCGGTGCCCATCCCGGCCGAGCACCGCGTGCACCTCGCGAAGACCGTGGCCTCCGACACCGACGATCGCGTCGCGCTCGCCGCGGGCGCGGTGCTGTGCGCCGATCTCGCGTACGACCCGCCGGCACCGGTGCTCGCCGCGCTCGGCGAGCCCGGCCTCGCGCGGCTGCGATCGATCGCCGGCAAGCACCGAGACGTCGTGCGCTGCCTGCGCTCAGCGCGGAAGTAGCTGCCGCAGGTGCCACGCCGTGATCTCGGTCTGGCGCAGCGCGTTTCTCCGTGACGTCGCGAGCGCGCTCGCGAACAGGCCGATCACCATGAACGTGACCACGTTCGCGCCGATCAGCACGGCGAGCGTGTAGTTGCCCTCGATCGCCATCACGTGCGAGGTCAGGTGCAGCGCGTGGTGCTCGAGGTCGAACGTGCTGGCGAGCGTGCCGGTCTGTTCGAGCGCCACCGGGATGAGCCAGCTCGCGACGAGCAACGCGATCACGATCCACTTGCGATCGATGAGCAGCGGATACGACGTCAGCGACATCGACATGATGCAGGTCACCGCGGGCACGATCAGCAGCGAGCCGTACGTGCGCGACAGCAGCGCGGCCAGGAGCGCGTTGCCGATGGCGATCACGAGCATCTCCCACGCCTGTGCGCGCCGCTGGGTCACGCGGAACACGATCGTGGCGAGCACGACGGTATAGCCGGCGATGCCCAGGACGAGCGGCAGGTTCGACACGCCGTTCAGCGACGCGACCACGAGGTATGCGAGCACCACGCCGAACGAGGCCATCGCCGCCTTGCCCTGGCGCTTCTGCACCGCGACCTCCGACGCGGTCAGCTCCTCCTCGAGCTCCTTCGGATACTGCTTCGCGGGCGAGAACATGATGGTCTGCACGATCGCCGCGGCATCGGTGGACTCGGGATCGATCGAGAGCGCGCGGCCGGCGGCCTGCATCGCCTCGGCGCGGCGCGCGACGTCGCCGGAGTCGAGGGCCGCGCGGGCCACGACCACGAGCTCGGCCGCGACCTGCTTGCGGCGCTCGAGGTCGCGATCGCCGTCGAGGTACGCCTGGAGATCCGCGGCGAGCTCCTTCACGCTCGGCCGCCACTTCGGATCGGTCCTCAGCGCGGAGGTGCACAGCTCGTCGAGCTCGGGCGGCACGGCGCGATCGGGGCGGCGCGCGGCGGGGCCCTCCGCGACCCCGCGCAAGGTGCCGGTCAGCGCGCCCCGTCCGCGCGGGTGCAGGGACTCGCCCGCGAGGATCTCGAACAGGATCGCGCCGAGCGAGTACACGTCCGCAGCGGGACCCGCGGCGTGGGCGGTCTCGATCTGCTCGGGCGCCATGTAGCCGGGGGTGCCGAGCAGCGCGCCTGCCTGCGTCTCTCCGTCGAGGCTGTCGAGGTCGCGCGTCACGACCTCGGCGGGCGCGT
>JAEUJX010000035.1 GCA_016794545.1 Myxococcales bacterium
GCGCGCCCGCCACCTCGCGCGCGGGGTTCCGTACCGCGCCCGCCGCGGACAGCACCGACACCGTGCGGTTCCTCGCGTTCGGCGACTCCGGCGGCGGCGGCGCGGATCAGTACGCGCTGCTCGACCAGATGTACACGGTCCCGTACGACCTGATGATCCACACCGGCGACATCGCGTACGACGACGGGACGATGGCCGAGTTCGAGAGCAACGTGTTCGGCGTGTACGCCGAGCTGTTCCGCTCGATCCCGTTCTTCCCGTCGCCCGGCAACCACGAGTACAACCTGACCGCGGACGCCGCGCCGTTCCGCTCGGTGTTCTCCCTGCCGGGCAACAGCGGTGACACCTGGTACTCGTACGACTGGGGCCAGGTCCACTTCGCGGCGCTCGACACCGAGGCCGACTACGCGACGCAGATCGCGTGGCTCGACCGCGACCTCGCGGCGACGAGCAAGCCGTGGAAGATCGTCTATCTGCACCGCCCGCCGTACTCGTCGGGCGAGCACGGCAGCGACACCGGCCTGCGGACCAAGCTCGCGCCGGTGCTGGAGCGTCACGGGGTCCAGCTCGTGCTCGCCGGGCACGACCACCACTACGAGCGGATGATCCCGCAGAACGGTGTCGCGTACGTCGTCACCGGCGGCGGCGGCAAGGGCACGCGGCCGGTCGGCAAGTCGGCGTTCACGGCGTACGCCACGGCGACGATCCACTTCGTCTACGGGGAGGTCTCCGCCGACAGGATGGTGCTGCACGCGATCGACGCGACGGGCCACGAGTTCGACTCCATGGTGATCGAGCGATGAGGCGCCTCGCGGCCATCGCCGCGCTCCTCGCCGCCTGCGGGGGCAAGGACAAGGGCGTGCCCGTGCCCTTCGAGGTCGCCTCGGCGAAGGGAGCGCGGTTCTCGCTCACCGACGTCGCGCCTCCCGCGTCGTACGATCCGTTCGCGCTCGCGCGCGCGTCGGCCGGGCACGAGCCGGTCAACGAGGAGCCGTCGACGCCGCCGCAGTGCTACACGAAGACCGCGGGCGTGTCGAACGCGTGCGCGTCGTGCCACACGAAGTCCGCGGCTCCGAACTTCGCCGATGACTGGGAGCTCCAGCAGAACTACTCGTTCACGGAGTACGCGCGCATCAACCGCTGGCAGAACCAGTTCCGCGAGCGCTCCGACAAGGTCGCCGCGTTCTCCGACGCCGACGTGCTCGGCTACGTCCGCCGGGACAACTACGCGCCGCTGCTCGCGTGGCTCCAGGCGAACCCCGGCGCGCCCGGGTATCTCCCGGATCTCGACTTCGCGAAGGGCTTCGACGCGGAGGGCTTCGCCGCCGACGGCAGCCAGTGGCGCGCGCTGCGCTACAAGCCGTTCGTCGGCAGCTTCTGGGCGACCAACGGCAGCACCGACGACGTGTTCGTGCGCCTGCCCGAGAGGTTCCGGACCTCGCGCGAGATCTACCGCACGAACCTCGCGATCCTGGAGGCCGCGATCACGGCCGCGCCGAAGGACGCGCGGCCGGTCCGCCAGATCGAGCCGATCGACGAGCGCGCCGGCGGCCTCGACCTCGACGGCGACGGCCAGCTCGGGACCGCCACGTCGATCGTCGGCATTCCCGCGCACTACGTCGGTGGCGCGGAGGCGATCGCGGTCGCCCGCGCGCTGTATCCCGCCGGCACCGAGCTCCTCCACACCGTGCGCTACCTCGACCCGGAGCGGCCCGGCTTCACGGCGACGCGCATGAAGGAGGTGCGCTACGCGGTGAAGGGCCGAGAGCTCGTCGAGCGGCAGATCGGCCGCGCGTACATGGAGCTCGAGAACCCCGACGTTGCGCCGCACACCGGCAACGCGCTCGTCGGCCTCACGAACAACTTCGGCTGGCAGCTCCACGGCTTCATCGAGGACGCGAACGGCTGGCTCCGCAAGCAGACCGAGGAGGAGCACGGCTACTGCATGGGCTGTCACACCGGCCTCGGTGTCACCGTCGACCAGACGTTCGCGTTCGCGCGGAAGGTCCCCGGTGCCGCCGGCTGGCGCCCGCAGGATCCGACGGGCATCCCCGACGTCCCGCAGGCGGGGCAGACCACCGGCGAGTACGCGCAGTACCTGACGCGCGTGCAGGGCGGCGACGACCTCCGCGCCAACGACGAGGTCGTGACGAAGTTCCTCCGCGCCGGGGAGGTCGAGGCGACGGCCGGCGCGGCCCTCGCCGCCGACATCGGCACGCTGGTCACGCCGTCGGCGAAGCGCGCGATCGCGCTCGATCGCGCGTACCTCGCGAACGTGATCGAGCAGAGCTACGTGTGGGGCCGGGAGGCCAGCACGTCCCCCGCGAAGGCCGTGATGACGACGATCACCGAGGACACCCGGTCGACCGGCCTCGGCGAGGCGGATCGCGTGTACCGCGACACCCGGCTGCAGCTGGCGTGGCCCAAGCCGTGAGCCGCCCGCGCCGCCGCTGCCAGGCGGCCGCGAGCTGCTAGGGTGGGGGCGTGGGTGAGGTCACCGGCATCGTGCTGCTCTCGATGGCTGCGGGCTCGATCGCCGTCGCGGCCGGCCGCAGGCTCGTCGAGCGGCGCCGGGCGCGGCGCGCGCTGCGCGAGCGCGCACCGCTCGATCGGAGCTCGCCGGAGGGCACCGAGGTGCGGGTCACCGGGATCGTGCGCGTCCTCGACGAGACGCTCGAGGCCCCGCTGTCTGGCGTGCGGTGCGTCGTGTACCGGTCGCGGATGAGCCCGGTCGAGGGCTTCGTGCTGTGGGCGCGCGTGCAGAAGCCGCTGGAGCAGGCCCGCATGGTCCCGTTCGCGCTCGAGCTCCCCGACAAGTCGCGCGTGATCGTCGACAGCCGGCACGCGCTGCTCGATCTCGATCCGATCAAGAAGCTGCGCGCCGACGAGACGCGGCGCCAGCAGCTCGGGCTGGCGCTCGGCCTGGCGGTCCGCCAGCAGCGCGCGTCGGACGTCGAGGAGACGGTGGTCACCGAGGGCATGCGCGTCACGGTGGGCGGGCTCGTGATGAAGGACGTCTCCCCCGAGCCGACGAGCGAGGAGCGGGCGTTTCGCGACGAGCAGCGCGCGCAGCTGCGGATCGCCGGCGACGCGGCCCATCCGATCGCGATCGGCTCGCCTATGCGAGCCGGATCGTGAGGCGCATGCCGGGCGGGTCGGTGCGCCCGAGCACGAGCGCCACGGTCGCGGACTCGGCCTCGCACAGCTGAGCGATCCGCGGGAGCTGCCCGATCGCGCCGTGCTCCGGGTAGAACCCGCTCATCATGCTGCCGATCGGCTGCCACTCCACCCGATCCCAGATCACGTGGAGCGCGGGCTCGACGGTCCCGCCGCGCGCGACCAGCATGGCGCGCGTCGGCGCGCCGCGTGCGATCGACCGGTGGAGCCCGGACACGATGCGCTGCTGCGGCGGCGTGACGCCGAGCGCCTTCGCGACGCGGTCGATCGAGGCGAGCGTGTCCTCCATCGCGTCGCCGTTACCGTGCTCCACCACGTAGCTCCAGCGCTCGCCATCATGGCCGAGCGTGGCGAGCTCGCCGCCGAGGGTGCGCACGAGCTCGGGGGCGTCATGCGGCAGCGCGGCCTCGTCGGAGAACGCCGTGGTCCTGCGCCCGAACCGCAGCTCGAGCTCGTCGCCGGGGAGCGCGTCGAGCCAGGCGCCGCACGCCGGACGCGCGCGCTCGCGCACCGCGCGCGTGCTCGCCTCGAGGTCGTCGAACGACTGGGGCAGGGTGACGGAGAGGTTCCGTGCGCACTCGTCGGAGAGCGCGGTCAGAGAACCGAGCAGCTTCGCGGTGTCGACGCCGAGCAGGCGCCCGAGGGAGATGATGCGGCCGAGCTCGGCGGTCATGGGCGCGACGATATCCGATCACGGATTCACGTGTGTCCGCGGCCCTACATCGGCGGCGGGCCACAGCGCAGCGTGGCCGGATCGCAGACCGAGCCTCCGTGCGCGCAGCTCATGCTGGCCGCGCACGCACCGCCGTCCGGAACCGAGCCGGCGAACACCTGGTAGCAGGCAGAGCCCCACTGCCAGTCGCGGGTCCAGAACACCGTGCAGTCGGGCTCGCCGAACCCGGCGATGCAGCTCGCCGCCGCCGCGCCGTCGAACGACAGGCGCTGCTTCGAGACCTCGCCCTCGAGCAGGATCGGATCGAACAGGCCGACCGCGTAGTCGTAGCAGTCGGTCTGCGCGGCGCCGAAGGCCGCGACGAACTCCACATCGCCGTTCGGGTACGTCATCCGGCACGCGAACAGCTGGTCGCACTGGGTCATCGCGAGCGTCGTCAGGTACTGCGTCGGTGTCAGGATCGAACCGCCGCCCGATCCACCGCGATCACCGCTGCCGGGATCGTCGGCCGGAGGCCCCGACGGAGGACCGCTGCCTGGGGCTGGCATCCCCGGTTCACCGAGCTCGGCGCCGCACGCTGCGGCGAGCACCAGACACACGACGGCCCATCGCGGGCGAACCTCTCCCACGATCGTTCGTACAGCAACGGCGATGCCGATGGTGCGCACCGGCAACTCGCCGAGATCCGGTGCGCGTGCCGTCGTGCGGTGGGCGCACAGTCCCCACCAGCGAAGACTCGTCGCCCCACTCGCAAGCCCGCGGGTGCACGGAACATTCACACGCTGACCCTCACCAATCTTTCGCGCCACCGACGAGAACGAATCGCCCACTATGACGACATGCGCGCCTCTCAACTCGTCTGCATCCTGCTCTCGCTCGCGGCCGGCTGCGCCTTCGACGGCGATGGGGGCGGCGATGCGCCGCTCGGCGGATCGCTCGCCGTCACCGGACAGGTCGTCGACTTCCAGAGCGGCACGGCGATCGACGCGGCCGCGAGCGTGACGACGTCGGGCTTGCTGCCCGCGCCGCAGGTCACGACGCGCGGCGCGGAGTTCACGATCGAGGGCATCCCCGAGAACTCGGCATTCCAGATCCTCGCGTCCGCGCCGCCCGCGCACCGCCAGACGTTCAGCCCGGCGGTCGTCGTCACGGACTCCGACAAGGACGGCATCGAGGCGCCGGCCGTCTCGGAGGCGCTGCTCGGTCAGCTCGCGACCGCGTTCGGCGTCACGCCGACCGCGGCCAAGGGCATCCTGTTCGTGCGGCTGGTCGACTCCGCCGGAGCTCCGAAGACCGGCGTCACCGCCGCCGACATCCTGGTCGCCGGCGCCGTCGGCCCGAAGTTCCTCGATGCGAACCTCGCGCCCGCCACCGGCGCGACCGCGACCACCGCGTCGGGCTGGGCCGTGTTCTTCGAGGTCACGCCGGGGGCGGTCTCGCTCGGCCGGTCCGGCACCGCGGCCGTCACGGTCGACATGGCGACCTCGCCCGTCCAGGCCGGCGCGGTCACGCTCGCCGAGGGCATCGTCACGAACGGCGCGCCGACGCTGCCGACCAACGTGTCGTTCGCGACGACGCTGTTCCCGATGTTCGCGAGCCGCGGCTGCGTCGCCTGTCACTCCGGCAACGGTCCCGGCAAGGAGCTCGGCGGCCTCAAGCTCGACGGCAGCGCGAACGCGGCCTACAAGGAGCTGGTCCTCGAGAAGCCGAACACCCGCGTCCGGACCGGCGCTCCCGAGACGAGCCTGGTGCTGACCTACCCGTCGCGCGAGGATCCGCCGGATCGCCACCCGAACATCACGTTCGCGAGCAGCCTCGACCCCGACTACGTACGGCTGCTGGTCTGGATCCGCGAGGGCGCGAAGGACAACTGACGCGGCGCTTGCACTGGATACTAGAACGTTCTAGTGTCCAGAACGCATGGAGCTGATCCGGATCGGGGAGCTGGCGAAGCGCTCGGGCGTGTCCGTCCCGACGCTGAAGCACTACCTCCGCGAGGGCCTGATCGCCCCCGTCAAGAAGAGCGGGCGCACGATGGCCTGGTACCACCCCGAGCTCGCGGGGAAGGTGAAGGCGATCAAGGAGCTCCAGCGGCACGAGTACCTGCCGCTCGACGTGATCAGGGACTCGATCGAGGAGCACGCGTCCGCGCGCGACGACGCGGACGCCGCGGAGTCGATCGCGCGGGTGCTCGCGACGCACGCAGGCGACCGGGCGCGGACGCGGGACGAGATCCTCGCGAAGGGCGATGCGACCGCCGCCGAGCTCGGCGTGCTCGCGGCGGCCGGCCTCGCGGTCCCCGGTGCGGATGGCAGCTACCGCGGCGATGACCTCGCCGTGCTCTCGACGCTCGGCGCGGCCCGCAAGGCCGGTCTGTCGGCCGAGATGCTCCCGTTCGAGATCATCGACGAGTACCTGCGCGCGATCCGCGCGCTCGTCGCGATCGAGCTGAAGATGTTCCGCGCGGGTGTGATCCCGCGCGCGAAGAAGGGCGAGCTGCCGGAGCTCACCGAGACCGCGACGAAGCTGTCGGAGCGGCTCGTGGTGCTGCTCCGCCGGAAGCTCCTGCTCCCCACGATGAAGCGCTTGATGGAGGACGAGGCCCATGTCGAACCTGCGAGTGATCCTGGTCGTGGCAGCTCTGGCCGGCGCGTGCGGCGGAAGCAACGGCGGAAGTAACCAACCGGATGCGCCGGGCGGCGGCGGCGGCGATGCGGGAGGGAGCGGCTCTGTCGACGCGCCCGCGTCGACGACCGACGCGCCCACCGGCACCGATCCCGCCGGCGACGGTCCGTCGTCGGTGACGACGACGACCGCATCGATCCCGGGGAACGGCTCGGGGCGCACGCTGTCGGCGACGGTGTACGCGCCGCAGGGAGCGGGGCCGCACCCGCTCGTCGTCATGTCGCCCGGGTTCCAGATGCAGCGGACGCAGTACGCGTCCTACGGCAAGCACCTCGCGACCTGGGGCTTCGTCGTCGTGCTCACGGACTACGCCGAGAGCGGGTTCTCGATCGATCACGCGCGGATCGCGGGCGACGTCCCGAAGGTGATCGACTGGGCGCTCGCGCAGACCTCGCTCGCGGTCGACGGGCAGCGGATCGCGACCGCCGGCCACTCGCTCGGCGGCAAGATCAGCGTGTTCGCCGCGACGCTCGACACGCGCATCAAGGCGGTGGTCGCCTGGGATCCCGTCGACTCGAACAACCCGTCGGTCGCGCCCGAGAAGATGGCGAGCCTCACCGCAGCGGTCGCCGTGATCGGCGAGACCACGAACGCGTCGGGTGGGTTCATGCCGTGCGCGCCGATGGCCGACAACTTCCAGACGTTCTACGCGGCGGCGCCGGCCCCGGCGCTCGCGATGACGATCAACGGCGCCGATCACATGGACTGGGTCGACGATCCGTCGTGCGGCGTCTGCGGGTTCTGCACGGCGGGGAGCGCGCCGAACGAGCGCGCGCGGACGGCGAGCCGGCGGCTGGACGTCGCCTGGCTGCGGCGCCACCTGCTCGGGGACATGACCATGGAGCCGTGGCTGGCGTCGCCGCCGGAGATCGGATCGGGAGCAGCGACCGTCCAGCGCAAGTAAGCTCCATGGATGGCCGTCTACTCGCTCGCGAGGTTCGAGATCCGCCCCGAGGTGCGGAAGGAAGCCGAGGAGGCGATGCACGCGTACGCCTCGTACGTGCGCAAGGAGCTGGACCACTCGACGTGGACCGTCTACCGGGACGGCGACGTCCCCGACCGCTACGTCGCGATGATCCGGGACGAGACGCCCGCGGCCGTCGAGCGCCGCCGCAAGGCTGACGGGACGAAGACCTTCGAGGCCGCGCTCGCCGCGCTGTCCGCCGGCAGGGTCGAGGTGATGCGGTGCGACCTCGTGACCTCGAGCGACCTCGGGCGGAGGCACCGGAGGTGATTGTCGTCGAGCGAGTGGCCGGAAGTCCGTTCGCGCCGGTCGTGCGCGTGCTCGTCCGGTCGCACGATCCGGACTTCGATCTGCCCTGGGCCTCGACCGCGTACGAGGACGTCGGCGTCGCGGTGGTGGTCGGGGAGCGCACGCTCCTGTGCCTCGCGAGCCTGGTGCTCGACGCCGTGCCGTGGGAGCGACCGATCGGCACCGACCAGGCCGTCGCGCGCATCGCCGCGATCGATCACGACCGCGACCTGGCGCTGCTCGAGGTCGCCGGCTCGATCGCCGAAAGCTGGGGCCTCGCGCCCATCGAGATCGGTCCGCTGCCCGGCGCCGGCGACGTCGTCGTGCTCGCCGGGTTCACCGAGGACGAGCCCGCGCAGCGGCAGGGTCACGCCGTGCTCGGCGACGTGGGTCTGGTGCGCTACGCCCACTCGCAGCGCCACCTGCTCGCGGCGAGCATCGAGGCGCGCCAGCCATTCTCCGACGGCGGTGATGCCGTGCTGCGCGGCGGGAAGCTCGTCGGGCTCGTGATGCAGCGCGAGCGCGACGAGCCCCTGCGCGGCGACGTGATCGCGCCGGAGATCATCCGCGCGTTCCTCGCCGGCGTCGCGCGCGGTGCGCCTCCCGGCGTGCCGGCGCTCGGGATCGGGTTCCAGGTCCCGACCCACCCGGCGCTCCGCGCGGCGCTCGCGCTCGAGGCCGACGATGGCGGCATCGTCGTGACGCGCGTCGAGCACGGCAGCACGTGCGACGGGGTGCTCGAGCCGCGCGACGTGCTCGTCGCGATCGACGGCGTGCCGATCGCCGGCGACGGCACCGTCGAGTACGCCGGCCGCGACCTGCGGCACTACGCGCTGCTCTGCGATCGCACGATCGGCGAGCGCGTGCCGCTGACCGTGTGGCGCCGCGGTGAGGTGCGCGAGCTCGAGGCCACGCTCCGGCCGCTCTCGGCGCTCGTGCCCCGCGTGCGCACCGGGCCACCGGCGTACCTCGTGTTCGCGGGTCTCGTGCTGCAACCGCTGTCGCGCGACTTCCTCCGCACGTGGGAGGACTGGTGGAACAACGGCCCGAAAGAGTTTCTCCACGCGTACTACCTCGGGCAGCGCACCGCCGAGCAGCACGAGGTCGTCGCGATCACCCAGATCCTCGAGGACCCGATCAACGAGGGCTACCGCGACTTCCACAACGAGTCGATCGTGCGCGTCGACGGCGCCGCTCCGCGGGACCTGCGCACGCTCGCACGGCGGCTCGACGCGGCGACCGGCACGATCGTCCTCGAGACCAGCACGAACGGGCTGATCGTGCTCGACGCGGCCGAGGCGCGGGCCGCGACCGCCCGGATCTGCGCGGAGCGCGGTATCGCGAGCGATCGCCGACTGGACGATCGGTAGTCGCGCTACTCGAGGACCAGGAGGTACGCCTTGCGGGTGTCGAACGACACGGCGATCGCGGCCCTGGTGGCAGTGCCCATCACGATCGGGCATAGCGTCGGGCTCGACATCCAGTTGTTGAACGCTTCCTGGACGGTGGCGTAGCCGGCGCTGCGCACGTAGCCGGAGAACCCGCCCTGCTGCTGGCGCTGCGCGATCGTGCGGCCGTTGCACGACTCCTGGCTGGCCCCGCCGAAGTAGTTGTGATGGGACATCTCCCACACCCACTCGCGGGCCGGGGGGACGAGCGCCGACAGCACCGTGAACGCTGGCCGCGTGACCGACGTCGTGCTCGGGCAGGCGTAGCCACCGGTCCGCGCGTTCTGCACGAGCGCCAGCAGCTGCTGCTCCTCGGCGGCCCACGTCCAAGGCGTCGGGCCACAGTCCGCGAAGCAGTCGGGGCTCTCGCCGGCCTGGCACTGGCCGTTTCCGCACACGACGCTCGTCGTCGCGCAGTCGGCCGTGCACGCGGAGCACAGCTCGCCGGCGTTGCCGACGCAGCGGCCATCTCCGCAGGTCGTGGTGCAGTCGGGATCCGTCGCGACGCACGCCACGAGGCACGTGCCGTCACCGCCGGCGCACGCGCTCGCCGGCGCGTCGGGGGATGCGTCGCTGGCCGCGTCGCTCGGAGCGCCATCCGCGAGCGGGGCGTCGACCCCATCCGGCGGCTCGGTGCGGCAGATGCCGGCGACGCACATCTGGCCGCGCGGGCACGCATCGCCGTCACCGCACGGGATGTTCGCCGGCGGGTCCGGATCGTAACAGCCGACCAGGAGGCCGAGCGTCACGACGAAAGACCGCACTCTACGAGGGTACTACAGCTTCACGGTAGCCGACGCGGAGACCTTCGCGTCGATCCGGAAGTAGCGCTCGACCGTTCCGTCGGGTCGCGGGCGCGACACCGCGAACTGACCACGCAGGCGTTCCCGCAGCTTGTCGCGCAGGCACGTGAGGAACGCCTCGTTTCCCGTGCTCGCCGTGACCGTGAAGTCCTCGTCGTCGGGACGCGCGCGGACCGTGACGGTGACGAGCCCCGACATCCCCTCCTGCCGGCACGTCGCCCCGGCCTGGCCGGCCAGGTACGACAGGTTCTGCGTCACGCCGGCCGCGGTCTCGGACTCGACGACCACGGTCCGTGTCGCGGATAGCGACCACGCCCCGTCCGCGAAGAACCGCCAGTTCTGCTTCGCGCGCTCGGCGAGGCACGCCTCGACCTCCTCGTTGCGCGGCGTCGTCTGCACGGTCACCGTCAGCCCCTCCCGCGTGCTCGTGCCGCGCACCGTGGCCTCGCGCGGGATCGCGCCCGGCCGCGGCACGCAGCCCGAGAACCGGCCCGGCTCGCCGAGCGCCTTCGCGAACAGGTCCTGCGGGCTCGCGAGCGCGAGCGTCAGGTCGTACGCGAACGCGCGCGGCTCGGTGTCCCACGCACCGCGATCCTGCGCGACCTCC
>JAEUJX010000051.1 GCA_016794545.1 Myxococcales bacterium
CGTCGGCGACGACCACCCGACGTTCACCGGCAGCGGCAGCGGCAGCTCCGATGATGACGCCGACAGCGACCACGACGACGACGACGACGACGACGACGGCATCGACGACAGCGATGACTGCGACGAGCACCCGGGGGAGGACGACGACGGCGACGACGACGACCTGCCCTACGACGTCCGGCCGAAGCTCGGCTCGACGACGAACCCGATCGCGGACGCGTTCGCCGCGCGGGGCGGCCAGCCCACCGCGATCCTCTCGGTCACCGGCGCGACGTGGCGCGCGGCCGAGCTCGCCGCCGGCACCGCCTTCGTGGTCACCGACGCCGACTGCACGCACGCCGGCAACCGCGACGTCGGGCGCGACCGCGTGATCGTCCGGTGGACGACGTCCGACGGCGCGACGCACGCGGACCACCTCGACATCCGCTACTGCAAGTAGCGACGGGGCCAGACCGCGCGAGCTGCGCGGGTCTGCCCGCTATCTCGCGCGGAGCAGCACCGGATAGAGCGCGAGCATCCCCCACGGGAACACGCCGAGCGAGACGGTGACCGCGAGCCCGAGGTGGAACGCGACGCCGAGCCCGATCCAGATCCAGCGCAGGCGCAGCTTGTTGATCCACGCGCGCGCCCGGCCCGGGCGATCCGCGGTCTCGGCGCAGTAGAGCCAGACGAGGTAGAGCGGCGCCGTGACCTCGAACAGCAGGGTCGCGGCGGTCGCGACCCGCGTCAGGGGCAGGAACATCTCGAGCCACGCCGGATCGAACCGGGCGTAGTTGGGATCCGTGGCCGTGTTCGCGACCGCGAGGAAGCCTCCCCAGGGGCCCCACTCCGCGCCGGCCTTCTGGATCCCGGCGGAGAAGTAGATCCACAGGAGCTGGAGCAGCAGCAGGTACCGCGGCCACGCGGGCACGAGCGCGGGGAACGGGCGGCCGAGCCGGGCCCACAGCCAGGCGTCGATCGACCACCGCGCGTGGCTCTGGGACAGCGCGAGGATCGCGAGCACGATGCGGAACGCCACGTGGATGCCGCGATCGGAGTCCGGGGCGATGTGCGCGAGCTGCGCGGTCGCGAGCAGCAGCGCGACGCACGAGATGCGCGTCGCGACGCCGAGCGCGACCCCCGCGGCCGCGATCACCGCGACCACCCAGATCGCCGGCCCGAGGCCGTGCTCGACGAGCGCGCGCGCCAGGTCCGTGGCGGGCATCGCGTAGCCGTCGGGCGCGGCGGAGTACAGCGCACCGACGATCCCGAGCACCGCGATGCGGAGCAGGTCGGCGAGCAGCGCGACGCCGACGAAGATCCGCACGAGGGCGAGCGCGACCGGCGACTCGGTCCGATCCCACAGCGAGACCCAGGCGTCCCACGCGCGCTTCATCGCACCTTCTCCATCCGCATCACGAACGCGCCGGTGCCGCGGACCGTACCTTCGGCGGGCTCGAGCACCACGCGCTCGAACTGCAGGCGTGCGGCCGCGTACTCGGGGTGATCGGCGAGGACCTTCGCGAGGAACCAGTCGGAGAACGGGCCGAACTGGTGCGCCGCGCGGTCGGCGGGGTACCACGCGCCGCGCACGCGCGCGTCGAGCAACAGGCCGCGGTAGGTGTCGTGGTCGCCGTCGCCCGCGCGAAACAGGAGCTCCCACGTATCGCCGCGGCGCCCGGCGACCTCGAGCCGGAACGTCTCGCGCCGCGCGACCTGGAACAGCGCCCAGCGCTGGGTGACGTGGAACACCCGCGAGATCCAGCGGAACGGCGTCAGCACGACGTGCTGGACGGGGCGCACCGCCTCCACGACCTCGCGCTGGAGCTCCGAGTCGTACGGCGGCACGGGCAGCGGGCAGCCGTCGACGAGGCCGACCGCCAGCACGAGCGCGATCAACCCCGCCCGGACCTGCGGCCACCGCTTCACCCGGCCAGTCTACCGCGTCGGGTCCCACGTCGTGACGCGGCGGAGGAACGACGCGTCGAGGTACTCGCGCTTGATGACCTCGGCCATCTGCTCGGCCGTGGCGAACTTCTCGTAATCGATCCGGATCACCGGGATGACCTTCGAGATGCTCTCGATGAACTCCTCGTAGCCCTCGTGCAGCGCCCGCAGGTAGCCGAGCTCGATCTTGGACTCGACGCCGCGGCTGCGCAGGCGGATCCGCTCGGCGCTCGCCTCGGGCGACACGTCGAGGAACACGATCACGCTCGGCTTGCACATGAAGTTGCTCATGTTGCGGAACAGCTGGACGTACGTCTTGTAGTCGCGCTCGTCCATCAGGCCGGTCTTCGCGAGCATCTTGGCGAAGATCGAGTCCTCGTAGATCGTGCGGTCCTGCACCGCGCTCTTGTTGCGCCAGATGATCTCCTGGTGCTGCTGGAACCGGCGGTTCAACAGGTACACCTGCATCGCGAAGCTGTACTTCGCGGTGTCGCGGTAGAAGTCCGCGAGGTACTCGTTGTCGGCGACCGGCTCGTAGTACGTGTCGATGCCGAGGTGGTCGCCGAGCGCCTTCGCGAGCGTGCTCTTGCCGGCGCCGATCATCCCGGCGATGCCGATGAAGATGTTGCCGAACACCTCCGGTGCGGCCGCGCGCTCGCGCGTGGGACCGGAACCACTCGCGATCTGCGGAGCGAACGCGGGCGCCGAACCGGCGGAGGGCGCGGGAGTGTCAGACTCGAGCAGGTCGGGCAGCACCTGCGCAGCCTGCCAGGTGCCTATGACAGTCGCTCAGCGCCGGCCTTTGTAGCCCATCATCCCCTGGATCACGCCCTCGCTGGCCTCGGCGATCTCGCCCTCCTCGCGGGCGCGGTCGGCGCAGTCCTCGCACAGCTTCTTCACCTTGCCCCCAACCTTGACCGAGACCAGCTTGTCCACGTCGTCGTTGCAGCCTTTGCAGGTCGGCATCCTTCGATCGTACACCGGCGCAGCGCGCTACGGCGCCTGGATCTCGGCGGTGCCGGTCGTGCGCTTGGACGACAGGAAGTGCGTGATCTGCGCCTGCACGCTCGCGATCGGATTCTCGAACAGGAGCGGCGTCGGGCGAGCCTGGAACGGCGGCAGCGCGGGGTGGACGTTCTTCGAGCTCCCCGCGTTCGTGAGCGCCATGTAGTGATCCGCCTGCGGGAACACCGCCGCTCCGCGGCCGGCCAGCGGGGCGGTCCCCGCGACGACCTTCGCGTGCGGGTAGCTGCCGAGCGCGGGCACCTTGGCGACCGCGACCAGGTGATTGCCGGCGGGGACGCCCGCCAGCTCGTCGAGACCGGCGATCTGCCACAGCAGATCGCGGCCCGGCTTCGCGACCACCGCGCGCACCATCGCCGTCGGCTCGAGGCCGTGCGTCTCCCACTGATAGAAGCCCATCAGCGGGTGCATCGCGAGCGGGAAGTCGGGCTCGTACGTGCGGTTCTGGATCTCGAGCGCGTCGAGGACCAGGAGCTCGACCTGGGTGCGGAACGTCTCGTTCTCGCACAGGACCGACACGAGCCCGGACGGTGGCACGTTGAAGATCGCGGCCTTCACGAGCGTGTCACCGACGAGCGTGGCGTGACCGATCACCGTGCCGAGCGACAGGCCCATGAAGTAGACCTTGCCCGGATCGAACGCGAGCCCCGCGAGCGACGCATCGGCACCGGCGATCGGCGCGAGGTTCCCGCGCTCGACCGTGGCGAGCAGCGCGTGCAGGTCGGTGACCATCTGCGCGAGCGTGCCCAGGACGTACCGCGGGCTGCCCTGCTCCGCCGGCGGCGGGCCGAGCACCGCGAGCGAGCGGCTCGCCACGGTGAGCGCGGTCTGCTCGAACAGGCCGTCGGGACCGAGCGTGCCCGGATCGGTGCGGATCGTGTGCAACGAGTCGACGGCGCCGACCGAGCGCTCGCCGTGCTGGAACGTCTCGAGGGTGAGGAACGCGACGCCCGCCTTCGCCGCGGCGTCGGCGAGCGCGAGCGCGTTCGGCAGCGTCCCGGTGAGGCCGTGGTGGAACACGAGCACCGGCAGCTTCGTGACGTCCGCGCCGGCGGGGACCGCGAGCAGGAACGGCACGTCGTCCCCCGGCGAGAGCTCGGCCTTCAGCGTGCCGAGCTCGGTGCCGGTGCCGGTGATGGCGCGCAGCGACCGGAAGTGCCCCTTCACGAGGATCGCGATCGAGCCGTGCGCGATCGCGGTGGTGCCGACCTCCCCGGCGAGCGACGGCACGTCGTTGCCGGGCCGGTCCTGCGCGGGCTTGCCCATCAGCGCGTCGAGCGACCCATCGGACGCCCTCCACACCCGCTCGACCGTGACCGCCGGCGCGCCGTGCGCTCCCACGTAGGCGGTGACCTTCGCCGCGAGCTCCTTCGCGAGCAGCGTCGGATCCTCGACGGTGAACGCGGCGATCGCGACCGCGTCCGTGCCCGCGTCGCCGAGCGTCGCGAGCGCCGGATCGTTCACCGCCTTCGCGCGCGCCGACGTGAAGCTCGTGCCGGCGCGCAGCGCGGCGCCGTCCGGAGATCGCACCGCCGTGGTGAGTGCCGCCGTGTACCGCGTGCCCGGATCGAGCACGATGCCGCGGAGCGGCTGCACCGCGATCACGTGGCCCTCCGCGTCCCACCGCGCGTCGACCTCGATCGGCGTGCCGCTCGCGTCGACCATCACGACGCCCCCGGCGAGGGTCGCCGGATCGATCTCGCCCTCGATCGGGAAGTACACCGGGCACGTCCCGCAGAAGCCCCGCTTCTGCTGGAGGTCCGCCAGCACCGGCTGCCACACCGGGGCGTCGCTCGGCAGGGATGCCAGCTCGACCGTGCCGCCCGGGCCGAGGAACACGTCGCTCGGGAACGGGGCCTTGCCCCACGCGATCGCGCCCGAGGCGGGGACGTCGAACGTCGCCACCGGACCGCCAGCATCATCTCCGCACGCGCCGAGCGCGAGCGCCCCGACTCCCACCAGGACCGCGACTCCACCCTTCATCGAGCCAAGCGTACTACCGATGACCCGGGAACGGCGCGTCGGGCGGCGCGAGCGTGCTCACTTCCCGCCGAGCACGTTGCGGGCGATCACGACGCGCTGGATCTGCGACGTCCCCTCGTAGATCTGGAGGAGCTTGGCGTCGCGCATCAGCTTCTCGACCGGGTACTCCTTCGTGTAGCCGTAGCCGCCGAAGATCTGCACCGCGTCGGTCGACGCGCGCATCGCGGCGTCGGCGCCGTAGGCCTTCGCGTACGCGCTCGTGATCGCGGAGAGGTCGCCCTTGTCGACCTGCCACGCCGCCTTGTGCGTGAGCAAGCGAGTCGCCTCGTA
>JAEUJX010000237.1 GCA_016794545.1 Myxococcales bacterium
CTACGAGGAGCTGGTCGAGAGCCTCAATCGGATCAGCGATGCGCGGCTCGCGCTCTCGATCGTTCCGCGCACTGACCGGCGGTAGGGAGTCCGCCGTCGAGTCAAGCAGCGCGCCCTTCTGTTGGCGGTAGATGGTCCGGAAGAAAGAAATGGAGAAATCAGCGCGAGCGTCGTCCGGTACCAAAGATCGGCCATACCGAGGGCGAGCGCGCACGATCTCTTCGCGTAACTTCAACTCCGCGCGCGCCGTCGAGAAACGCTGACCTACGCCGCGCGGCGGATGCGAAACACGAAGTTATGCGGGATAGTCTTTGCCGACGGGACAGGCCGGCCCCCGCTACGAACAACGGCGCCGACTTCGGCCGGAGCCGTTAACTCTAAGGACCCGACTACTTCTACCAGGTAGTCGGGTCCGACTCTTTTCGGAGTCTGGATCTGAGGGGGAGCGCCCAGGCGAGGGTGTCTTCCCCTGCGTCAGCGGTGTGGTCGCGCTGGTGGTGACGCATTCAGACGTTCGGAAGCCTACGTGCGGATGTGCTTGGTGTCGAAGCCGAACGTGATGGTGTCGCCGACGGCGACCTGGCGGTTCGGCGCGACGTCGGCCTGAAAGAACCAGGTCTCCGCGGTTTGGATGTGCAGTCGCAGATGCGCACCGATGCGGTAGCAGCCGTGCACCGTACCGGTCATGACCGCGTACCCCTCGCGCGCGACGTCCGGATCGACAGTGACGGCGCGCGCGGGGACGTGAAACGAGACCAGGAGCTGCTTCTCGGTGAATCCCTCGCGGCCGTTCGGCCCGATCTTCGTGCCGTGAAGCGTCGTCCATCGCTCCGGGAACGTATAGCTGACGTCACCGAAGCGCACGACCGTCTTCCCGTGGACGCTGTTGTACGTTGCGTCGAGCGCAGGCGGCCCATCGACGTCGGGCCGGAACATCTCGTCGACGGTGCCCCGGCGATAGGGGGCGCTCGTCGGTAGGGCGTGGCACACGTCGGCGACCTCGACGAGCTCGCGCCAGTCGGCGTAGATCACCACGATGGTGCCCCGCGCCACGGCCTGACGGATACCGTCCCGGATGCGGTCGCGATCCGCCGCGGGCACCGCGACCAACGGTTGATAGAGCGCGCACACGCGCTTGCGGGTCCGCAACGCGCGCAGGATGCGCCGCGTGTGCGGGAAGCGCTTCGCGAGCCACAAGCGAAGCTGATCCCATCGCGTGATCGAGAACCACGCTCGATATTCGGCCACCGCGCGCCGCGACAGCGGGCCCGTCGCGGTGCTTGCCTCCCAGTTGGTCTGGTCTCCGACCGCGAGCTGCTCGACGAGACTGCTGCCCCAGCCGCCCATCGACACGACCAGGTGGCAGACTCCTGGTTCGAGCACGACTGTCGGCAGGTCCGGACGCCTCGGCCTGCAGGTGATTGGTGTTGCTGGATCGATCGAAGGAGTCGTAGTCGATTCGCGATAAGGCATACGGCGTGGACTCAGCCCACGCCATCAACTGTAGATCGACGCGGACTCGCGACGGTCCCTTCACGGGCGACGTCGACTTCTCCAGAAGGTTCTGAAGGCGGGCCTTCTCGGCACGTAGGCACGGGGCCAGCTCCCGGAGCGATGACGCCACGAGCTCGGAGCGCTCGCTGATCTGCGCGACAGGGCGCTTTGGTGATAGCGTCGCCGACCGGCTCGGAGCCCGGCACCCGATGAAGACAACGTACGAAGCGGCCGATCTCGAAGGCTCCGACATGGTGCTCGAGCGCGAGGGCGAGTACGTCTGCATCCGCGTCGGCCCGCGCACGCTGATGTCGAGCGACGTCCACGAGTCCGAGGACGAGCTCGGGCGCCTGATCGCAGATGCCGTCCGGGCCGTCGCGACGCCGCGGATCCTGATCGGTGGGCTCGGCCTCGGGTTCACGCTGCGCGCTGCGCTCGATGGCCTGGGGCCCGGCGCACGGGTCGACGTCGCCGAGCTCGTGCCGGCCGTCGTGCGGTGGAACCGTGAAGACTGCGGCGTCTATGCAGGGCGTCCGCTGGACGACGCGCGGGTGACGCTGTTCATCGAGGACGTCGCGGCGGTCCTCGCCCGCAGCCCGAACACGTACGACGCGATCGCGCTCGACGTCGACAACGGCCCGAGCGCGGTCACGCATCCGCGCAACGAGCAGCTCTACCAGCGAGCCGGGCTCGTGCGGGCCAACCGCGCCTTGCGGCCGGGCGGCGTGCTCGCGGTGTGGTCGTCGTTCGCCTCGGATGCGTTCACCCGGGCGCTCGAGGCTCTCGGCAGCACCGTCGAGCTCGTGCAGTCGACCGTCGGCGTCGGATCGCCCGAGCACTACGTCTGGCTCGCCACGAAGCCGGCATGAGCAGCGAGCAGCCACGCAACCCGCTGCACGGAATCACGCTCGAACAGATCCTGAACGAGCTGGTCGCGCACTTCGGGTGGCCCGAGATGGGCGAACAGGTCCGGATCCGCTGCTTCACGGACAACCCGAGTGTGGCGTCGAGCCTGAAGTTTCTCCGCAGGACGCCGTGGGCGCGCGCGAAGGTCGAGAGCCTGTACTTGTTCATGCTGCGCGAGAAGAAGCGCGGGCACTGAGCTCACGCACGCGCGTGGCGATGATCGGATGCGTCGCCGCGGCGGCCGGCGTGCGTTGACTCAGATCACGACGGGCGGGAGCGGCGCCGCGAACGGATCGCGATGAAGCGTCTGGAGCTCGATGACGCCCGGATGCGGCGCGCGCTTGTCGCGCCGGCGTTGGACGTCGACCTTCGCGCCGATCGCGAACCGCGCGTCGAGGTAGCGCGCGAGCTCGGGGCGCGGCACGGTGCGCGCGGCCACCAGGTGCCGGATGCCGGTGATCGGCGAGGCAGCGAGGTCCCAGACCCGACGCGCGGCGTCCTCCGCCCACACGACCGAGCGCGCCTCGTCGGCCACGACGGTCATCGGCAGACCGCGCCGGTGCCGATAGCGTAGCCAGTCGAGGTGCCCGTTGCGCCCGCTGGCCGACGGACCGATCCATGGACCGCTGCGCACGACGACCGTGTTCGGGCGCGCGAGGACGAGCTGCTCAGCGGCAACGCGCGTCTGGCCGTAGACGGACACCGGATCGGTCGGCGAGCGCTCGTCGTACGGGCCGGTGTCCCCGGAGAACACGTGATCGCTCGAGCAGTAGACGAGGCGCGCCTCGGGCGGCGCGTGCGCGATCAGGATGCGCATCGCCTCGACGTTGACCGTCCAGGCGAAGTCGGGCGAGAGCTCGCAGCTCTCGACGTCGCAGACGCCTGCGCACTGGACAATCAGGGCAGGGCGCACGCGCGCGAACAGCTCGGCGACCGCGGCCTCGTCATCGAGATCGATGCCGCCGGCGAGGCCGGGAGGCGGGCGCCGGGTCGCGCTGTTGCAGTACGCGGCGACCTCGGGCCGCGCGCGAAACAGCGACCACCCGAGCATCGAGCTCGCGCCGAACAAGAGGGCGTCCGTCACCTCGGGAACCCTACCGCGGCTCGGTGCCGCGCGATCAGAACGCGACGCCGAGCGAGGCGTCGACGATGCCGCGCGCCTCGCCCGCGGACACGACCTGCCGTGGCTCGCCGAGCTGCATCGTGTCCATCATGGCGTCGAGGCGCTCGTCGTTGTAGCTGCCGCCGAGGACGTACGCGTTGTACCCGACCTCGAACATGACGTGCCGCGCGACGCGAAGGCCGCCGGCCGCGCGCGCCGTGACGAGCGCGCCGAGGTCGCCTTCGCCGGGACGGTCGAGCCAGCTCGCGCTGCCGCCCAGCGACAGGTAGAGCGCGGCGTTCTTGCGCACGGAGACCTGCAGGTTGATCGGATAGAGGCCGATGCCCACGGACGTCAGGTTGTCCGCGTAGCCGAGCGGCAGCTCGACGCGGAAGTAGTACGTGCCGCCGGCGCCGAGCTCGAGTCCCGGCGCGACGATCACGAGCGTCTCGCTGACGCCGACGTCTCCGGTGTCGATCCGCGCCGTCGTGGCGCCGCTCACGCGGTCGTACGCGGCGGCCGCGTCGTTGTACCGATCGATCATCCGATCCACGCTCGATCCGAACAGCGGCGTCTCCGCGGATGCCTCGAGCTCGAGCGGCAACATGCCGAGCCGTACCGTGGCGCGCGTGTCGGCGTGCGCGAGCCGCACACTCGCGCTGATCAACGCGATCGCGACGATCGTCCGGTGAAGCATCGCGATGAGGGCTGCAAGGCCCACGCCGCCGTGCGCGGCGGCAACCGCCGACAATCACGTGCGCGCGCTGGGGCTCGGCGCCTCACGCGAGCGGATGTCCCCCGCCGATCGTCGCGTCATCGGGTGTTAGCGAGGTGCGAGCTTCGCTGATGCGGCTACCCGGCGAGCTTGAGCCCGATGATACCGGCGAGGATCAGCGCGAGGCTCAGCACGCGCTGGGCGTTCGCGGGCTCGCCGAGCACGATCATGCCGAGCACCGCGGTGCCGACCGCGCCGATCCCGACCCACACCGCGTATGCGGTCCCGATCGGCAGCGTGCGCGCCGCGATGCCGAGCAGCAGCACGCTGACCACCATCCCGGTGAGCGTGAGCACCGTCGGCAGCGGGCGCGTGAACCCCTTCGAGTACGTGAGGCCGATGGCCCAGGCGGTCTCGACCAGGCCGGAGAGGACGACGAGTAGCCACGACATGCGAGGTTTCCTTCCTCGCGTCGTCTTGTCTTGACCGGGTACGACGCGCCTCGTCCGGGTTTGCGTCGAGGACTCTTAGCGCGTGCAGGCGGGAAGACCAGCGTCACGGCGTTGTCCACGCAGGTACGCCGCGATACAAGCGGCGCATGCGCACTGCCTTCGTCCTCGCCGCCACGGCCCTGGTGATCGCCTGCTCCGGTCCGTCGAAGTCGACGACGACGTCGTCGTCGACCGCGGTGTCGGCCGAGAACCCGGCGCCCGACCAGCCGGCCGCGACCGCGGCGATCGCCCTCGCGATCGTGTTCAACGGCCAGGAGATCTGGATCGGTAACGAGGACCACGAGTCGGAGCCGGAGACCCAGTACACCGGCGCGCTGAAGGGCCTGCGCGCCGCACTCGCGGCGGAGCCGCCCGCGCGGGCTCTGCCCGCGGGCTCGCAGGCCGTGGTCATCAGCTATTCCGCCGGCGCAGCGATCCGCGCGCCGCTCGGGCCGATCGAGGCGCTGACGCCCGACGCGCTCGGCACGCAGATCGACTACCGAGCCCGGATCGGCCTCGATCTGGTGCAAGGTGTGCAGCTCGGCCTCTCCGAGCTGGCGAAGGCCGCGGCACCGCGCAAGGTGCTCGTCGTGATCGGCGACGGGAACGACACGAACCTCGACACGGCGCGGGCGTCGCTCGAGGCGCTGAAGCAGTCGACCAGCGTCGAGATCTACGCGCTCGTCTACAAGAGCCCGCTGTCGGCCGACGGCGAGGCGATCCGCGCCCTGACGCCGAACGTCGTCGTGATCGGCAGCACCGACGGGTTTCGGGCCGCACTCGCCGACCTCTGGCGCCGCGTCGCGGGCCGCTGAGGCCGCGCCGCACGGAACCGTCTGGCGTCAGCGCTGCCGCGAACCGGCAGGCAGCCCCGCCTTGACGAGGGCGCGCCGCGCCGCGTGGACGAGCCGGTTGTACGCGGCGAGCAGCGGTAGCGCCGCGCGCAACGCGCCCTTCACCTGGTACGCGGTGAGCTCGATGATCACGCCGTCCGGCGCCTGGATGTACGCGTAGCGGACGAGGCCGCCGCCGCGGACGGGGGAGAGCACCGGCACGCCGGCCGCCTCGAGCTCGCGGACCGCGGCATCCACGTCGTCGACGTTGATCCCGACGTGCGCGATGCCGAACCCCGCCGCGTGCGCGCCGTCGCCGACCGGTGGCGGCGCTGCCGGCGCGAGCCCGGGCGGGAACGCGCCGACGACGACCAGCTGGCCGCCGATCAGGAGGAACTGATTGACGCCGCCCTGCGCGTTCGGGAGATCGCCGAGGTGCTCCGCGCCGAAATGGCGCCGGTAGAACGCGAGCGTCGAGGCCGGATCCGCGGCGTAGATGTGAACGTGGTCGAAGGCGGCGACGCGCATCCGCGCAGCTTGGCACGTCTCGTGTCGAGCCGTGCGTCGAGGCGGTCAGCTCGCGCGGGCCCAGATGCGCTCGAGATCGCGGAGCTCGAGCACGGCCCCGAGCGCGCGGCCGGGGCCGCCGTGGGCCGAGGCGCGGTAGACCGAGCGCAGGTGATCGCGATCGATGGCGAGCTGACGGTCGAGTCGAGCGAGCTCGGCCGCGACCGCGGCACCGTGCGGACCGCGGCGCAGCTCCTCGAGGATCCCGCGCCCGGCCGCGGCGTGGCGGACCTCGTCGAGGAGCACCAGATCGAGCACCGCGCGGATCGACGGCTCGGTCGTCGCGTCGCGATACGCGGCGAGCGCGTAGATCGACTCCTGTTCGACGATGACGAGCTCGCGCGCGATGATCTGGACCGCCCGCGCGGGCGCGGATTCGCCGGCCGGCCGCGGCGGCAGGCTGACCTCGCTGAGGTCGATCGCGAGATCGGCGGAGCCGCCCAGCCACTCGACGACGGTGGCCGTGAGCTGCGTGTGGCGCAGCTCGTCGCCGATCAGGCGATGGACCGTGCACAGCACGGAGAACGGAGCCTCGAGGTCGGTCAGGAGGTGGAGCAGCTCCGCGAACACCGCGACCGAGCGATACTCGTCGACGATGCGGCTCGCCCACGACAGCCGGGCGGCCTCGACGTCGTCGTCGGCGAACGCCGAAAGATCCGGGCGCGCGGGGAGGCGGCGCGGCGACGTGGTGTGCAGATCGTCGACGAACCTCCGGAACAGCCTGACGGACGATGGCGCGAGCTCGATCACTTGCCCGCCTGCGCCCGATCCGCAGGCTTCTGCTGGATCCGGATCCTGGGTCGCTCGCCGCGCCACGAGGTGCCCGCGCGCGAGATGCCGAAGCGCCGGTCCTCGGTCGGCTGCGGAGCCAGCTCGATCACCGGCGGGCGCGGATCGGCGACGAGCTTCGGCTCCGTCTTCCACTCCGGGCACACGCGCGCGCGGCACGGGACCTTCGGCAGCGGCGTCCTCGCCTCGGGGGCGGGCGCCGCCTCGGGCCGTGCGCTGATCGCCGGCGCGGGTGCGCGCGACGGCAGGTCGGAGGTCACGGCCGGCGGCGGCGTGGGATCGGGAGTGGACGGTTGCGTCGCCTGGCTCGCGTGCTCGCACGCGGACAGGGACAGGATGACGGCGAGGGTGGTGCAGTGGCGCATGCCCCCGACGACTCGCGCGGCCGGCGTGGGGTTCATCCGAGCGTGCCGCGCTTACACACGCCTTACAGAGCGCGGGCTCGGCCGGGGCTACTTCTTCCTGGGGCAGCTCACCTCGAGCGTGCCGTTGATCGTCAGGTCCGGCTTCTTCTCGTCGCCGAGCTTGGTGTCGGTGAACTTCACCTTGATCACCACGGTGTCATCGCCCGACACGTTGAAGCCGAGCGACGTCTTCAGCGGGGCGGCGAGCTCCTTCGAGCTGACGTCGAGCCGCGGCAGCCCGACATCGCTCGGCGGAACGTCGATGCCGACCGAGATCAGCTTGCCCGCGCCATCGGAGAGGTCGACCCGGAAGCCACCGATCTCCTTCGCCGCGTCCCACACGCAGGTGATCGGGCTCTTCTGATCCTTCTTCTTCCACTCGAACGCGCCCGTGATCGCGCCGGACACCTCGAGCGTGCCGCTCGCCGTGCGCGTCGGCCCGACGACGGTCGCGGCCTCCGGCTCGCCCGCCGCCGCATCGATCGCCGGGGCCGCCGGCTTCGCGGAGCCCGCGGGCGGAGCCGCGGAGCCCTCGGCCTTGTCGCCCGAGCCCTTGGAACAGCCGAACAGCACGAACGCGAGCACCCCGACGCACCTGAGCATGGGGCGACCATACGCCGGATGTCAGGTCGTCGGGGCGCTTCGCCAGCCCTCGAGCCGCCGCGCGTAGATCGCGCGCTCGCTCGCGTCGAGCTGGTGGAGGTGCAGCCACTCGTTGTCGACGAGCGCGCGGACGTGGGCGTGCTTCTCGAGGATGGCGTCGATCGCCGGCCGCGGCGCCTCGATGAACACCGCGAGCCGCAGTGGCGCGTGGACCCAGCGCTCGCCGTCGTGGAGCGACTGCAGCGACAGGCCGATCCGGAGATCGCCGCCGTTGCCCTCGAACACGCCGAGGTGGCCACCGACGATGTTGTGAAGCACCTTGTTGCCGGAGCCGTACCGCGCGTTGTCGACGGTCGACGCGTAGTACTGGAAGTTGATCCAGTGCGCGACGACCATCGGGCCCGTCATGATCGCCTCGAGGACGGCGTGGTCCGGGTCGTCGTCGGCGCGGTAGTCGTGAAGGAACGCGCGGCCTTCGAGATCGAGGTGCCGGGTGCGCTCGCGCGGCGCGATGATGAACCCGGCGTTGCCCGCGAGGCCCCACTCGGGACGCACCTCGGCCCAGTTGCGCGCGCGCTTGATCACGGCGGCGCGCAGCTTGTCGTCGGTGAGGTCGGCGAGGCCGAGCCGGGCCGCGCGCTCGCGGCGCGTGGCGGCGCTCGCCCGGTCGAGCAGCGCCTGCAGCTCGGCCAGGCTGACCTCGGCGGCGTCGGGGTACAGCGTGATCTCGTCGGTCGTGGTGTTGTGCAGGCCGCCGAGGAACAGGGTGGTCGCCGGGATCGCGATGCCGCGCGCGGCGAGCTGCGTGCGGATCTCGGGATCGTTCAGGAGCGCGGCGGCGGCGCGCGCGTTGACGGAGCCTGGCTGACCGCAGCACGCGCCGCAGTCGAGGCCCGCCGCGTGCGGGTTGTTGTTCGACTCGGAGCCGTGACCCACGAGCAGGACCACGCGGGCGAAGTCGGCCGTGAGGCCCATGGCGCGCAGGAGACCCTCCGCGAGCTGACAGCGCTCCTGCGCGGTGAGCGGTGCCTCGTCGGCGCGGCCGGTGATCCGCGGCACGCGCGCCCGGTCTTCGTCGTCGGTGAGCCCGGCACGGTCGTGGTGCTCCGGGGCGTGCGGCGTGCGGCGGAACACGTCGAGGTAGAGGTTGCGGGCGAAGAACAGGCCCATCGCGTCGACGAACGCGAAGCTCGACAGCGAGGTCGACTTGAACGCCTTCCACGCGCTCTTGGCGCCGAGCCGCGCGCGGCGTCTCGCCTCGAGCCCGCGCGGCACGCCGGTGTCGGTGGCCACGTACTTCGGCGCGAGCAGGCCGGGGAGCTGCGGGCGCGCGTCGTCGGCGGCGAGCTGGGCGTACTCGATCGGCATGCCGAAGAAGCCGGCGACGCCGAGGGTCTGGATGCCGGGGTGCTGCGCCTCGAGCGCGCGGCGCAGCACCTCGGACCGCACGTCGAGGCAGAACGCGGCCTGGAGCATCGGCGCCTGCGGGCGCTTCGCGGCGAAGCCCTCCGGCAGTCGGGGGCGCACGCGGGAGACCCAGGCGATCTCGGCGGCGCGCTGGAGGATCCAGTCGTCGGAGCGTGCGATCTGGGCGGCGCGGGCGATCGCGCCCCAGCACGCCAGCGCGAACTGCCCCGCGCCC
>JAEUJX010000086.1 GCA_016794545.1 Myxococcales bacterium
ATCCCGACCAGCAGGCCGCGCTCGACGCATTCCTCGCGGACGTCCCGATCGACGTGGTCCTCCTGACGCACCACCACGGCGATCATATCGGCGGCGCCGCGGCGCTCGCGTCGCGCTGGGGCATCCCGATCGCCGCGCACGCCGCGACCGCGCGCCGGCTCGCGGGGATCGTGGACGTGACGATGGTGCTCGAGGGTGGCGATCAGATCCACGGGCTTCACTGCATCCACACGCCCGGCCACGCGGAGGGTCACCTGTGCTTCGCGCAGGACGGGCACACGATCGCCGGCGACATGGTCGCGGGGCTCGGAACGATCCTCATCGATCCCGACGAGGGTGACATGGCGCTCTACCTCGCCTCGCTGGAGCAGCTGCTCGCGCGTCCCGCCGCGACCTTGCTCCCCGCGCACGGGCCGCCGATCACCGATGGCCCGGGCAAGCTTCGCGAGTATCTCGCGCACCGGCGGATGCGCGAGGACCGCGTGCTCGCCGCCCTCACCGATCGTCCGGCCACGCTCGACGCGATGCTCCCGACCGCCTACGGCGACACGCCACGCGTGCTGTGGCCTCTCGCCGAACGTTCGCTCCGCGCCCACCTCGACAAGCTCGTCCGCGAAGGTCGCGCGTCGTTCGACGGCGGCGCGCGATGGTCGCGTTGACGGGTTGAGCTATAGTGGCGCGCGGTGGCACTGACCTTCGATGGACTCGCCGAGGTCGCGATGGCGCGCGACCTGTTGCGTCGCTGGTGGGGCCTCGAGCTCGGACTCACCGACGCCAAGGGCGGCGGCTATGATCGGACCTCGCACGCCGCGTGCGAGAGCGTGCGCGGTATGGCCGCGGCTGCCTGCGCCAAGGAGCTGACCGACGTCGCGACGCAGCTCGCGAAGTCCAGGGAGCGGGGCGCGGTCGCGAAGACCTGCCACGCGGGCATGCTGATCGTGGCGGCGCCGGTGTTCAACATCGCGGGCCTCGCGGGCCTCGTGTTCGCGTCCGGCGGCAGCTCCGACGCCGCGGCGATGGAGCAGGGCCTGGTCCGGACGATCGCCGTCTCGGCCGACGAAGCGCGCGCGCTGACCGCCGCGGCCCCGCGCGTGCCCGAGGGCGACATCGCGCGCGTGAAGGACCTCGTCGCCTCGGCCGCTGCCGCCGTCGAGCGCGCCCTGCCGACCGAGATCCCGCCGACCGCGTTCTCGCACCCGTTCGACGAGATCGTGGGCGATGCGCCGGCCGTGCGCGAGGTCGTGAAGCTGCTCGGCAAGGTCGTGAAGAGCGAGGCGACCGTCCTCGTTCACGGCGAGTCCGGCACCGGCAAGGAGCTGATCGCGCGCGCGATCCACTATCACGGCCCGCGCGCGAAGAAGCCGTTCGTGGTGCAGAACTGCTCCGCGTTCAACGACAACCTGCTCGAGTCCGCGCTGTTCGGTCACGTGCGCGGCGCGTTCACCGGCGCGGTGAAGGATCAGCCCGGACTGTTCCAGGTCGCCGACGGCGGCACGTTCTTCCTCGACGAGATCGGCGACATGTCGGCCGCTCTTCAGGTGAAGCTGCTGCGCGTCCTCCAGGAGGGCACGTTCACGCCGGTCGGCGGCACGAAGCCGGTGAAGGTCGACGTCCGCATCATCGCGGCGTCGCACAAGGACCTCGCCGCGATGGTCCAGCACAAGCAGTTCCGCGAGGATCTGTTCTATCGCGTCAACGTCCTCAAGATCACGGTGCCGCCGCTGCGCGAGCGCGTCGCCGACATCCCGCGGCTCGCGATGCACTTCGTGAAGAAGCACTGGCGCGGCAGCTCGCCGCCGCCGCGGCTCTCGCAGTCCGCGCTCGCGCGCCTCGTCGCGTATGGCTGGCCGGGCAACATCCGCGAGCTCGAGAACGAGATGGAGCGGATGCTCGTGCTCGCGGGCGACGCGCCCGAGCTCACGGCCTCGATGGTCTCCACGCGCGTCGCGGGCATGGTCGCGCCGCCGGCGAAGTCGCTGCGCGACGCGCTCGCCACCTCGGAGGCCGACGCGCTGGTCGCCGCGCTCGGCCGTCACCTCGGCGATCGCGATGGCGCCGCGGCGGATCTCGCGATCTCTCGCGCCTACCTCGACGCGCGCTGCGCGGCCCTCGGCCTCGGCGGCTCCGGCTCGTCGAGCTAGCCACCTCGTGACACGGTGAGCCCGTGACTGCGACGACGCGCCGCTGCCCGCTGTGCAAGAACACCGCGGTGAAGGACGGGAACAAGTTCTGGCCGCTGTGCAGCGAGCGCTGCCACCTCGTCGATCTCGGCAAGTGGCTCGGCGAGGAGTACCGCGTGCCGGGCGAGCCCGATCCGAACGCGGTGCCGGATGCACCGTCGGGCGACGGCGACGGCGACGGCAGCGGGCGGCACGAGCGATGAGCGACGCCCCCGCCGGCGGCGAGCACCGCGTCGCCACGCACCTCGGCGTCTCCGCCGCGGACTACGACCGGCAGATCCGCCGCTTCATCCCGGGCTACGAGGAGATGCTCCGCGAGGTCGTCTCGATCCTCGACGAGGTGTTGCCGAACGGAGCTCACCGATCGATGGACGCTGCGGCACCGGGCGCTGCGGCGCCGGGCGTGTCGTCTCCGTGGGCTGGGGCGCTCGGCGTTGCGTCTCCCGGCGCTGCATCGCCTGGCGCTCCGTTCTCGGCGCCGCTGGTGGCGGATCTCGGCGCGGGCACCGGCGCACTCTCGGCGGCCATCCTCGACGGTATCCCGCGCGCCCGCGCGCTGCTCGTCGACATCGATCCGCACATGCTCGAGGTCGCGCAGGCGCGGCTCGCTCCGCACGCGGCCCGCTTCGAGCTTCGCCGTGCTCGGTTCGAGGATCCGCTGCCGCCCTGCGACGCGATCGTCGCGTCGCTCTCGCTCCACCACGTGGCCGAGGTCGACGCGAAGCGCACGCTGTATCGTCACCTCCGATCGTCGCTTCGTCCCGGTGGCGTGTTCCTCAGCGCGGACGCGACGGTGCACCCATCGGGTCCCGAGCACGATCGCGTGTTCCGCACGTGGACCGCGGGCATGTTCGACGCCGGCATCGGCCCGGGCGAGGCCGAGGCGCTGTTCGCGCAGTGGTCACGCGAGGACACCTACCAGCCGCTCTCCGTCGAGCTCGCGCTGCTCGCCGACGCCGGCTTCGAGCGGCCCGAGTGCTTCTGGCGCAAGGGCCCGGTCACCGTGTTCGGTGCGTTCGCCTGATCTGCTACGGGAACTCATAGGTCTTGAACGTCCTCGTCCAGCTGCAGGTGACGCGCCGGAAGCCGATCGCCTTCAGCGCGCGCCGTCGCGCACTCGTTGGAGATTCCGTCCGGAACCCGGCGAGCCATGCGTCGCCGTGCTCGGCGCAGCCGTCCCACGCGATGAGGTTCAGCGTGAGATCGCGCGGGTTCTCATCCGAGTAGTCCCACCAGAACCGGATCTTGTGCTCGGTCTTCGCGGCGAGGAGCTCGTCATCGAGCGCCTGGATCGCGCCGCGTATGGCGCGCAGGTCAAGCTCCGGTGGTCTCGCTTCGTTCGGCCAGAGCTCGATCTCGACCTCGTCGCCGTTGAACGTGATCTCGAGATGCTCGTCGGCGTTGCGGGCGGGAATCGGCTCGCCCTCCGGTACGCCGAACCAGGCGCGCGCGGCCGTGGGGTTGTCGCCGGCGCCGGGCAGGATGACGCGGACGAAGTACAGGTTCTGACCGATGGTGCTGCCGAACGAGTACGTCAGCCCATCGACGTCGACGATGCGTCGGCTCGGGATCGGCGAGCGAACCTCGAGCTGCTTGTTGTCGTACAGCGTCATGTCGGGCTGGCCAAGGAGATCGACGGCCCAGCGTCCGCCGTCCTTGGGCCACGGTGCCCGCGACGATCGCGGCGCCGACGCCACGGGCCACACGTCCGCAGTCGCGGTCGGCGCCAATGCGGCCGGTGGCGACGCGGGCGGTTGCGTCGTCGGCGGTGCTGGCCGGGCACCGGATGCGGGCTCGCGGCCGGAACAGCCGGCGAGCACGATCGTCGCGATGACCGCCGTGCGTCGCCACATCGCGAGCGAGGGTACTAGAGCTGGTCGTGGACGGCGAGGCGCTCGTGCTGGTCGGTTGGCTCGGGCGTGCGCGTGTGCTCGAACGTCTCGAACCGCGCGCGCAGCTGGTCGGCGAATCGCGTGGCCTGCTCGTGCGTGCCCTGCAGCTTGCCGAGCCGCTCGGTTTCGCCGGCGCGCGTGGCGCCGACGAAGTAGCTGGCCTCGTCGCCGAGCCGGTCCGAGGCGACCTGGCAGAACGTGGCGATCGCCTCGAGCCAGGTGGCGCTGGCGTGCTCCGCCACGACCAGGCGGCTCGCGATCTCGAGGTAGCAACCCTGAAGCAGCGCCAGCGCGGCGCGCTCGTCGCCGCGGGTCGCTTCGAGGGCGGTTTGCGAGACCCGATGCCATGCGCCCGGGTCGACGTCCATCGTCATGCCGCCACTCTACGGGGCCCCTCTGACGTCCGGCCGGTCCCGTCCGGCGGGCCGTGCTAGCCTCTCGTCGTGCAGCCGAACGACGGCGAGACCTGGCTCCAGACCGATGACTACGGCGTCATCGATCGGCTCGAGCACGAGCAGATCGTCACCAGCTTCTATCGCATGGTGTTCCCGATCTGGCCCGAGCACTCGGCCTACGTGATCCGCGCGGCCGACGGCTCGGAGCAGCGCATCCCGATCCCGCTGCAGCGCAAGTCGGTGATGCTCGGCTACCTGCGCGTCTACAGCTGGTTTGCGGTGCTGTTCTTCGCGGCGCCCGCGCTGTTCGCCTGGGACCGGTATGCGTGGATGCTCGGCCCCGGCCTGGTGCTGCTCGTCGCCGCGCTCATGGTCACGTTCCTGACCGGCCGCCTCGACGAGGCCGAGGCGTTCCGCCGCGGCATGCTCCGCCGCGTGGTGGGGTTCGGCGCGCCGCCAGAGCTGCTGTCGGACTCGCTGCGCGCCGAGATCCGCACGAACCTCGAGCTCATGTGGTCGACCAAGTCGAGCACGCCGTGGTCCGACGCGCTGGTCGCGGGCGAGTGCAGCGAGCTCCTGGTCGCGCTCGCCGAGTACCACCAGGATCCCGAGCTGATCGCGCTCGCGCACGCGAACTTCTCGAACAAGCTCTGGAACTGAGCGCGCCTACGCCGCGCGCACGTGCGCCGCGATCGCTGCATTGACCTCGCGCGCGTGCGTGATCGGTCCCATGTGCCCGAGCTCGGGGAACATGACGAGCCGCGCCGCCGGCAACGCCTCCGCGAGCCGGGCGAGCACCTGCCGCTCGGCCGGCTGGCTCTTGCCGCCGCCGAGCAGCA
>JAEUJX010000166.1 GCA_016794545.1 Myxococcales bacterium
GGCGACCTGACGTTCACCGGCGGCCCGTTCGAGGTGTCGCTCGAGCTCAAGACCCACGTCGCGGTCGAGAAGACGGCGCGCCACACCGCCGAGCAGCGCACGCTGCACGCGCGGTGCGCCTGGGACCTCTACCGCGTGCTCGCCGACGGCGCGGCGACCAACAACCGCGACGTCGTCGTGGTGTTCAGCTCGTTCGAGGGGCTCCTCCTGAAGGAGGTCATGGCGACGGCACCCGCGCTGACGCCGATCCCGTACGAGTTCGCGGCGATCTTCGGCGTGCCCGCGCCGCTCGATCCGCAGACGCAGTCGCTCGGCGCGTACACCGGCGTGCCGCTGGCGGCGGTCGAGATCCACGACCAGTGGATCCACGACGCGCAGTGGGAGGCCCTGATCCAGATGGACGTCGACATCGTGTTCTGGATGTTCTCGGCGACGACGGAGACGTTCCAGGCGATCCGGCAGTACGAGCCCGACAAGATCGTGACCAGCGAAGCGCGCCTGATGCGCCGCTGGCTCGACCGGTGATACGTTCCGCGCCATGAGCGCGCGCACCCTGCGTCGGACCTTCGCGACCCCGTTCGTCGTCACCATCGCTGCCTGCACGATGCAGAGCGGGCCGGCGCCGTCGCGGCCGATGGGCACGGCGCAGCACCCGGGCCACGGCGATCCGGCGCAGCCCGGACCCGCGAGCTCCGGCGGCCTGCCGGCGCGCCCCGACGAGCGCGCGCAGATGGGCACGCAGGGCACGGCGCAGACCGACACGAGCGAGCGCCGCTGGACGGTCTCGCGCCAGGGCGGCACGTGCCTGGCCTACACGAAGGTCGAGTGCCCGCCGAACGCGGCGTGCAACCCGCCGCGGCCGACGGAGTACACGTGCATGGCCGACATCGCCGAGGGCGCGTCGATCAACGTCCTGCGCCCGGCCGGGAGTGCGACGTGCATGATCGAGCGGCCGCCGATCAACTGCCCGCCGAACGTCATGTGCAACCCGCCTCCGCCGCAGCAGGTCGCTTGCCCGAGGTGACCGCGCCGGGGCCGGCGTCGCACCGCGTGCGCGAGGAGTGGCGCGCGCGGATCGCGGCCGAGTACACGTCCGCCGCGATCACGCAGCACCTCGTCCTGTGGCTGATCCAGGCCGGCGCACCGCCCGATCTGATCGAGGCGGGTCTCGTGATCGTCGGCGACGAGCTCGTGCACTCGCGGATGAGCCACGAGGTCTACGTCGCCGCCGGCGGCACGCAGCCGCCCGCGATCCAGCGCGAGCAGCTCGGGCTCGACCGCCGCGCCGAGCTGCTGGAGCTCGACATCCTCCGCATCGCGGTGCGCGTGTTCTGCCTCGGCGAGACCGTCGCGGTCCCGCTGTTCAGCCACCTCCGCGCCGACTGCACGGAGCCGGTCGCGCGCGAGGCGCTCGATCGCATCCTCGTCGACGAGGTCCGCCACCGCGACTTCGGCTGGGATCTGCTCGACTGGCTGATGTCCACGCCGCTCGGCGACGATATCCCCCGCCTCCTCGCCGAGGCGCTGCCGGCGATGATGGCCGAGCTCCACATGACGTACGGCGGCGGCAACGACGCGGTGGCCGCCGACACCGGCGAGATGACGGCCGCGGATCGGTCGTGGGGCCTCGCCCCGCCCCGCGACTACGCGCGCATCCTCGCGAGATGTATCGAGAAGGACTACCGCCCCCGGTTCGAGGCCCGGGGTGTCACGATGATGTGACCAACTCCGCGATTGGCTGGACCAATCGGGTTTGTTATGAACGCGGCCATGCGAATGAGGGTCGCGTCGGTCCTGGTGCTCGTCCTCTCGGCATGCGCGGGCGATTCCGGGTCCACGGATCCGACCGCGCTCCAGACCTTCACGTTCGGTCCCTACACCCTCGCGCCCGGCGAGGAGGTGACGAAGGACTGCGTGCAGATCTAGCTCCACAACGACGACTTCCTCTACATCAACTCCGTCGAGCTGACGACCGGCCCGGGCTTTCACCACTCGAACTGGTTCTGGGTGCCGCAGTCGACGTTCGCCGGCGAGGACGGCACGTTCGACTGCGACTCGCGCAACTACAACGAGGCGACCGCGGCGATCTTCGGCGGCGTGCTGTTCGCGCAGTCGACGCAGGCGCCGCACGAGGTGCAGGCGTTCCCGGCGGGCATGGCGGTCAAGATCCCGCCCCGCGCGAAGCTGTTCACGCAGATCCACCTCCTGAACCCCGGCGACACGCCGATGACCGTCACGCCGAAGATCGCGATCCAGCCGATCCTCGAGAGCGACGTGAAGACGCTGATGGCCGGCATCTCGTTCGAGGACCAGGCGCTCGCGCTGCCGGCGATGATGGCCTCGAGGTTCAGCGTCGAGTGCGACCTGTCGGAGCGCCACCAGGCGATCTTCGGCCGCTCGCCCGACTTCAACATCTACTACGCGCTCGCGCACTACCACGAGCACGGCACGAAGCTGACGATCGACGCGATCAAGCCGACCGGCGAGACGGCGACGGTGTTCACCACCGCGAACAAGGTCGGCGACGTGCTCGGCGGTCCGATCGATCCGCCGTTCTCGATGGCCGGCTACACCAAGCTCCGCATGAGCTGCGAGTTCTACAACCCGACGCCGAAGGTCGTGGGCTGGGGCGTCGGCGATCAGGAGATGTGCGTGTTCCTCGCGTTCTCCGACTCCCCGTACAACTGGGGCGGCGGCGTGCTCCAGGAGGGCCCGCCGGAGAACCCCGTGATGGTCGGGAACATGATGACGTACACGAACGGCTGCACGTTGTTCGCGAACGACGCCTCGCGCTGATCGAGCGTATAGTCCGCGGCCGATGAAGATCCTCCTGACGGGTGCCGGTGGCCAGATCGGCCACGACCTGATCGGCGCGCTCGCGGCGCGCGGCCACGAAGTCGTCTCGACCGATCTCGCACCGCGGCCGCCGAGCCACGCGCACGCGCAGGCCGGCAAGTGGCGGCGCCTCGACGTCACGGACGCCGGCGCGACGCTCGCGGTGTTCGAGGAGCACAAGCCGGAGTGCGTGTTCCACCTCGCCGCGATCCTGTCGGCCAGCGGCGAGAAGAACCCGAAGCTCGCGTACGACGTCAACCAGACCGGCACGTGGAACGTGCTCGAGGCGTGCCGCCAGACCGGCGTCTCGCGCCTGGTGTTCACGTCGTCGATCGCGGTGTTCGGCCCGCCGCCCTCGGGTCCGCTGCCCGACCCCACGCCCGACGACGTCGCGCTCCACCCGACCACGATGTACGGCGTCACGAAGGTCGCCGGCGAGCTGCTCTGCGCGTACTACACGCAGAAGCACGGCGTCGACTGCCGCGGCGTGCGGTTCCCCGGCCTGATCTCGGCGGCGATGCCGGGCGGTGGCTCGAGCGACTACGCCCTGTTCATGTACGTCGATGCGGTGCGCAAGGGCGGCTACGACGCGTTCGCCCGCTCCGACACGCGCATCCCGCTCATGTACATGCCCGACGGCGTGCGCGCACTGCTCGAGGTCGCGATGGCCGACCGCGCGAAGCTCACGCGGTCGATCTACAACATCGCGGCGTTCTCGCCGCGCGCCGACGAGATCGCGGCGAGCGTGCAGCGCGTGATTCCGGACGCGAAGTTCACCTACTCGCCCGACCCGCGGCGCCAGGCGATCCTCGACTCGTGGCCGAAATCGCTCGACGATTCGGCGGCGCGTAACGACTGGGGGTGGGCTCACAAGTATGACCTCGACGGCATGACGGACGACCTCATCCCGCGCGTGCGGAGGATGCTCGAGCTCGGCGCGGTCCTGTCGACACACTGAAGTGACGGAAGATCGTTGGCCGAGCGTGCGAGGCCGGCGTGTGCGGGGTCCGCACGGTTGTGCAAAACAATCACGTTGCCGGCAGTTCGGCCGCGGAGCGACGGTGAAGGCATGGCCGCCGTCGCCCGCCGTCATCCGCGACCGCTGACGAACCTGTTCGGACCGTTCCTGGTCTACGAGCAGCTCGGCAAGGGCGGGATGGCCACGGTGCACCGCGCCGAGCTGGCCGGGCCGCGCGGCCTGCAGCAGACCGTCGCGCTCAAGCGGATGTTCGAATCGCTCGCGGCGGACCCGCAGTTCGCCGCCGCGTTCGAGCACGAGGGCCGGCTGGCCGGGACGCTCCGGCACGAGAACATCGCGCGCACGTTCGACTCCGGGCGCGTCGGCGACACGCTCTACATCGCGATGGAGTACATCCCCGGCGCGACGCTGCAGCAGATCATGGCGCAGTCGGCATCGGCGGCGGGCGCGATCCCGCTCCAGGTCATCGTCGCGATCCTGATCCAGCTGTGCGACGCGCTCGACCACGCGCACCGCCGCCAGATCATCCACCGCGACGTCGCGCCGGCGAACGTGATCGTGTCCTCGAGCGGTGTCGTCAAGCTGATCGACTTCGGCGTCGCGAAGTCGAAGACGTCGCAGCAGACCCAGGTCGGGATGATCAAGGGCAAGCTCGCCTACGTCGCGCCCGAATACACCTTCGGTATCCTCGATCACCGCGTCGATCTGTTCAGCCTCGGCGTGATCGCGTACGAGCTGATCACCGGCCAGCGCCTCCTGCTCGGCGACAACGAGATCGCGACGCTGATGAACGTGCGCAACAAGCCGATCTATCCACCGTCGCGCTACGAGCCGAAGGTCTCGACCGACCTCGACGACATCGTGCTGACCGCCGTGCAGCGCGACCCGGCCAAGCGCTGGCAGAGCGCACAGGCGATGCGCACCGCGCTCGCCGGCGTCGCGCACACGCTCCCGGCGTGCGGCGCCAAGGAGCTGCGCGACTGGATCGAGTGGGCGTTCGCGCAGCAGCCGCGCAGCGAGAAGAGCGTGATCCGGGTGCTCGGCGAGCTCGAGCAGAGCGCGCTGGCCAGGCCGCCGAAGAAGACCGCGGTGACGGTGCTGGAGAAGGCGGGCGCGCGGAGGCCGGCCGCGCCCGGGCCGGCGCCGAACCGGCTCGCGTCGCCGGCGCCGACGCGGCGCGCACCGCCGGTGCCGGCGCCGCGGTTCGCACCGCCGGTGCCGGCGCCGCGGTTCGCCGGACCGCCTCGCCCCGCCACCGTCGTGCTGCCGCCGCCGCACGGGCAGCGCGGGGGATCCGCCTGGTACCTCGTGCTCGCCGCGCTCCTCGCCGGATCCGGCGTGGCGACGACGCTCCTCGCAGGCTGACCTGGTACGCTGGGGTCATGCTCCGGATCGTGGTGCTCGTCGTGGCGCTCGGCGCCTGTGGCAAGGGTGACAAGACCGACAAGGCCGACAAGGGCCCGTCGAGCGGCGCGACGAATGCCGATGGCGACGAGCTGCCGCGCGCCGGTGCGTGCGACACGCGGGCGAAGAACAACCTGTGCGTCGAGTACTTCGGCCAGCCGGGCACGGCCCCAGGGATCTCGGAGAACTCGAAGACGAACTGCGTCGCCGCCGAGGGCACGGTCGTCGACAAGTGCCCCACCGAGGGTGCGTTCGGGCGCTGCATCTCGAACGAGATCCGCATCCAGCAGATGCTCGTCTACGCGCCGATGACGAAGGAGAAGGCCGAGATGTACTGCAAGGGCATGGGCGACGGCAAGCTCGGCCCCCTGTAGGGCATACTGCCGCGGCATGTACGAAGCCGCCAAGAAGGTGTTCGCGTCGACGCTCGCCGAGATCGAGAGCGCCGGCCTGTGGAAGCACGAGCGCACGATCACGTCGCCGCAGGCCGCGCACATCCGGGTCGGCGGCGCGGAGGTCATCAACTTCTGCGCGAACAACTACCTCGGGCTGTCGAGCCACCCGCGCGTGATCGCGGCGGCGCGCGCCGCGCTCGACGACCGCGGCTATGGCCTGTCGAGCGTGCGGTTCATCTGCGGCACGCAGGACCGGCACAAGGAGCTCGAGGCCGCGATCTCGACGTTCCTCGGCACCGAGGACACCATCCTCTACGGCTCGTGCTTCGACGCGAACGGCGGCCTGTTCGAGACGCTGCTCGGCGAGGAGGACGCGGTGATCTCCGACGCGCTGAACCACGCGTCGATCATCGACGGCATCCGGCTGTGCAAGGCCGAGCGCCACCGCTACGAGCACGATGACCTGAACGACCTCGAGGCGAAGCTGAAAGCGACGCAGGGCAAGCGGCTGCGCCTCGTCGCGACCGACGGCGTGTTCTCGATGGACGGCGACATCGCGCGCGTCGACGCGATCTGCGACCTCGCGGAGAACTACGGCGCGCTCGTGATGGTGGACGACAGCCACGCGACCGGCTTTGTCGGCCGGACCGGCCGCGGCTCGGCCGAGCTGCGCGGCTGCATGGACCGGGTCGACGTGTACACGTCGACGCTCGGCAAGGCGCTCGGCGGCGCCTCGGGCGGGTTCACGTCGGGCAGGAAGGAGATCGTGGATCTGCTCCGGAACCGATCGCGCCCGTACCTGTTCTCGAACACGCTCGCGCCGCCGATCGTGGCGGGCTCGCTCGCGGCGATCGCCCTCATCAGCGAGTCGACGGCGCTGCGCGACAAGCTCGAGGCGAACACCGAGCGGTTCCGCGCGGGCATGACCGCGGCCGGGCTGTCGATCCGGCCGGGCACCCACCCGATCACGCCCGTGATGCTCGGCGACGCGAAGCTCGCGGTCGAGATGGCGCAACGTATGCTGACCCACGGCATTTACGTGATCGGGTTCGCGTTCCCGGTCGTGCCGCGCGGACAGGCCCGGATCCGCGTCCAGCTGTCGGCCGCACACTCCACCGAGGATGTCGACCGCGCGGTGAGCGCCTTCGCCACGGTCGGCAAGGAGCTCGGCGTGGTCGATCTTACGCGGGGCGCGCGAGGCGACAGATGAAGGCAGACGAGATCGTCGCGAAGATCCGGGCCTCGATCCCCGACGCTGTCGTCGAGCTGAAGGACCTCACTGGGACGTCGGACCACTGGCAGGCGACCATCGTCTCGTCGGCGTTCGCCGGCAAGTCCCTGATCCAGCGGCACCGGATTGTGATGGCTGCTCTCGCCGAGGAGATGAAGGGGCCGATCCATGCCCTCACGCTCGACGTGAAGACCCCCGACGAACTCGCGACAAAGGTGTAACCTCCGGCGGTAATGGCCGGCGAGCCCGAACCTGCCGAGGAGGAGTTCGGCCCGTACCTCGTGTACGAGCGGCTCGGCATTGGCGGGATGGCGACCGTGCACCGCGCGCTCGAGCGCGGCATCGAGGGCTTCGAGCGGATGGTGGCGCTGAAGCGCCTCCTGCCGCACCTCGCGGAGGACGCGAGCTTCATCAAGTCGTTCGTGCGCGAGGCCAAGCTCGCCTCGCTCCTGAACCACGTCAACATCGTCCAGATCTTCGAGCTCGGGCGCGTCGGCGCCGAGTACTTCATCTCGATGGAGTACATCGACGGAAAGGACATCCGTCGCATCCTCCGCCACGCGCGCAAGGTCACCGGGCCGCCGCCGATCCACGTGACCGTCGGGCTCCTGCTCCAGCTGTGCGAAGCACTCGACTACGCGCACAACAAGGTCGACGACACCGGCCAGCCGCTGATGCTGGTGCACCGCGACGTGTCGCCGTCGAACGTCCTCGTGACGAGCGCGGGGCACGTGAAGGTCATCGACTTCGGCATCGCGAAGGCGCAGAGCTCGCAGCTGCGCACGCAGACCGGCCGCGTGAAGGGCAAGCTGGCGTACATGGCTCCCGAGGCGCTGTCGGGCAAGGACCTCGACGCGCGCAGCGACCTGTTCGCCGTCGGCGTCATCGCGCACGAGCTGCTCACCGCGCGGCCGCTGTTCGCGAGCAAGAACGAGTACCAGACGCTGCTGAAGGTCCAGCGCGGCGACATCATGCCGCCGTCGACCTTCAACCAGGCGTGCCCGCCGGAGCTCGACGCGATCGTGCTGCGTGCGCTGGCCCGCGATCCGGATCAGCGGTTCAGCAGCGCGGCCGAGGTGCGCGAGGAGCTGGTCGCGCTCCGCCGGCGCTACAACCTGGCGACCGGCTATCGCGACATCTCCCAGTGGGTCGACTGGGCGTTCTCGCTCGAGCAGCCGACCACCGGTTTCGGGCAGAACACCGCAGACGACTCGGCCGTCGTCGAGGTGAAGAGCCCGGTGCGGCACAAGACGCCGCGGCCCGCGACGCAGGCGGAGCTCGCCGAGGAGGAGGACGCGGTCGAGATCGCGTGGGGCGGCGGCAAGGAGGACGGCGACAGCGCGAGCGGGCCGGTCATGCTCGACGACATTCCGGATGTCAGCGAGAAGCACCGCGCGGTCTCGGGGCAGCACCAGGCGCAGCGCGAGGCCGACGACATCCCGGTCGAGATCGACGACGACATCCCGACGCCGGCGCCGTCGCACGGCACGCGGTCGCGCTCGCGCGAGCTGCCGTCGCAGCCGGGTCCGGGCCTGTCGTTCCCGCCGGTGGTCGAGCTCGGCCAGCTCGGAGATTCGCCGAGCGCGCGCGGCTCGAGCCCGCCCTCGGGCCAGCGCAAGCGCAGCAACACCGAGCCAGGTGTCACGCCGCCGCCGCAGACCACGCCCCCGCCGTTCCGGATCAGCGATCGCGTCGAGGCGCAGGCGGTGATGGAGGCCGGGTCGACGCATCCCGATCTGCCGTCGGCCTCGGACACCACGCCGATGCCCGCGTCGGCACCGGCGCCGCGGACACCGACGATCCGGTTCAAGGCGCCCACGGTGCCGCCGGACACCCGGCGTCCGAAGACGGTGACCATCCCGCCGCTGGCGGCCCCCGCGCCGCGCGACACGCCCCCGCCACCGGTCGCGCTGCCGCTCGGCACGCCAGCGAAGCAGGTCCGCACGAAGCCGGGCTTGGGCTCGGGCGCGCGCGCGGCGACGCCGGTCTCGCTTCCTCCGCCCGACGCGCATCCGCCGACGCCGGTGCCACTGCCGCCTCCACCGACCCCGCCGTCGGGGACGCAGCTCCCGCCGGGTGCGATCGGCCGCGCGCAGCCGCGCCCGACCTCGCAGCGCCTCCGCCCGAAGACCAGCGCGCCGCCGCCACTGGGTCCGTCGATCGCGGAGCGCGGCAAGCCGGGGAAGAAGACGTGGATCCTCGTCGCGGGCATCGTGCTGGCCGGCGCCGGCGCGACGGTGCTGACGCTCGTGATGACGCGCGGACAGGAGGTCACCGCGGTCAACGAGGAGCCGAAGCCCGCGGTCGCGCCGCGCACGGTCGGAACCGTGAAGTTCCACACCGAGCCACCCGACGCGGACATCACGATCGAGGGCAAGCTCGCGCACTCCGGCTCGCCGTGGGTCACCGAGCTGCCCGCGGGCGTTCACCAGATCCAGATCGAGAAGCAGGGCTACAAGTCGTGGCTCACCTCGATCGAGCTGTCGGCGGCCGAGACCCAGACGCTGCGCGTGGTGCTCGAGCCGCTCGGCGCGGCGCAGACCGTCGCGGAGGCCACGCTGATCCTGCGCACCGAGCCGCCCGGCCTCGAGGCCGTGCTCGACGGCAAGGTGCTCGCGGCCAAGACGCCGATCAAGATGCCGATCAAGGTCGGCCCGCACACCATCGCGATCCGCCAGAACGGCGTCGAGGTCTGGCAGCAGGAGCTCGTCGCGAAGGAGAGCGCGAACTACGAGTTCGAGCCCTCGATGGATGCCGAGCGCAAGCGCGAGCGCGAGGAGCGCAAGATCGCGCCGAACAAGCCGGTCGCGCCGGTCCCCGTCACGCCGGCGACGCCGCCCGCCCGCGAGCCCGCGAAGGCGCAGGCTCCGGCACCCCCACCGCCACCGCCACCGCCGGTGAAGGAGCTGACCACGCCGACGTGGGACGAGCCCGCGAAGGCCAACCCGACGCCACCGCCCGCGACGGCGCCGGCGATCACGAAGGCTCCCGAGCCCGCGAGGCCGCCCGAGCCGGCCAGGGTCGAGCCGCCGGTCGCGAAGCCCGCCGAGCCGCAGATCGCGAAGCCCGCGCCTCCGGCCGCGAGTGTGCCGAAACCTGCCGCTGTCCCCTCGGGCCCGGTCACCGTGCTGCCGACCCAGGTCCAGAAGCTGTCGGGCAGCGTGCCGGAGCTCGCGAAGAACAAGAACGTCGACCTGCCTCCGGTGATCGCCGCGAAGCTGTGCATCGACGCCACGGGCGCGGTCACGAAGGCCGACGTGCTGTCGAAGATCGCCGACAAGCGCGCCGCGGCAGACTTTGCCACCGCGCTGACGTCCTGGCGGTACGCCCCGTACAAGAAGGACGGCACCGCGATGGCCGCCTGCTTCGCGCTCAGCTTCCGCGTGAAGTAAGATCCTCGCCATGAGGGTGGTGGCTCTCGTGGTGGTGGTGGCGCTGGTCGCGTCGTGCTCGTTCGCGACGGTGACCGGCCCGCGCTCGACCCCCGGTCGCTACCTCGAGTGCACGAGCTCGCGCGTGATGCCGGTCGCCGACCTCGTCGCCGGCGCGACGCTCGTCACGGCCGGGCTCGGCGTCGCGTACTACGACCGCCGCGTGGAGGACGACGGCTCGACCGGCACGAAGACCTACGCGATCACGCTGCCGGCGATCGCGGTCGGTGTGGTGTTCCTCGCGGCGTCGCAGTACGGCGCGTCACGTGTGACGCGCTGCCGCGCCGCACGCGCGGCCGACAGGCGCTGGACCACGCCGTAGCGCGCGGCCGCCGTCAGTTCGCGTCGGCGACGATCTCGCCGGTGAACATGTCCATGCCGCAGGCGAACGTGAGCTTGCCCTCCTTGGGCATCGTCACCTCGAACGCGAGCGGCGTGTTCATCGGCAGCTCGTGCACCACGCCGTCGGGCGTCTTCACCTGCGCGAGGCACTCGGCGTCGATGGTCCGCGTGAACACGAGCTTCAGCTTCTCGTTCGGCTTGGCCTTGATCTTGTCGGGCACGTAGCCCTCCTTGCCGGCCTCGATCGCGATCACGCGCGGCCCATCGGCCTTCGGTGTCGCGGTCGCCGGAGCGGACGCGACGCCCGAGCCGGGCGTCGCGCCGTCGTCGGCCTTCTTGCAGGCGGAGAGCGCGAGGACGGCGGCGAGGGCGAGCGAGACAGCGCGCATGTGCGGGCACACTAGCGCGCGCGAGCGTCAGAGGCGAGCGGAGGTCGCGCCCGACGGGGACTGCGACAACGCAGCCAGCGGATCCTCCCAGTTCTCGAACTGGAGGATGCCGAGGTCCTTGAACCGCTCGCGCTGGCGATCGGAGAGCAGATCCATCTTCTTGATCGCGGGCACGATCTTCGCGAACAGCAGCTGGCGGAACAGCTGCTGCGCCTGGCTGTGGAGCGCGATCTCCATGCACTGCTTCGTCGGCAGGCCGGTCTTCTCCCACACCTCCTGGAACAGGAAGCGGTCGCGCATGAGGCGCGCGGCCTCGAACACGAAGTCCTCGCGCTCGCGCCGGACGTTCTCCGGCTGGTCACGGTAGTAGTCGCGCAGCGACAGCACGCCGAACGCGACGTGGCGCGCCTCGTCGCCCATCACGTACGCCGTGAGGTCCTTGAGCAGCGGCTCCTGGGTGTTCTGGCGGATCATGCCGAACGCCGCGAGCGCGAGGCCCTCGACCATGATCTGCATGCCGAGGAACTTCATGTCCCACCGGCTGTCCTTCAGGATCATGTCGAGCAGCGTCTTGAGGTGCGAGTTGATCTGGTACGAGAACCCGATCTTCTGGTGGACGTAGCGGTTGTAGACGTCGACGTGGCGCGCCTCGTCGACGACCTGACTCGCCGCGTAGAGCTTGCTGTCGAGGTCCTGCACGGTGTCGACGAGCTGCGCGGTCGCCAGCAGCGCACCCTGCTCGCCGTGGAGGAACTGCGAGAGCGTCCAGCTGAACGTCTCGATGTTGATCGCCTTGCGCTCCTTCTCCGTCATCTTGTTGTAGATGTCGGAGCCGAACAGCGGCATCAGGTTCTCGGGCCCCATCGGCCTCTCGAGGTCGACGTCGGTCTTCCACGGCAGCACGTCGTCCGCGATCCACTGCGCGCGGACGGCCTTGTCGTAGAGGTCGCGCAGCTTCTCGCGCGTGTCCTGATAGCCCCACGTGTACGTCACGTCGAGCAGTGCCTCGAGCGTCTCGATCGACGGTCCCGCGTGCGGCGGCGTAGCGGCAGCAACCATGGAGCCCCCTCCAAAACTGAAACTTTCTTCATTTTGTTCTCGCCAAGCCGGCGGGTCAAGCGCTAAGTGGATCCACCCCCATGGCACGAGCCGCCCGCAGCCCCGAGGCCATCCTGCGCGCGACCAAGGAGCCGGACTTCCGGCAAGAACGGTCGCGCCGCAGTTACCTCGCCCTGCTGGAGGCAGCCACGGACCTGTTCGGGCGCCACGGCTACGACGCCGTGGGCACTCCCGAGATCGCGCAGAAGGCCGGGGTCTCGGTCGGCACGTTCTACCGGTACTTCGAGGACAAGCACGAGGTCTACCTCGAGATCGCGCGTCGCTCGATGGTGCAGGCCTACGCCGAGACGATCGAGGGCCTGACGCCCGCGCGGTTCGTCGGCCTCGCGCGGCGCGACACGATCGCGGGCGCGATCTCGATCCTGTTCGACAATGTCCTGTCGCGGCCGCACCTGTCGCGCAGCTTCTCCGAGATGTCGCTCCGCGATCCCGACGTCGCCGAGCTGCGCCGCGCCTTCGAGCAGATCGCGGTCGGCAAGCTGGTCGAGCTCATCACGATCATCTGCCCGCGCGATGTCGTCCCGGATCCGGAGGCGACCGCCTGGGTGGTCTACGGCAGCGTCATGCAGGGCGCGTACTCGCTCGCCGAGCACGTCGGTCCCTCGCCGGTGAACGCGGAGCGCACGAAGAAGGCGCTCACCGACTTCATCGAGCGCGCGCTGTTCCCGCGCTAGCGCGTCGCTCGACGCCGCCGAACCCTTTTCGGACGCGGCGGCTCTCATCCTGCGGAGGTTCCGATGTTGCTCGTCCCCCTGATCTTCATCATCGGGCTGCTCACGCTGGTCTGGGTGGCAGGGCTGCCCGCGTTCGGCCTCGGCGCCACGCTCGCCGGAACGGTGCTGCTGGTGGGGGTCGCGGTCGGCCTCCTCCGGAGCTCGCGACCCGGCGGCTCGCTGGCGAGTCTGCGAAGCTGACCCGAGGTCCCGTGCACGAAGCCCCCCTCCCCTCGCCGTCCGAGCTCCTCGTGTCACCCCCGCGCCGCGTCCCGTGGTACCTGCGCCTCGGGCTGTGGTGGGCGCGCCGCGCGACCGGCAAGGAGCCGCTGCCCGGCCGGTTGCTCGCGCACTTCCCCCGCGGCGCCGTCGGTGCCGGCCTGTTCGAGCTCGGCGCGGCCCACGCCCCGCGCGATCTGGGCGCGCGCGAGCTGGCGGCGGCGCGCCTGGTCGCGAGCGCGACCGCCGGCTGCGCGTTCTGCATCGACATGAACGCGGCGGGCTCGGCGGAGGCCGGCCTGTCCACCGACGAGCTCGTCGCGCTGCTGACGCTCGACACGTCGCGCTGGACCGCACTCGGCCCGCGCGAGGCGCTGGCCGCGCGCTACGCGCACGCCCTGTCGTCGACGCCCGTCGCGGTCCCGCTCGAGCTCCAGAGCGCGCTGCGCGAGGCGTACTCCGACCGCGAGATCGTCGTGCTCGCGACGACGATCGCGCAGGTCAACTACTGGGCTCGGTTCTGCAACGGCCTCGGGGTCCCGCTCGCCGGGTTCTTCGACGAGCGCGCGTGCTCGCTCCCGATGCCCGCGCCGGCGGTCCGATCATGAGCCTGTGGTCGCGCCGCGTCCTGCCGTACCTGATCGAGAAGGCCGGGCGCAGCCACGCGATCCTCGAGGCCCGTCGCCGCTGGGTGCCGCGAGCCCACGGCGACGTCCTCGAGATCGGCGTCGGGTCCGGGCTGAACCTCGCGTTCTACGATCCCGCCCGCGCGCGCCGGGTCACCGCGATCGATCCCTCCGAGCCGCTGCTCGCCCGCGCCGCACCACGTGCCGCCGGTGCCGCCGTGCCCGTCGAGCTCGTCACGGCGACCGCCGAGGCGATGCCGTTCCCCGACGCATCGTTCGACTCGGCGGTGATGACCTCCCCGCTGTGCAGCGTCGCGGACCCGGCGCGCGCGCTCGCCGAGCTGCGGCGGGTGCTGCGGCCCCAAGGAACGCTGCTGTTCGTCGAGCACGGCCTGGCCGACGACGAGCGCACGCGCCGGTGGCAGCGCGGCCTGACCCCGCTGTGGAGCCGCGTGTCGGGCAACTGCCACCTCGACCGGGACCCGCGCGCGCTCCTCGCGGAGGCCGGGTTTCGCGGCGAGGACATCGCCGCGGGCGCCGCCGAGGGTGCGCGGTGGCTGAGCTTCACGTACCAGGGCTCGGCGCGCCCCGCCTGAACGCGCGAATCGTTTCTCGCGATCGTGGCTCTCACGATCCGATGTTCGTGCTCGGCGTGATCGCGGCGGTCCTGATCGGCCTCTCGCTCGGCCTCCTCGGCGGCGGTGGGTCGATCCTGACCGTGCCGACGCTCCATTACCTGTTCGGCCTGGAGGCCCACGCCGCGATCACGACGTCGCTCCTGGTCGTCGCGCTGACCAGCGCCGTCGCGCTCGTCCCGCACGTCCGCGCCGGCTCCGTGCGACCACGCGTCGGGCTCGTGTTCGGGGCGGCGTCGATGCTCACCGCGTTCGCGGCTGCGAAGATCTCGCACCACGTCCCGCCGGGCATCCTGCTCGTGACGTTCGGCGCGCTGATGGCCGTCGCCGGTACCGCGATGCTCCGCGCTCGTCCCGCCGTCGAGGTGCTCCGGCGCGACAGCTCGATCGGGGCCGTGCTGGGGCTCGGTGCGCTCGCCGGGGCCGCGACGGGCTTCGTCGGTGCGGGCGGCGGCTTCGTGATCGTCCCCGCGCTCGCCGTCGTCCTCGGGCTGCCGATGCGCGAGGCGATCGGGACGTCCCTCCTCGTGATCGCGATGAACGCGACCGTCGCGTTCGGCGCGTCCGCCGGCACGATCACGCTCGATCTCCCCGCGACGTGCGCGGTGCTGGTCGCCGCGATCGCCGGGGCGATGGCCGGCGGGCGCCTCGCCACGCGCGTCCCCGCGGCGTGGCTCCGCCGCTTGTTCGGCGTCCTCGTGATCGCCGTGGCGACCGCGATGCTCGCGATCGAGGGCGCCCGCCTGTTCCTCTGACCCCGGGAGATGCTCATGTTGTTCCGCCAGCTGTTCGACCCAGACTCCGCGACGTACACGTACGTGCTCGCCGACGAGACGACACGCGAGGCGGTGATCATCGATCCCGTGCTCGAGCAGCTCGAGCGCGACGTCGGCCTCCTCGACGACCTCGGGCTCGACCTCGTCTACGCGCTCGACACGCACGTCCACGCCGACCACGTGACGGCCAGCGGGGCGCTGCGCGAGCGGCTCGGGGCGCGCACCGTCGTCTCGGAGCGCGCCGGCACGACGTGCGCCGACGAGCTGGTCAAGGACGGCGACACGCTGAGGTTCGGGCGCTACGGCCTCGAGGTGCGCGAGACCCCCGGGCACACGAACGGGTGCCTGACGTTCGTCACGCTCGATCGCGCGATGGCGTTCACCGGGGACGCGCTGCTGATCCGCGGCTGCGGCCGCACCGACTTCCAGCAGGGGGACGCCGCGACGCTCTACGACTCGATCCACGACAAGGTGTTCACGCTCCCCGACGACACGCTGGTGTATCCTGGTCACGACTACCGCGGTCGCACGGTCACCACGGTCGGGGAGGAGCGCCGGCTCAACCCGCGGCTCGGTGGGTCCCGGACCAAGGCAGACCTGATCGAGATCATGAAGAACCTCGGCCTCGCGTACCCGAAGCAGATCGACCGCGCGCTCCCGCGCAACCAGCAGTGCGGCCGGGAGGTCGCCCCGCCGGCCCCGCCGGCCGCCTCCGGGTGGGCCCCCATCGAGATCACCGCGGCCGGAGTCCCGGAGGTGTCGCCCGAGTGGGTCGCCGCACACCTCGGCGCGGTCACCGTCGTCGACGTCCGGGAGCCCGAGGAGCTGCGCGGCGAGCTCGGCGCGATCGGCGTGGCCGAGGCGATCCCGCTCCGGGCGCTGCCGGGACCACTCGAGGCGGCCGCGCGCGACCGGCCGCTCGTCCTGGTCTGTCGATCCGGCGGGCGCTCCGGCAAGGGGGCCTTGCAGCTCGCCGCCCTCGGCTTCAAGCACGTCGCCTCGATGCGGGGCGGGATGACCGCGTGGCGAGCCCGCGATCTGGAATCCTTTGCACGGCGGCGAGGCTCTCACCAGCTATGATCCCCGCGCCCTCCACGAGCGTGCACCCATGCTGATGAAGCCCGATCGACGCCAGTTCCTGCGGATCTTCGGGATCGGTGCGGCCGGCGTGCTCGGCTGCGGTCCGTCGGACGACCCCGGGGATCCGGCCGGACCATCGGGCGACTTCGTCGTCCCGCCGCTCGACGAGGGCGAGCTGGTCGGGGGCGTGCGCGTGTTCCGGCTGCGCCTGCAGACCGGCACCGTCGAGTGGGTCCCCGGCGCACCGACGGAGACCTTCGGCGCGAACGGCGACCTGCTCGGGCCGACGCTGCGCCTCGTGCGCGGCGAGCCCGTCCGGATCGAGGTCGAGAACGGCCTTGCCGTCACGACCACGCTCCACTGGCACGGGCTGCAGGTCCCCGCGCGCGCCGACGGAGGCCCGTACCAGACGATCGCGCCGGGCGCGCGGTGGACGAGCGACTTCGACGTCGTGCAGCGCGCGATGACCGCCTGGTACCACCCCCACCCGATGCACGAGACCGCCCGGCACGTCTACATGGGGCTCGCCGGGATGATCGTCGTCGACGATCCCGCGCTCGCGACGGAGCTGCCGCACACGTACGGCGTCGACGACCTGCCGATCATCATCCAGGATCGCCGGCTCTCCGCCGACGGCACGCATCCGTACTCCCCGGGCAAGACGCCCGGCATGCACGACATGATGTCGGGCCTGCGCGGCGAGACGCTGCTCGTCAACGGCCGGATCACGCCGCACGCCGTGGTCCCGCGCGGGCTCGTGCGGTTGCGGGTGCTGAACGGATCGAACGCGAGGATCTACCACCTCGGGTTCGCCGATGACCGCACCTTCCTCCACGTCGGCAGCGATGGTGGTCTGCTATCCGCGCCGGTCGAGACCAGGCGCGTGCTCGTCGCCCCCGGCGAGCGCGTGGAGCTGCTCGTCGACTTCGCCGACGCGCGACCGGTCGAGCTGCGCAGCTACTCGGGCGAGGTGTTCGACTCGCTCTACACCGGCATGATGGGCGCGAACCTCACGGATGCCCTCGACCGGGGGACGTTTCCGATCATGACGTTCGAGCCCGGCACCGACGCGGCCCCGGTCGCGACCGCGCCCGCCGCCTTCGATCCGGTCGTTCGCGAGCCGGAGAGCGAGGCGGTGCGGACGCGTCCGATCTCGATGGCGATGCAGATGGGTGGGTTCACGCTCAACGGCGCGCGGATGACCGATCTCGCGAACGTGCCCGCGGCGCTCGACCTCCGGATCAAGGCGGGCGAGGTCGAGGTGTGGAGCGTCGCGAACACCTCGGGCGTCGCGCACCCGCTGCACGTCCACAACCGGCACTTCCAGATCCTCGACATCGACGGCCAGCCGCCGCCGCCGGAGCTCGCCGGCTGGAAGGACACCACGATCATCCGGCCCGGGCGCGTCGTGCGCCTGCTCGTGCGCTTCGAGGGCACGCCCGACACGGAGCGCCCCTACCTGTTCCACTGCCACATCCTCGAGCACGAGGACATGGGGATGATGGGGCGGTTCTTCCTCGTCGCGTAGCTCAGTCCGGCGACGAGACCACGCCGGTCAGCAGGTCGACGGCGCGCTCCTCGGCGAGGCCGTGCAGGAGCAGCGCGTGGAGCACGCACGCGATCGAGCGCGCCGCACAGGTGCCGTAGTCGAGCGGCACGATGTACGAGCTGCGCTCGCCGGCCCACACCGCGATCGACGCGTGATCGACGGCCTCGAGGATCCAGAAGTGCGCGTGCTCGGCGTGGCCCTGCCAGGCGTGCAGCGAGCGCGTGGTGTCGAGCGACGAGCGGACCGCTTCCTTGTTCGTGTTCGACGGGTTGTCGACCCAGCGCTGCGTCTTCGCGAGCACGTCATCGATGTACTGCTTCGGCGCCTGCGCGTCCGCACCCTCGATCGGGTACTTGTCGACGACCAGGCGACACGCCGCGAGGGCGGCCTTCACCGCCGCCTTCTGGTCCGACGAGAGCCGGCGGCGCAGCCAGTGAACGAGGCCCTGCGAGAGGTAGTTCTCCGCGCCGGCCCAGGCATTGGAGACGTTGGTGGAGGTCTCTCCGATCTCGCGGAGGTCTTCAGGAGTGGGACGATCGGTCATACGTCGAGATAGCTTCCTTCGGCGGCTGCAAACACGGGGACCGCGGTGCGGGCGGACGTCCGCTCGACGACCTCGTCGATCATCACGTCCGTTGCATCGGGGCTGTGATGGAACAGTGCCAGCTTCTTGGCCCCGGCGCGCTCTGCCACGACCACTCCCGCACGTGCGGGCGAGTGCCCCCACCCGCGGCGCAGGTCGTAGTCGTGATCGGCGTGCATCGCATCGTGGATCAGGAGGTCGGCGCCCCGCGCGAGCGCGAGCACCTCGGCCGGCGGGGCGTCGAGATCGGGATACTCGACGTCGGACAGGTACGTGACGGTCTTGCCGTCGGCGGTGATCCGGTACGCGGTCGTGAACATGCTGCCGTGCGGCACCGCCATCGTCGTCACCTCGAAGCCGGGCAGCGAGATCTTGGCGGGCGGGCGCACGGTCTCGATCGACACGCCGGCGGCGAGGTTCTCGAGCCCGTTGAGCGGCGAGTAATGCGGCGCGAGCTGGTTCTGCAGCGTCGCCTCGAGCGACAGGCCGCTGTTCGGATCGGCGCCGAGGATCCGGATCTCGTTCCCCTTGATGAAGAACGGCGTGAAGAACGGCAGCCCCTGGATGTGATCGAGGTGCGTGTGCGTCAGCAGGATCGGCAGCTTGCCCTGCCCCTTGCCAAACTCCGCGGCCATCAGCTGCTTGCCGAGCTCGGTCGCGCCGGTACCGAGGTCGATCAGCAGGCGCTCGCCCGCGTCCGTCAGCAGCTCGACCGAGGTCGTGTTGCCGCCGTAGCGCAGGAAGTCGCGCCCGCTCATCGCGAACGATCCGCGGACGCCCCAGAACCGGATCTTCACGCGGGGCCGATCCCCGGGTTCGTGCGCTCCGGTGGATCGGCGGTCCCGATCGGCAGCGTCATGCCCTCGAACGAGGTCAGCACCTCGACGCCCGCGGCCTCGCCCTTCGCGAGGTAGGTCGCGGCGATCTGATCCATCTGCTCGTCGCCGTGCGACGGCGCGTGGTGATAGAGCACGAGCCGGCGCACGTTCGCCTCGGCGCAGATGTCGAGCGCCTGATCGGGCGTCGAGTGACCGTAGTGCGGAAACCGTGCGTACTCGTCGGGCAGGAAGTGCGTGTCGTAGACGACGGTGTCCACGCCGCGGAGCTTCGCGACGAGCGCCTCGCGCATCGTCCCGAGCGAGGTCTTGTCGTCATCGGAGAGCGGCTCGGGGCCCGACAGGAAGTGCTGCTTGTGGAGCACGCGATCGAACGGCGCGGTGTCGGAGACGTACGCCCACGACGAGCCGTCGCAGTCGATGCGGTAGCCGACGGATCCGAACGGATGGTTGAGCGCGATCGGCGTGACGTGGAACGCGCCCAGGTCGAACTCCACGCCGGGCTCGACCTGGTGGTAGTCGAACGTCGCCGGCACCGCCTCGAGCGGCATCGGGAAGAACTCGTGGCGCGTGATCCCGCCGATGACCTGTTGCAGCTCGTCGGCCGCGGTGAGCAGCGCGTGGATCGCGATCTTCGTGCCGGGCACGTAGGCGGGCGAGAAGAACGGCAGGCCCTGGATGTGGTCCCAGTGCACGTGCGACAGCAGCACGTGATACTGCCGCGGCCCCATCGACTCGCGGAGCAGCTTGTTGCCGAGGGCGCGCATGCCGGTGCCCGCGTCGACGATCACGCAGTCACCCTTCGCGGAGCGGGCCTCGACGCACGACGTCTGGCCGCCGTACCGGACGGTGGCCGCGCCGGGCACCGGGTAACTTCCCCGGACCCCCCAAAACGTGATCTGCATTGACCGGGAAATTGTATCCCCTCCCGACGGAAGGTCCAAAGTCACCCGGGCTATCGTTATCGAAGCACTCATGAATCCGCAGCCAAGGATCCTCGTGATGGGCGCCGGCGGCATCGGCGGCATCGTCGCCGCCACGCTCATGGAGGTCGGTTTGCCGGTCACGGCCGTGTCCACGAACGCGCTGATCCGCGCCGCGGTCGACCAGGGCGGCTTTCGCGTGGTCGACGAGGGCGAGGAGCGCGTCGTGCGGGGCTGGGTCTCGCCGGCCCCCGAAGGAAAGTACGATCTCGCGATCCTCGCCACGCAGCCGCCGAACGTCGAGGAAGCCGCGCGCACCGCGCTGCCGCACCTCGTGGAGGACGCGCAGGTCGTCGTGCTCCAGAACGGCCTGTGCGAGGAGCGCGTCGCGGCGCTCGTCGGAGCGGAGCGCGTCGTGGGCGGCATCGTCGCGTGGGGCGCCTCGATGCCGGAGCCCGGCCGCTACGAGCGCACGGCGGCCGGGGGGTTCCAGCTCGGCCGGCTGTCCGGCGAGATCGACGCCGACGTGCGCCGGATCGGCGAGCTGCTGGAGGCGGTCGGTCCCGTGACCCTGACGAGGAACCTCCGCGGCGCGCGGTGGAGCAAGCTCGCGCTCAACTGCGCGGTGTCGGCGCTCGGGACGATCGCCGGCGAGCGGCTCGGACCGCTGGTCCGCCAGCGCCGGTACCGGCGGCTCGCGCTCGAGATCATGACCGAGGCCGTCGCGGTCGCGAAGGTCGAAGGGGTGGCGCTCGAGAAGGTCGCGGGGACGCTCGACCTCGAGTGGGTCGCGCTCTCCGACGCCGATCGCGCGGCCACCGCGTCGATGAGCCTCACCGCGAAGCACGCGCTGCTGCTCGCCGTCGGCCTGCGGTACCGGCGCATGCGGTCGTCGATGCTCGCCGCGATCGAGCGCGGGCGTACCCCGGCGATCGACTTCCTGAACGGGGAGATCGTGACGCGCGGCAAGACCCACGGCATCGCGACGCCGTGGAACGCGCGGATCGTCGACACCGTCTGGGACATCGCGAAGGGCCGGATCAAGAGCTCGCGCGACACGCTCGATCGCGTGTGCGGTCCCGACGACCGCCCCAGTGGCGCGGCGCTCGGTTAGTTGACGTCGTCGGCGGGCGGCGGCCTGCGCGTCGCGAGGAAGAGCGCGAGGAGGCCGAGCAGCGCGGCGATCGCGAGGATCGCGCCGATCCGCAGGCCCGGCGCCTGGTAGGTCCAGCGCACCCGATGACGCCCTGCCTCGATCGGCACCGCGCGGCGCAGCACGTCGGCGACCAGCCAGTCGGTGTCCGCGCCGTCGACCGTGACCGACCAGCCGGGCGCCGGCGTCGACGACACGGCGGCGAAGCCCGGCGCGTCGGTGGTGCACGCGAGCTCGATGTCACCGTCGGTCCACGCATCGATCTCGCACGGCAGCGGCGGTCCCCGGTCGGTCCGCGGAGTGCCGGTGCCCTTCAGCACGACGGTGCCGCGCAGCACGTTCGTGCCGCCGCCCGCGGCGAACAGGTGGCCCGTCGCGTCGCGCGGAGCGACCGCGTACACCGAGCCGCGCAGCACCGCGGCGGGCGGTGCGACCGGCAGCGAGACCAGCGACCACCGGCCGCGCACGCCGAGCTCGGTCATCTTGTTCGCCGCGACGACGTTGCTCGGCAGGATCGCGAGCGCGATGCCGAACCGATCGAGCAGCGCCCCACCCTCGCGCGCGGCCGCGAGCCACACGTCGTCGTGATCCGGCAGCCGCGCGGGATCCTCGCTGCGCGCGGCCGCGAGCCCCCAGCGCCACGGCACGGTGCCGCGCAGGTAGCCGGCGACGTCCTCGAGCGTGTCGCCCTCGTCGGGCATGACCTGGGGGACGTACACGCGCGCCGGGCGAGACGGTGGCGCGAGCTGCGCCCACGCCGGCGGATCGGTGACCACCGCGCGCGGCGCGACGGGCATGATGCTCGGAGCCGCGCCGACGGCGGAGACCACGAGCAGCGCGAGGATGATCGGCCGGCGCGACGCGGCGCCGGTCCGGGCGAGCGCGATGGCGCCGGCGGTGCACGCGACGGAGAGCCCACCGTCGATCAGCGCGCGATCGATCGCCGCCGCTGCCTCGTGGTGACGCGAGCGCAGCGCGCCGAGCGCGCCGAGCGCGAGCACGGTGCAGCCGGCCCCGGCGCCGAGCGAGAGCACCGCGCGCCGCTTGCCGGCGACGAGCGCGTCGAGTCCCGCGCCGGCGTGCGCGGCGAGCACGAGCACGAGCGCGCCCGCGTGCAGCTCCGGTGCCCCGAGCCACGCGGGCCAGCCTCCGCGCCCGCACACGAGGGCGGCGACCACGAGGCCGCCGACGAGGCCGAGCGTGCGGCGCGGCGGCGTGACCACCGCGGCGAGCGCCAGCAGCGGAGCGCCGGCGAACAGGCTCGGCGCCCACACGCCCGCCGGCGCGAGCGTGGCCCCGAACGCGCCGGGGACGATCAGCTCGACGAGCCGCGCGAGCGGCAGACCGTTCACCGTCTGCCCCGCGCGCTCGCCGGCGGCGAGGTGCAGGAGCGCCGGCAGCCACTGCGCGCTCGCGATCGCGAGGCCGGCCGCGATCGCGGGCACGAGCCACCGGGCGCGGATCCGGCCCACGCCGAGCACGAGCACCAGCGCGAGCGCATCGACGAGGACCGCGAGCTCGCCCGAGAGGCCGGCGAGCCCGAGCAGCAGCGCGATCGCGATCGCGGTCCGCGCCGGGGGTCGGTCCTGGGCGCCGGCGATCACCGCGCCGAGCCACGGGAGGTGCGCGAGCCCGAGCAGCGCGCCGCGCACCGCGCAGCTCGCGAGCACGCCGGTCGCCGCGGCGAGCAGACCGACGACAAGCGCCGAGTGATCCGAGGCGCGCAGCCGCCGCGCCCACAGCGCGACGCCGAGCGCGGCCCACGCGAGGTGCAGGAGCAGCA
>JAEUJX010000182.1 GCA_016794545.1 Myxococcales bacterium
GCGGGCTCGTTCACCGGCGGGACCGACGGCTGCGACGGACGCTTCACGACGGCGTATGCCCCGCTCGGCTTCGGCGCGCGCGCCCCCGGCGCCACCGACTCCGGTGCGGGCGGCGCGACGATGGGCACCGGCTGAGTCGGCACCGCGTCCTCGATCTTCACGATCGCGCCGCTCTCGGCGAGCGCGGTCGCGTACGTCTCCGCCGTCGCGCGATCCACGTTCGCCTTCACGCGGAATCGACCCGCCGCGAGCCGCGTCGCGAGATCCGCCGCGGGCACGCCGTACCTCTGGCTGATCGCCTCGGCGAGGTGCTGCACGGTCTCGGGTGACCGATCGGGCGCCTCGACATAGACGTGGAACAGGTCCATCCGCCTCGCCATCTTCCCACATCTCGCCGCAGGGGGAGATCTCTCCTGACTGCATCAAAGTTGCCCCGCTCGATCCGTGGCCCCTAGGGTTATGTATGCACCTCGGCAAGTCGGTTCCGAAGCTCGTGCCGTCGTTCTCGCGCCGCCGGATCCGCCTCGGAGTCGCCCACCACGGCGCTCCGTCGCGCTGGACCGCACCCGTGAAGGACGTCGCCGCCGAGCGCACCGGCAAGGTGCAGAAGAAGCGCCGCTGACGGGCGCCTACATCTCCGCACGAGGGCAGCTCGGGACTCGAGGCTCTGCTCAGTCGCTACCCGGTGGAGCGAAGCCGCCGTTCGTCGCTTCGTTGTAGCCGTCGCGCGCGCGGGCGTTGTCGGGATCGAGCTGCAGGGCCTTCTTGAAGTTCGTCGCGGCCTCGCGGTCGTTGTTGTTGTTGAGGTAGGCCTCGCCGAGCAGGAGGAACACGCGGGCGTTGCGCGGAGCGAGACGCGCGGCCTTCTTGCCGTGCGCGATCGCGTCGCCGAACAGCCCCTGCCGCATCGCGATCTCGCCCATGCCGAGCGTCGCGGCGACGTTCTTGCCGTCGAGCTCGAGCGCCTTCTTGAAGTTCGCCGCGGCGCCCGCGGTGTCGCCGTTCGCGAGCTGCGAGTTGCCGAGCTGCGCGTAGAAGCCGGCCTTCTGGTCTCCGCTGGCGGGCGGGGCGTCGCTCGTGTTCGTGATGACGGTCGGGATGTTGCCGCCACCGCCGGTGCCGTACGGGTCCTCCGGACCTTCCATGCCCGAGGGCCCGCCGCTCGACGGATCGTTCGCGGGCGGCGGCGTGACCCTGGGCGTCGTGCCCGGCGGATCGAAGCCAGCCGGCGGCTTCGTGGTGCCCGGCGGCTCGAAGCCGGCCGGCGTGGTCGTGGTGGTGGTGCCAGGTGGCACGAGGCCGAAGTCGGGGCCGGCGGGCCGGCGCGGGCCGCCGGTGTCGCGCGAGCCGCCGCCGCTCGGCGTGGTGACGCGCGAGCCGCTGGACTTCGTCGCGGTGGGCTTGCCGGGGATCGGCTTGGCCGCGGCGTTCGATCCGGCGGCCGGATCGGGCTCGACGATCGTCGACGGGGCGGCGTCGGGCGTCAGCGTCTGCGCGAGCGGATCGGAGCCGCTGCCATCGGTCGCCTCGGCGGTCTTCTTGCTGCCGCGGGTGAGCGCGAACGCGAGCGTGCCGCCGACGAGCAACACGGCGCCGACCGCGATGACGAGGCCCCAGCGCCGGCCCTGCGGCGGCAGATCCTCGTCGTAGAGCGAGTCGTTCATCGACGATGCGCGGCTCTTGCCGGGGACGTCGTCGCCCTCGTCGTACCAGACCTGCGAGACGTTGTTCTCGTCGGGCTGGACGCTGGGACGCCGCGCGCGCTTGCTCGGCTCGATCGTCCCGACGACCGGCGCCTGCACGCTCGCCGCCGCGCTCTGGCCGGGCTCGACAGGTCCCGGAACGATCGGCACGCCGACCTTCGGCGTGCCGGTGCTGCGCCGCTGCGGCTCGGCGGTCGCGGCCGACGCGGCGCGCGCCGGCGCCGACGCGGCGGGAACCGACGCGGATGCCGGCGTGACCGGCGGCGTGGGCGCGTCCTGGAGCAGCGGAGGCAAGGCGGTGTCGTTCTGGATGCCGAGCTTTGCCATCACGCGCGACACGCTCGCGGGAGGGACGCTCTCGCGGCGGCGCGCGATCGAGTCGTCCATCACCTCGCCGGTGTCGAGGCCGCGGCGGAGCGCCTCGACCATGCGCGACGTGGTCGCGAAGCGATTCTCGGGATCCTTCGCGAGCATCTTCGCGACGGCGGCCTCCATCCACAGCGGCACGCCGGGGCGAAGCGTCGGGAGCGGCGCGGGGATCTCGGTGACCTGCTTGGTGAGGATGTCGAACACGCGGTTGCCGCTGAACGGCGGCGCGCCGGTCAGCATCTCGTACGCGACGCACCCGAGCTGGTAGATGTCGGCGCGCCGATCGATGCGGTCACCGCGCGCCTGCTCGGGAGACATGTAGCGCGGATCGCCGAACGTCATGCCGAGGTTCGTCGCCTGCGCGCTCGCGGACAGCGGCTGATCGGTCTCGACGAGCTTCGCGAGGCCGAAGTCGAGCAGCTTGACGAAGTTGGTCTTCGCGCGCCGCGTCGTCAGGTAGATGTTGCGCGGGCGGAGGTCGCGGTGGACATAGCCGATCGCGTGCGCCTCCATCAGCGCCTCGCCGACCTGGATCAGCACGTCGGCGGTGCGCTCGACCGACAGCTGCTTCTCGCGCGCGAGCACCGTGTCGAGCGCCTCGCCCTCGAGCAGCTCCATCGCGAGGTAGAGGCGGCCGTCGGGAGTGCGCCCGAAGTCGTGGATCTCGACGATGTGCTCGTTGTCGATGTCGGCGACCGTCGTGGCCTCGCGGCGGAACCGCTCGACCGCGAGATCGTCGCGCGACAGCTCCGCGTGGAGGACCTTGATCGCCACGCGCCGGCGCAGCGTGACGTGCTCCGCGCGGTAGATCGTGCCGGAGGCACCCTGGCCGAGCAGCGCCTGCACCTGGAATCGCTCGCCGAGCAGCTTGCCGACCAGCGCGTCCCCGCTCTGGTGGCGCACCTTCGGACGCCCGCAGTTCGGACAGAACAGCGCCGACTCCGCGTACCCGTGGTTGCAACCGCTGCAGGTGATGAGGGCAGTCATGTCATGTAGCGACATAGGCCGGTCTGACGGACAGCCTGGTCACGATTCTAGCGCAGGGAGCCCGTGCGAGCCCGTCGAAACAAGGGTGTTCGCCCGGCGCAGCGAGGCGGCAAGCGCTCACGGATCGTCGGACGGTTTGCCCTTCTTCAGGGCCTCTGCCAGCTCGGCCTCCGTGACGAGGCCCTTGGCGGTCAGCACGGCGATGAGGGCGGTCAGGCGCTGCTCGAGGTCGTCGGCGCCGACGGCCTGCTGGAGCGCCGAGATCGGGATCTGGGCGGTCACCGACACCTCGGCATCCTGTTCGACCGATCCGATCTTGCCTTTCGATGTGATGAACATCGAACCGGTGTTGCCGGGGCGCTGGTGCAGGACCGCGGTGTTGATCTGGCGGTAGCCCTTCGCGATCAGCTCGTCGATCGCCGACAGCGACAGCGCGACCACGTCGATCTCGCAGTGCGCGACGGCCTCGAGCTCGGCGACCGCCGTGGTGTCGGTCGGATCCGCCATCGCGACGCGCAGCACCTTGCTGCCGCCGTCGCTGGTCAACGCCAGCGGCAGCGCGCGCAGGCGGGCACACACGTCCTTGGGCACCTGGCGCAGCGCCTCGACATCGGGCGAGGCGGCCTTCGGATCGATGACCTGCACGCGCAGCTGCTTGCGGAACGCGCCGAGCAGCGCGAGCTCGTTCACGCCGAGCTCCTTGATCAGCGTCACGATCAGCGGCTGCTTCCGCTCCTCTGCCAGCTTGCCGGCTCGCGCCGCGCTGGCCTTGGTGACCAGCCCCGCCTCGATCGCGATCTCCGCCAACGTCTTCGGCATACCCCAGTCGTGCACCCGACAAGATTCGAACCTGTGACCTTTGGCTCCGGAGGCCAACGCTCTATCCAGCTGAGCTACGGGTGCGTGCGGAAGGGTTCTACCCGCCCGGGCGGGGAGAAACAAGCCGTCGGACAGCTGGGTTACCATGCGCCATGGCGATCGACTACGTACTGTCGACGGGCTGCGAGCCTCAGAAGTCGCTCGGACCCGGGCGCCTGGTCGAGCTCAACCGCACGCGGATCCTCGCGCGGTCCGCGCTCGCCCACATGCGCGAGGACGGCGAGCAGCGCTCACCGTCGGAGATCGAGGTCCAGCTGACCATGCGCAAGCCCGGGGGTGACTCCGCGCGCGGCGTCACCTTGCAGGACCTGCTCGACGAGGCGAAGCCGCTCGACGCCGTGGCGCACCACTGCGCGCACTGCCCCGCCGACCTGCCGCGCGAGCTCGCCTGCCACCGGCGGATCCGGTACCCGATTCCGGAGCACGTCGAGGCGTGGCTGATGGGCCGCCTGCCCGAGAACCTCGGCTGCACCGCCGGTGCGCTGCTGGTGCGCGGCCTCGGCGAGTTCGCGTGGGACGGCGAGCCGGCGGCCAAGCTGCGCGCGGCCGGCACCACGTACTTCGAGAGCCGCGCGCCGTACGGTGTGCGCTGGGAGAGCCCCGACGGCAACATCGAGTTCTCCAGCGACCAGCTGTTCCAGATGATGTTCATGGTCGGCCACATCGCGCCCACGCACTCGCTGATGCTCGCGCTGTTCCTCGGCGTCATCCCGCACGACACGAGCGTGTACCTGCTGAAGGATCAGGCCGGCACGCAGCAGGCGCTCGCGGCCGCGCAC
>JAEUJX010000187.1 GCA_016794545.1 Myxococcales bacterium
TCGGGCTCGGGGTCGGCATCGGGCTCGGGGTCGGCATCGGGCTCGGCATCGGCATCGGGCTCGGGCTCGGGCTCGGGGTCGGCATCGGGCTCGGGGTCAGCATCGGGCTCGCGTTCGGCGGCCAGCCTCGGTTCCGCGTTCGCCGCCGGGGCGGCTGGCGCGGGCGCCGGCGCGGTCGCCGGCCCGCTCCTGGACACGCGCGCGCTGTGCCTCGCGCGCGAGATGCTCGGCTACGTCTCGGCGCGTGCGGACTCGATCTTCGCGGTGCAGGGCCTCGGTACGCACGCGCTCGCGCTGGCCGGAAGTCCGGCGCAGCGGGCGCACCTGAAGGCGTTCGCGCGCGGCGCCGGCATCGCCGCGTTCGCGCTGACCGAGCCCGAGGCCGGCTCCGACGTCGCCGCGATCGCGACGCGCGCCGCGCCGACGGCGGACGGTTACCGGCTCGACGGCGACAAGCTGTTCATCTCGAACCTCGGCATCGCGGATCACGCGACCGTGTTCGCGACGACCGATCCGGCGCTCGGCAGCGCGGGGACCACGGCGTTCTGGGTCCCGCTCGACGCGCCCGGCGTCACCGTGAAGCCGATGACCGCGATCGCCGCGCACCCGATCGGTGCGCTCGAGCTGCGCGGGGTCGAGCTGCCCGCGAGCGCGAAGATCGGCGAGGTCGGGCAGGGGATGAAGCTCGCGCTGACGACGCTCGACGCGTTCCGGGTCTCGGTCGGCGCCGCCGCCGTCGGCATGGCGCGCCGCGCACTCGACGAGGCGCTCGGCTTCGTCGCGGGGCGCCGCCAGTTCGGGAAGACGCTCGCCGAGCAGCCGCTCGTCCAGGCGCACCTCGCAGACATGATGGTCGACCTCGACGCCGCGCGGCTCCTGGTGCTGCGCGCGGCGTACCTGAAGGACACGACCGGTGGCCGGGTGACGACCGAGGTCTCGATCGCGAAGCTCGGCGCCACCGAGGCCGCGCAGCGCGTGATCGATCGCGCCGTCCAGCTGTTCGGCGGGCGCGGCGTGATGGCGGGGGCGATCGTCGAGCACCTGTATCGCGCGATCCGGCCGCTGCGGATCTACGAGGGCACGAGCGAGATCCAGAGGACGATCATCGGGCGGGCGCTCGCCCAGGGAGCGACCAAGCGATGAGCACGACGAGCGTGACGTTCCCCGAGGACTTCAGCCTGGCGGACTACTTCCTGTTCGACCGCATCCGCGAGGGCAAGGGCGGCAAGACCGCGCTCCGGTTCGGCGACCGGAGCTGGACGTACGCCGACGTCGCGGAGCGCTCGCGTGCGCTGGCCCGGCACCTCGCCGACCACCTCGCGCCCGAGGAGCGCGTGTACGTCGTGCTGTCCGACGTGCCGCCGTTCGCGTGGAGCATCTTCGGCATCCTCGCGGCGGGCGGCGTGCTGACGATGGGCAACCCGATCGCGCCGACCGAGGACCTCGTGTACGTGCTCGGCTACGTGAAGGCCGCGGTGCTGATCACCACGCCTCAGGTCGCGGCCGCGATCGCGCCGTCGCTCGGCGAGCTGCCGAACCTGCGCGAGATCCTGCTCGTGCCCGAGGCCGCGACCGGCGATGACCCGGAGCGAGAGTGCGCCCGCCCGATGGAGCTCGGCGGTGCGGCGGCGCGCGTCGGCTCGCTGACCAAGGCGATCGAGCGCGGCAAGTCGGTCGACACGAGGCTGCCGCGGATCAAGCGCGACGATCCGGCGATCTGGCTGTTCACGTCGGGCTCGACCGGCAAGGCGAAGGCCGCGATGCACAGCCACCGCGACTTCGCGTTCAACACCGAGGTGTTCGCGAAGCGGACGATCGGCTACCGCGAGGACGACGTCGCGATCAGTGTGCCGCGCCTGTTCTTCGGCTACGCGACGGGGACCAACCTGTGGTTCCCGTTCGCGGTCGGCGCGACGGTCGGGCTGTTCAGCGAGCGGCCGACCGCCGAGAGCGTCGCCGCGGCGATCGAGCGCTATCGGCCGACGATCGTCACGAACGTGCCGACGATGCTCGGCAAGCTGCTCGATCTCGACGACGAGCGGCGACAGCAGGGGCAGCCGACGCTCGATCTGTCCTGCGTGCGCTTCCACTTCTCCGCCGGCGAGGCGCTGCCCGAGCACCTGCTGCGCCGGTTCACCGCGCGGTTCGGCGGCGAGGTCTACGACGGCATCGGCTCCGCGGAGATGTTCCACATCTACTGCTCGAACCGCCCGGGCGACGTCATGCCGGGCACGCTCGGCAAGGTCGTGGAGGGCTACGAGCTCGCGATCCTCCCCGAGGAGGCGGCCGGCGCCGGTGCCGAGCGGCTGCCGCCCGGCGAGATCGGGGTCCTGTGGGTCAAGGGCGACTCGGTCGCGCACGGCTACTACCAGGATCGCGACAAGAGCTGGAAGACGTTCCACGGGCACTGGTGCCGCACCGGCGATCTGTTCTCGATCGACGAGCGCGGCTACCTGACGTTCCAGGGGCGCGCGGACGATCTGTTCAAGGTCGGCGGCATCTTCGTCGCGCCGCGCGAGGTCGAGGACTGCCTGCTCGCCCACTCCGCGGTCAGCGCGTGCGCCGTGATCCCGGCCGAGGACGGCGGTCTCACCAAGCCGAAGGCGATCGTCGAGCTGCGGCCGGACGCGCGCGCCGGGTGCTCCACGTTCGAGGAGCGCCGGCAGCTCGGCGCGGAGCTGAAGGCGCACGTCCAGGGCAAGCTGTCCAAGCACAAGTATCCGCGGTGGGTGGTGTTCGTCGACGACCTCCCGAAGAACGATCGTGGCAAGGTCGACAAGAAGGCGCTCGTCGAGCGCGAGAAGCGCGGCGAGCTGCGCGAGGAGTAACCGTGGCCGAGAAGTTCCTGGCGCGACACACCACCGCTTCCCTGCGCACGCTCCTCGACGGCAAGAAGCCGGTCATCGCGCTCGTCCCGATCGGCTCGACGGAGCCGCACGGTCCGCACCTCGGGCTCGGCACCGACGTCGTGATCAGCGCCGCCGCGTGCGTGAAGGCGTGCGAGCTGTTCGAGAAGAAGGGCCCGCTCACCGCGGTGATCGCGCCGGCGATCCCGTACGGCGTCACCGACTGCGCGTCGGGCTTCGCGGGCGCGGTGTCCGTGCCCGCGGCCACGCTCACCGCGTTCACCGCGGCCGCCGCCGATGGGCTCCTCGCGCAGGGCATCCGCCACGTCTGCCTCGTCAACAACCACCTCGAGCCCGCGCAGGACGCCGCGATCCGGGCGGTCGTGGCGGGCCGCGAGGGCAAGGTCTCCGTCGCGTGCCCGCTGACGAAGAGGTGGGCGCGCACGCTGTCGGCCGAGTTCAAGAGCGGCGCGTGCCACGCCGGTCAGTACGAGACGTCGATCATGATGGCCGCGGCGCCGGAGATGGTCGACGAGCACATGCGCGGCGTGCTCGCGCCGGTGCCCGTCAGCCTGTCGAAGAAGCTCGCGGAGGGCGTGACCACGTTTCTCGAGATGGGGATGGAGCTCGCGTACTCGGGCGATCCGAAGGCCGCGACGGTGGAGGAGGGCGAGCTGATGATCCAGCGGCTCGCGGAGATGGTGGTCGGCGAGGTCCGCGAGGCGCTCGGCCTGCCGGTCGCGATCTAGCGGTGATGCCGGGGCGCCGGCAGGAGGCGCGCCGTCGGGACGCTGCCGCCCTTCTCGCGCAGGAACAGCGAGCGCGCGCTGCGATCGACGAGCTTGCACGCGCCGGCGCCCGCGCCGACGGCGGTGACGCACGCGATCGCCGCCATCACCGTCGCGCCGATCGCTCCGCCGATCGACACGGGGAGCAAGAGGCCGAACAGCACGCCCCCGGCGAGGATACCGACCGGCGGCGCGAACAGCACCTTCGCCTGGCGGCGCGTCGGTGCCTCGTCGGCCCAGTCGCGCTCGCACCCCCCGCAGCGCTGACCGGCCGAGAGTGCGTGCTCCGCGCAGCAGGTCGTCGCGCAGCGCCCGCACTTCATGACGGGCCTGGCGAAGCAGTCCTCGCAACCACGAGGTCCCATCCTTCCACTGTGCCCGAATCCCCCGCCGCGCCAAGTGCTCTCTCGCACGCCGGGATGGCCTTGCCGCGTGACGCGGTGCCTCCTGGCCGCGGTACGTCCCCTGGGCGGCTGGGATCTCGTGTTCCTGCATACGCGTGCGCCTGCGCCCATCCCGCGGTGGACGCGGGGGGCGACGCGGCGGATCCGTTCGCGGTCGGGGCGGCGCTATCGCGGGGCGATCTCGCTGCTCCGGACCGACACGCGCATCGGCAGCGCCGACCTGCGTGTCCACGCGGCCTCGCGGTCGCGCCCGACTACCTCGTCATCTACCGCGGGCCAGATCGAGCACGAAGCCGGGCGGAGTCGCACTTCGCTCGGCGAGCGATGAACCACTCGGCCGTGGTGCGGTCGACCTCGCTCGTCTTCGTGCCGTGGATCGCGATGACCGGGAACGCGTAGTCCGGTTCCACGAGCACGGCGGAGTTGTCCGAGATGACCACCTCGTGCGCCTGCGGGGCTCGAGGTCGAGATCGCCGAGAGCTGCCAGGACGAAGTCGCCGGGCGCTTCCTCGGGCATCACTCCTTGATGCCGTGCTTGCCCTTGATCTGCTCGAGCACCTTGCCGTACTCGACTTCCCAGGCCTGCGTGCCTTCCTCGAGGTTCTTGATCCGATCGCGGACTTCCTGATCGATCGCCTCGTCCACCTGCATGTGCTTCTTGCAGATGTCCTTGATCTTGCGGCGCATGATCGCGTCCTCGGCGAACACCTCGTCGATGTGACGCGAGGACATGAACGCCTCGAGCATCTGGTTCGCGATCCAGGCGAGGCCTTCCTCGCCGAGGCCGAACTCCTTCTGCTCGGCGAGCTGGCGCTTGGTGCGGCCGAGGTGGCTGTACGGAAGCCCGCGGATCTCCAGGATGTCCTTGGCCCGCTCCGTCAGCTCCTTGTCGAGACGAATGTATTCCTTGAGGACGGAGGCGGCGTCGGCCTGGGCCTCGTTGTGGTCGGAGACCTCGATGTCACCGGCCTGGGTCATCGTCGTGATGATCTCGGCGGCGATGGTGTCGACCTTCCCTGGATACAGTCTCATCTCGGCGGCACTGTAGGGTCCACAGGCCATACATGCAAGGCGCGTAGCATATTCTCGCGCGCGCTTTTTTGGGGTTTCTCGTCGATGTGCACCATCGCTTTTCTCGTCGAAGTTATCGTCGGTGCTCCACTTGTTGTCGCGGCGAACCGCGACGAGCTGTACGCGCGACCGACGCGCCCACCCGAACGGCTGGGGCCCGGGCTCGTCGGTGGCGTCGACGAGCTGTCGGGCGGAACCTGGCTCGCCGTCCACGCGAGCGGGAGATTCGCGGCGGTGACGAACCAGCGCGCCCTCGCCACACCACCACCGGGGCTGCGCTCCCGCGGGCTCGCGGTGATGGAGCTCGCCGCCACCGAGGATCAGGAGGCGTACGTGGCCGCCCTCGATCCGAGGCAGTACGCGAGCATGAACCTCGTGTGGGGAGACGCGCGCGGGGTGTCGATCGGATACGCGCGACACGAGACCGGCGAGCTCGCGATCGAGCGGCTCGCACCGGGGATCCACGTGCTCGCCAATGATCGGCTCGGCTCGCCCGGGTTCCCGCGCGTCGCGCGGCTCGGCGACGCGCTGGTCGCGGCCGCGCCCCACGGCTGGCCGGCGATGCGGCCGGCGCTGCACGCCGCGCTCGCCGATCACACGCGGGTCCCGCTCGTCGACGTGCCGCCGTCGCACCTGCCGGTCGAGCTCGCGCGCGAGCTGACGGCGACGTGCATCCACAGCGAGCGTTACGGCACGCGGTCCGCGACGCTGCTCGCCCTCGCACCCGGCCGCGTGATCGACTACCTCACCGCGGACGGTCCGCCGTGCACGGCCACGTTCATCGACCGGCGCGCGATCCTGGAGGCCGCATGACCGAGGTCCGTGCCCGCAAGCTGGTCGTCGCCGGCCTCATCCTCGGTACCGATGGTCGGATCCTGATCACCCAGCGCCGCGCCGATCAGGCGCTGCCGCTCCAGTGGGAGTTCCCGGGCGGCAAGGTGGAGCCCGGCGAGGCCCCCGCCGCGGCGCTCGCGCGCGAGCTGACCGAGGAGCTCGGCATCGACGTCGTCGTCGGGCGGATCTGGGACGTGCTGTTCCACGCATATCCTGCATTCGACCTGGTGATGCTGGTGTACGCGTGCCGGCTCGCGCCGGGCTCCCCTCCGCCGCGCCCCGTCGAGGTCGCGGACCTCGCCTGGATCGAGCCGCGCGCGCTCCCCGGCGGGCACGACATCCTGCCCGCGGACCGCCCGCTCGTCGAACGCCTCGTGGCCGAGGGTGCCCCCGGTTGATTGACCGGCTTTCGAACAACTGCCTACAATTCGTTGGATGGAAGGCCGCGCCAAGGTCACGAAGGAAGTCCTCTGTGAAGAGGCACGCTTCATCCTCGCCAACGTGATGGCGGAGGCGCGGTACGGCCGGCAGAACCGCTACGACGACATCCGCCGCGTCTGCGAGGGCGCGGTGTCGATTCCGTTCTCGGAGTACATCGGGTTCCTCGAGAAGTCCGGCTATCTCCGTCACGATCGCGGCAACGAGTCGCTCGAGGTCACCCCCGATGGCGAGACGGTCGTCAACGGAGGAAACCTGCCGGAGTTCACCGAGCGCGCGGTCAGCCACTTCAAGAAGCTGCGCCAGAGCCGCGCCATGGCGGTGCCGGGCTCGCAGGTTCCGATGGGCACGCAATCGGGCGTGCTGACCGGCGGGATGAATCGCGTGGATCCTCCGCGCGATCGCGGCGACGTCTCGGGTGCGGGCCCTCTGCCACGGAAGGATCCCAAGATGACCAACTCGGGCGGGCGGCCCAGCGCCGTCGCCGGCGGCGAGATCCAGCTCGGCGCCGACATGGAGAACCGCTACGAGAAGCTGGCCTCGATCGGCTCCGGCGGCATGGGCACGGTGTACCGCGCCCGGCAGGTCGCGCTGAACCGCGAGGTCGCGCTGAAGGAGATCCGCGATCTGTTCGGGTTCTTCAGCGAGGACCAGCGCAACGAGATCGTGCGCCGCTTCACCGACGTCGTGCGCGCGTGGGGCAACCTCGCGCACCCGAACATCCTCCCGATCCACGACGTCAACCTGTGGACCGAGTACCCGAACGTGGTCACGGAGCTCGCGCCGAACGGCAGCGCGCGGCGCCTGATCAACGACGCCGAGGAGCTGCCGGTCGAGCTGGTGTTCAAGTACCTCCTCCAGACGTTGCACGCGCTCCGCGCGGCGCACGCGCAGCGCGTGTACCACCGCGGCCTCAAGCCCGAGCAGCTCCTGATCGACGGCTACGGCAACGTGAAGGTGTCCGACTTCGGTTTCACGCGCATCGTCGAGCGCGACCACGCCGTGATCCGCCAGATCTACGTCGGCATGGGCAACGTCGCGTACATGGCGCCGGAGCTCTACACCGATCCGATGGCGGCCGGGCCGCAGGGCGACATCTACGCGCTCGGCATCATCTTCTACGAGCTGCTCACGCGGAAGCTGCCGGGCCGGCGCTCGCCGATGCCGTCGCAGGTCAACGCGAACATGCCGAAGGGCGTCGACGACATCTTCGATCGCATGACGCGCGACGCGAAGACCGAGCGCTACGCCTCGGTCGACGACATCCTCGACGATATCGACAAGCTCGAGGGCATGGAGGCGCTGCTCGGCGGCGGCGACCGCGTGCTCGTCGGCGACAGTCCGCTGCAGAACATCAAGTTCCGCCCCGGCGCCGAGGAGCCGCTCGCGGGCACGCCGGTCGATGGCGCGGACGACGACGACAAGAAGTCGTCGCACCGCCCGTACTCGTTCCAGGCGCGCCGCAACAAGAAGGTCTGAGTCAGCGCGAGCGGCCGTCGAACTGCTTGGTCGGCAGGTCGAACGTGTTCACGTCGTCGAGGCAGCGCACGTTGATCGCGACCATCGGTCCGTGCGGTCCGGCACCGCGCGCGAACGAGCGGATGCCGCACGTCCGGCAGAACAGGTGGTGGATGACGTTCTTGTTGAACTGGTAGTCGGTCAGCTGATCCTCGCCCTGGTCGAGCGAGAACTTGTCGGGCGTGACGAACTGCAGGTACGAGCCGCTCTTGCCGCAGATCGAGCAGTTGCAGGCGATCGACTCCGCGGCCGGATCGATCTCGACGGTGTAGCGGACGGCGCCGCAGTGGCAGCCGCCCTGGTGCTTCGCGACGGGCATGCGGCGAGCCTACACCACGCGCGCGCCGACCTCGCGCAGCTTCGCCGCGAGCGCGTCGGCGTCCTCGGCACGGTTGTAGAGGTGGGCGCTGACGCGCACGAGCGGACCGTCGCGGAAGTCGACGATCGGGACCTCCCAGCCCTCGGCGAGCAGCCGCTTCTCGAGCGCGAGCGGCCGCGTGTTCGGCGGGAGCTCGAGGCGGAGCGCGGCCATGGTGCCGATGTTGCCGGCGGGGGCGAGCGGGGCGCCGCCGAGCCGCGCGCGCAGCTCGACCGCGAGCGCGTGGTTGCGCGCGTAGATCGCCGGCCACCCGCCGCCCTCGGCGGCCACGTGCTCGATCGCCGCGGGCACGGCGAGCTGCGCGGCCGGATCGTAGCTGCCGCTCCAGTCGAGCTCGGCGTGGAGCCGGTTCGGCGGCCCATGGCCCGGGTTCGCGCCGTGCGACGTGACCAGCGGCGACAGCGGGCCGCGCGCGACGACGAAGCCGCTCGCCTTCGGCCCGCACAGCCACTTGTGGTTGTTGCCGACGTAGTACGTGGCGCCGAGCGCGTCGACGTCGAGCGCGAGCTGCCCCGGCGCGTGGGCGCCGTCGACGATCGTGGGGATCCCGTCGAACAGCGGCACCAGGCGCGCGAGCGGAAACACGAGCGCGGTCGGGCTCGTGATGTGATCGAACAGGCCGAGCCGCGTCCGCGGCGTGATCGCGGCGCGCACGCGGTCCACGAGCTGGTCGGCATCGAACGGCAGCGGCACGTCCACGGTGACGAGCCGGGCACCGCGAGCGGCGGCGAGGCGCTCGAGCTGGTAGCG
>JAEUJX010000204.1 GCA_016794545.1 Myxococcales bacterium
CGTCGGCCCGCGCGCCGCGAACACGATCGGTCCCCATGGCGAGTCGAGCGCGAGCGAGAACCAGCCGGGCTCGGTGTCGACGAGATCGACCTCGCGCTCGCCGACGATATAACCGACCGCGTCGCCCTTCGCGCGCGCGTAGAGACACGTGCCGCCGGCGACCTTCGCGTTCGGCGTGACCGGCACCGGCCGGATCTCCGGATCGGTGCGCGGCCGGTGCACCTGCCCCGGCGGCAGCCGCTTCGACACGAACCCGCGCACGCTGACGTCACCGTCGTCGTACGAGACCTCCGTCCAGCCGTCGTCGAGCTCCTTCAGCGTGTCGAGGAAGTAGCCGCTCGCCATCACGGCGAGCGGCTCGGCGGCCCACTGGGACCTCGCGCGGATCACCGCGCCCGGCGTGACCATCAGCGTGCGGCGCGCCGACGGGAACCGCCCCCGGTACGCGTGCGGCGGGCCGGCGTCACCGAGCACGTCGTCGGGGACCCAGCCCTCGACCTCGAGCGCGCCGAGGTAGCGGATCTGCGTGCGCGTGCCCTCGTGGCGCAGGCGCTTCACGCGCGCGCCGGCGCGGACGAGCGCGAACGCATCGCCGACCGGGCTCGACGCGCGATGGTCCCGGCGCATCACGGCGTAGAGCCGGCCGCGATCGGTCCACAGCGAGAACCGCGCGTGCGGCAGGCGGAGCGCGACGCGCACCTTGCTGCCGTGCCGCTCGAGGATCGAGACCTCGATCGGCGTGCCGCCGCCCGGGCCATCGAACGTGGCGCCGTCGAGCTCGAGCTGCGCCGCGCCCGGGGCGAGCCACGACACCTCGGCGCCCACGACCGGCGCGAGCGCCGCGATCGGATCGACCGGCGCGCGCGACGCGGTCGCCGCCACGCGCGCGGCGGGCGCGCTCGGCGCGGGCGCGGACGCGGACGCGGGTGCCGGCGCTCGCGACGCGCCGCAGCCGACGAGCCCCACGAGCCCGACGAGAACACCGAGCGCGATAGTCCTCACGCCCGTGATTATCGACGATGCACGGGCTCGGTGCACGAGTCCCAGCGCGGCGGCTGCGGCGGATCGGTCGCGAGGTTCTTCATGTACATCGACGTCACGCGCCACGGCGAGTCGATGTAGACCATCGCCCACCCGTCCTCGCCGAGCCGCCCGCCGAGCCGCGTCTGGGCCGCGAGCGTCACGCCGATCACGTCGCCCTCGGCGCGGTCGTACAGGCACGTGCCGGCGGGCACCTCGTGCTTCGTCGCGTGCGACATGCCGAAGCCGTGGCCGCTCCCGGTGCCGCGCGTGATGAAGTCGTCGGAGGTGCCGAGCACCTGCGCCGTCGGAACGAACCCTCGCGCGCGGACGTACGGGCGCTGCACCTCGACCTCGGTGAAGTCGCCGGTCACGCCGAGCTTCCCGACCACGAGCTCGTCGGCCGAGACGATCGCCACCATCGGCGATGCCCCGTCCGCGCGAGCGCGCAGCTGCGCGCCGCTCGGCAAGCGCACGAGCACATCGTAGGCGCGCGGCCGGGGGACCGGCTTCGGGGCGATCCAGACCTCACCGAGCGCCCGGACGTCCGCCCGGCCGTGAGCGATCAACATCTCGTCGACGATCGCGACCTCGCGCAGCGCGCCCTCTGGATCGCCGAGCTCGAGCGCGATGCCGGGCTCGACCGTCACGCCCTCCGAGATCGCGAGCGGCACGAGCGCCGTGCTCCACGCATCGTCGCGCGCGATCCACGCCGCGTAGCGCGCGTGATCGTCATCGACCACGATGCGGATCCTCCTCCCGCGCTCGCCGAGCACCGGCACGATCTGGCGCTCGTCATCGATCGCGGTGCGCGACGCATCGCCGATCGGTGCGCCGTTGTCGGTCAGCCACGCGATCGACCAGCGCTTCACCATCGCGCGGTGCGGGATGCGATCGAGCACGTGATCGTCGCCCAGCTCCGCGGGCACGATCGCGAACGGCGCTCGCGGGATCGCGAGCGAATCGCGGTCCGCGCGCGCGGCCTCGGGGAGCTTCGCGGTGGACTGCACCGGCCGCGCCTGGCCACACGCGGCAACCATCCACGCGAGTGCGGCGAACGGACGCATGCTCGACGGTATCCAACCGGCGCGGGGCTTATCCAGTTCCCGCGTAGAGCGCTACGCAGCCGGCCTGGATCTGCCACCTGTAGCGACGTGATTACAATTGCTTACGACGCGGTGCGTCTCGCCCGACTCTTGCAACCTGACCGGAGCGATGGAAATCGGCGTTATCACGAACCCGAACAGCCGCAAGAACCGCAACCGTCCCGACCGGGCGGAGCGGCTTCAGCGGATCGTCGGGGACCTCGGCGAGGTCCACAAGACCACGTCGGTCGAGTCGATCAAGCCCGTGCTGCGCGACTTCCTCCGCAAGCGCGCCCGCTACTGGGTCGCGGACGGCGGAGACGGCGCGCTCCACTGGATGCTCCGCATGGGCATGGAGGTCCTCCAGGAGGACGAGTTCGTCGGCACCGATGCCCGCCTGCCGGTCACGCTGCCCACCAAGGGCGGCACGATCGACTTCGTCGCGAACAACGTCGGCATCCAGGGCGACGCCGAGGGCATCCTCGGATCGCTCCGCCGCTCGGTCGAGTACGGCGCGTCCATCGAGGAGACCGAGGTCGACTCGATGCGCATCGACGGCATCCAGATCATCGACGGCGTCGAGACGCCGTTCCGCACCTACGGCTTTGCGTCGGCGGCCGGCGGCGTCGGCCAGCGCTTCTACTCGAAGTACTACGGCCACGCCGATCCGAACCCGCGCACGATCATGCAGATCGTCGCGAACACCGTCGCGTCGGCGCCGATCGCGCTCACCCCGCTCTCGAAGCTGCCGCTCGGCAACCTCTCCACGTTCGCCAAGGAGATGTTCGAGCCGACCGCGTGCAAGGTCACGCTCGACGGCATGCGCCTCCCGGGCGAGTCGTTCACCGGCGTGCACGTCGCATCGATGTCGATCAACCTCGGCAACGTCCTCCGGTTCTTCGGCAAGGCCGACGTGCCGGGCCTGATGAACGCGATCGTCGGCACGCCGTCGCCGTGGGCGATCATCCGCAACATCCCGCGCATGGCGCGCGGCGAGGAGATGCGCGGCCGCAACATCCTCGACCGGCCGTGCCGCGAGATGACGATGGAGGCGGTCGGCGACGAGCTGATGGCGCCGATCATCGACGGCGAGTTCTACAAGAACGTGAAGCGGATCGAGTTCCGCACCGGCCCGCGCGTGCGGATCCCGAAGGTCGTCGCGCCCAAGGCGGCGTGAGCTTCCTCGGTCGCCGGCTTACTTGCAGGTGACCTGCGCGGGAGCCGCGCCGGTCGTGCTGCACTTCTTCGGCTTCGCGCAACGCGCGGCCTGGCAGGCGGCGTTCTCGGTCTTGAAGCACCGGCCGTTCGTCTCGAAGAAGCAGGCGTTGCGGTCGCCCTTGTAGCGCCAGCCGCCCCAGCTCTTCGAGCCGGTGGGCTTGTCGTCGCCGGACGCCTTCTCCTCGCGCGCGAGCTTCTCCTTCGCCGTCTGCGGCTCGTCGGAGCCCTTCGTCGAGCCGCCGCAGGCGACGAGGACGGCTGCCACGAACGCCAGGACATGACGGCAGGAGCGCAGCGACATTCCGGTGGATCATGCCATAGTCCCGGTGTGTCCGACGACGACCGAGCCGTGATGGAGCGGCTCGCCGCGCTGGAGGCCGAGGTGAAGGCCGACGCCGCGGCGAAGCAAGCGCGCAAGGAAGCCGCGCTCGCGAAGGTCCGGGAGCAGCGGGCCAAGGAGCAGGCCGCGAAGGACGAGCTCCGCCAGCGCCAGGCGGCGCTGGTCACCAGGAAGCCCGCGGCCAAGAAGCCGGTGATCGACATCGGGGATGACGATGACGCGGGCGGCAAGGACGAGATCGGCGGCGCGCTGGAGCTCGCGCGCAAGGCGCACGGCGTCAAGGCGGAGTTGACGAAGGCGCCCAAGCAGGGCGACAAGTCGTGGGTCAAATCGGGCGTTGCGTCGATGGTGCTCGGACCGATCGGCTGGCTGTACGCGGGCTCGCTCCGCGAGGCCGTGCCCGCGTCCGTCGCGTGGCTCGCGTTCGCCGCGATCGCCGCGAAGCTGCCGTGGATCCTGCTCATGCCCGTCTTGCTGGTCGCGATGCCGCTGTCCGGAATCGCCGGGCTCCTCTACGCCGTGCAGTACAACCGGCACGGAGGGCGACAGCGCCTGTTCGGTGACAAGGCCGAGAAGAAGCAGCTCGCCGCCAAGAGTAAGTGAGTGTGGTCGGGCTAACGGAACCCTCACCCGACATGTAAGCTGCACCATGCATTCTCGACGGGGCTCGTCGATACGATGGTCATCGTGAAGAACGTCTCGCTCGCTGCGGTGATCATCCTCGGTGCGCTCGTGTCGCCGGCCTCGGCCGACAAGCTCAGGGTCGCCGTGGTGCCCGGCATCGCGGTCAACCTCGACGCCGCGCGCGTCGATGCGCTCTCCCAGGAGCTCGCCGACGCGCTCGAGACCGAGCTCGACCTCGAGGCGATCGGCGGCCTCGAGGTGCGGCGCGCGCTGCCGCCCGACGGCCTCCCGCCCGACTGCGTCGCGACGCCGGCCTGCGTGCAGGACGTCGGCAAGCGGGTCGGCGCGCAGCAGCTGCTGTTCGTCGTGATGGTCGACACCGGCAGCGGCGGCGCGATCCAGATCGACACCACGTGGCTCGAGCCCGCGACCGGCAAGAGCGCCTCGCGACCCGCGATCGACATCGCGTCGGTCAGCGATGCGCACGCGCGGTTCGTCGCCGCCGCGCCGCAGCTGCTGCCCGATGCGCCGGTGCGCCCGAAGCCGGCGCCCGGCGGAGGCCCGGTCGGTGTCGAGAAGCCCGCGGTCCCGCGTCACTTCACGACCCCGGCGAAGATCACGGCCGCGGTCAGCGGCGTCGGGTTCGGCCTCGGCATCGCGATGGGCCTGCGCGCGCGCAGCAAGTACAACGACTGCGACGCCGCGCCGAACACGTGCACGGGCAGCGAGCGCGACTCGATCCGCACGACGGGCCTCGTCGCCGACGCGGGCTTCGTGATCGGCATCGGCGCCGCGATCGCGACGACGGTCCTGTTCGTGACCTCCGGCGAGGACGCGCGCATGGTGGTGGCTCCCGCGACGGAGGGCTCGGGCGGCACGGTCACGCTGCTCGGGAGATTCTGATGGCCGTCGAGATCGCCGAGCACGCAGACGATCCGGACAAGCTGATCGGCGAGATCCTGGCGAACCGCTACCAGATCGAGACGCGCCTCGGTGCGGGCGCGATGGGCACGGTCTATCGCGCGCGCCACGTGAAGGTCGGCCGCGCGTTCGCGGTCAAGGTGCTGCACCCGCGGCTGCTCGAGGACGCGAAGATCTCGCAGCGCTTCGACCGCGAGGCCGAGCTCGCAGGCCGGCTGCGGCACCCGAACGTGATCGGCGTCGTCGATGTCGGGGAGACCCCCGGCGGCCTGCGCTACATGGTGATGGACTTCGCCGAGGGCGAGGACCTCGCGGCGATGCTCGATCAGGCACCGATGCCGCCGGAGCGCATCATCCATCTGACGCGCCAGCTGCTCGAGGGCCTGTACCACGCGCACGAGCAAGGCCTGATCCACCGCGACTTCAAGCCCGAGAACGTGATCATCGAGACCGACATGCACGGCAAGGAGGTGCCGCGCATCGTCGACTTCGGGATCGCGATCCTGCGCGAGGGCGGCGACTCGCCGAACGGCCAGGGCCGCCTGACCACGAACGGCCTCGTGCTCGGCACGCCGCACTACATGGCGCCCGAGCAGGCGGTCGCCGATCCGATCGATCACCGGATCGATCTGTTCGCGCTCGGCATCGTCATCTACGAGATGCTGTGCGGGAAGCTGCCGTTCGACGGCACCGGCGCGGAGGTCGCGCGCGCGAACCTCCTGCTCGACCCGCCGACGATCGCGCAGCGCGTGCCCTACCTCGAGGTCGACCCGCTGCTCGAGGCGTTCTCGCGCCGCCTGATGGCGAAGAAGCGCGAGCACCGTCCGGCGACGGCGAAGGCCGCGCGCGAGCTGCTCGATCTGATCGAGAAGGATCGCGACGCGGCCGCGGCCGCGCTCGGCGTGCCGCTGCCGGCGAGCCAGCGCGTCCCCGCGGTCACCGCGCCGATCGCCCCGCAGCGCCACGGCGTGCAGGGCCCGAACGACACGTTCCCGCCGCCGATCGCGGCCGCCGCGGAACCGGCGGTGCCGCCGGCCGCGATCGAGACCAAGGTCCCGCGCGGCGTCTCGACCGAGCTCACCGATCCGCTCGACTACGAAGGCGGGCCGAAGGCGCGGCGCCGGCGCCTCGCGATGTTCGGCGGCCTCGGTCTCGCGCTCGCCGGCGGTCTCGCCACGTTCGCGCTGACGCGCGGCGGCGACGACACGCCGGCAGCGCCGACGCCGGTCGAAGACAAGGTCGTGATGCAGCCGGCGCCGGCCGAGCCTCCTGCCGAGCCAGTCGCGGTCGCGAAGGAACCTCCGGCTCCTCCGCCGGCGACGCCGCCACCCGTCGAGGACGTCGCGCCGCCCGAGACCGCGGCGCCCGAGGTCAAGAAGCCGGTGGCGACCGCGAAGCCGGCGGCGAAGAAGGACGCCGCGAAGCTCGTCCCGCGCGGCACCACGGCGAAGACCGAGGGGAAGGCGGACGTCAAGGCGGAGGTCAAGGCGCCCGACGAGACCGCGGCGAAGAGCGATGCGGCGGCGATCGCGGCGCGCTACTCGTCGGTCGGTCAGAAGCTGAAGGCCCTCGGCCCCGCGGCGACCGACCTGTGGCCGCGCTACCGGCTGATCCGGATCCAGGAGGTGATGGCGTCGCCGGAGAAGCGCGCCGATGCGTCGCAGATCCTCGGCAAGCTCGAGGCCGAGATCCGCGCGCTCCAGAAGTGACCTACGGCGCGAAGAGGTACGCGAGGTCGATGCACGTCTTCGTGTTCGACGTCGCATCCGCGCCCGCGACCAGCAGGCACAGCGAGTTGAGCCCGCGGTAGAGGCCCGGTCCCGACGGGAACGCGAGCTCCGCCATCCCGTTCCCGGGGAACGTCTGGTTGAACGGGCCCTGGATCTGCTGGCCGCTCGCGTCGGTCCAGTAGAACTGGAACGGCTTGAGCGGCGCACCGACGACCGAGATCATCGGCCGCTCGTCCTTCGTGATGACGGGCGGCGAGGCGAACGCGGGACCGCGGAACATCGCCGAGGTCGCGACCGTGGCCGTCCCACCGGCGTCGTAGCGCGCGCGGCCGGCAGCGCCATTGCCGCCGCCGGCGACGTCGACGGCGCCGAGCGCGAGGTTGCGACCCGCGCGGACGTACACGACACCGCCCGAGCCCCCGCCACCGGGGTTCGCGCCGGCGGGCATGGTGCCCGGATCGCCCTTCGCGTGGATCGCGCCCGCGGCAAGGTCGCCGTCGGCGAGCAGCGCGATCGATCCGCCACCGCC
>JAEUJX010000298.1 GCA_016794545.1 Myxococcales bacterium
CGCGAGATCACGACCGGCTCCGTCGCGCGCGCACCACTCCGCGCGTGCGCAGCCACGGCGCCTCGATCGAGCACCACAGCGGCTCGCCGTCGATCTCGTCGCGCAGCACCGTGGTGGCGCGCTCCTCGGCGACGCCCTCGACGGCCGCGAGCAGCGCGGCGAGATCGCCGACGAGCTCGACATCGGCATACACCTCGCCGGTCAGGTTGCCGCCCGCGAGGGCGCGCGCGCGCGCGCACGCGACGACGATGCGGTCGCTCGCCGGATCGAACGCCGCGCTGACCTTGCCCTCGAGCAGCCAGCCGTCGCCGTACAGCGAGCGCCGCGCGCCGGTGCCCGGCGAGAGCCGCAGGTGCGATGGCGCGGGCGCCAGCAGGCCGACGTGCCCGGCCCGCCGCATGCGGCCGGCGGCGAGCCGTCCGGCGACGCGCCCGCTGTCGAGCAGCGTCACCGCGTCGGCGGTCGCGCCTTCGTCATCGAACGCGATGCCGCCGTACGCGCCGGGCGCGCGCGGATCGTCGACGAGCGTGAGGCTCGGCGCTGCCACGGCCGCGCCGAGGGCGAGGCGGCGCGCCACCTCGGGGCGCCGCGCGGCCGCGCTGGTCATGAGGCCGCGCACGGCCGCGTCGATGATCGTCGCGCTCACCGAGGGCTCGAGGACGACGTGGGCCGCGCCGCCGGTGAACGAGCCGGGCGTCACGAGCAGCATCGCGTTCTCGCTCGCGGCCGTGACCTCGTCCTCGCCGAGCTGCTGATCGTCGACCTCGCCGACCCAGCCGCGCTCGACCGTGCTGACGCTCGGGCGCGTTCCGTTCCACGAGGCGCGCACGACGCTCTTCCGGACCCGCCGCCGCTGCTGCTCGAGATCGAGGCCCGGTGCGATCGACCACACGGTGGTGTCGTCGACGTCGATCGTCGCCGCCGCGTACACGATCCGGCTCGAGTCGCTGCGATCGAGCCGCTGCAGCGCGCCGACGCGGTTCCGGAGGCCGAGCTCGGCGAGCTCGGCCGGCTCCGGCGCCGGGGCCGGCGGCAGCGGGAACATCACGCTCCCCGGCTTCGGCTTGCCCTGCGCGAGCGCGCGGACCGCGGCCTGCACGCCCGGCTCGCTGAGCTCCGCCGTGACGAGCTCGCGCCGCACGCCGTCCTTGTCGCGCACGGTCAGCACGACGCCATCGCGCCGCGTGCGCGCCACGCCGGTGCCGAGGATGTCGATCGCCGCGGTGGTGCGGCGCCGGGTCACCGCGAGCGCGTGGACCTGCGGAAACACCGTCGAGAGCCGGGAGACCGCATCGCGAAGCCAGGCGCGCACGTCGCTGCGCACGGCCACCTGGCGCTGCACCTGCTGCGCGGGCGCGCCGCACCCGAACGCGAACAGCAGCGACGCGGAGCCCACTCCGAGGCCCGCGAGCAGCTCGCGCCGGTTCCACGTCACCGGCCGAGCATACCGCGGCGCGGCTACGGCGCGGCGACGCGGCCGCGCGCCTCGACGTCGAGCCGAGGCGTGGCGCGCTTGGGCCGCTTCGTCGAGACCTTCGCGCCGGGTGCACCGCGATCGAGCCACGCGGCGACGCGGTTGAAGTCGCCAAACCGGGTCAGCTTCTCCTGCGCGCCGAGAAACGCCATCACGACCTCGCGCTGCTCGAACCGCGCGGCGGTGATGAAGCAGTAGCCCGCGGGCCGGGTGTACCCCGTCTTGCCGCCGATCACGTCGTAGCGCTTCGCGACGAGCGGCTGGTTGGTCGTGCCGTAGTGGATCTTCGCGTAGCGGTCCTTCGAGACGACGTCCGCCTCTTCCTCGCGCATCACCGAGCGCAGGACGTCGTCCTCGAGCGCGACCCGCAGCGCGAGCGCCATCTCGCGCGCCGTGGACACGTTGCCGCGCAGCCCCGACGGGTCCGTGAACCGGGTGCGCTTGAGCGACAGTCGCCTCGCCAGCTTGTTCATCTCCGCGACGAGCTCGTCGGGATCCATCCCGGCGGCGCGGCCGAGCGCGGTCGGTGCGCGGTTGTCCGAGGCGAGCAGCATCGCGCGGAGTAGGTCGCGGTTTCTGAACTTCTGTCCGACGTCGAGGCGCGTCCGCGCGCCGCCCGCGGCGTAGCGCGCGTCGCTGCGCGTGATCTCGGTCCAGCCGTCGAGGTCGATGCCCTTGTGGCGGATCGCCATCGCGACGAAGATCTTCGTCGTCGAGGCGATCGGCCGGATCTCGTCGGCATCCTTGCCCCAGATCTCCGCGCCCGTCGCCGCGTCGATCGCGATGGCCGACCGCGACTTCACCTCGGGTAGGTCGTCCGCCCACGCCGGAGGCGCGACGATCACACTCACGCCGAGGACAACCCAGACAGCAAGGTTGCGCATCGAGGGTATCGTGACACGCTCGAACCGTTGTCGCGAGTTTTCACCGGGTTGCCGGGTTGTGGGATAAGATGATGCGTCGCGGAGACCAGATGGACCCCCAGCACGGGCCCCCGCAAACCGACCTCCTGATCGGACAGACCATCGGCAACTACCTGGTGATCCAGAAGTTGGGCGAGGGTGGGATGGGATCGGTCTATCTGGCCGAGCACCCACAGATCGGCAAGAAGGTCGCGCTCAAGGTCCTCCACGCCGAGTTCTCCGCCAACCAGGAAGTCACCAAGCGGTTCTTCAACGAGGCCCGCGCGGTCAACGACATCGGCCACCCGAACATCGTCGACGTCATCGATTACGGGGTGATCCAGGCCGGCGCTGGCCGCGACCAGCTCGTGTACTTCATCATGGAGTACCTGCAGGGCGGCACGCTCTCGCAGCTGATCCGCACGCAGTCGCCGCTGCCGCCGGAGCGCGCGTTCGGCATCGCGATGCAGGTGGCCGACGCGCTCGCGGCATCCCACAAGCAGGGCATCGTCCACCGCGACCTCAAGCCCGACAACATCATGCTCCAGCAGCGCGGTCGCGAGGCGGACTTCGTGAAGCTGGTCGACTTCGGCATCGCGAAGCTGACGAACGATGCCAAGGGCAGCTCCCAGACCCGCACCGGCATCGTGATGGGCACGCCGGCATATATGTCGCCGGAGCAGTGCGAGGGGCGCGGCAACATCGATCACCGCACGGACGTCTACGCGCTCGGCATCGTGCTCTACGAGATGCTCACCGGCCGCGTGCCGTTCATCGGCGAGGGCTACGGCGAGATCATCGTGCAGCACCTCGCGCAGCGCCCGACGCCGCCGTCGGCGTTCCGCATGCTGCCGCCGCACGTCGAGGTGGTCGTGATGAAAGCGCTGGAGAAGCGCCCCGACATGCGCTTCCCGACGATGGAGGAGATGATGCGCGCGATGGCCGACCCCGTCGGCTATGTCGAGGCGCACGGCGGCGTGCAGAGCTTCCTGCAGGTGCAGCTGATGCCGTCGACCGCGCCGGTGCCGATGCGCACGCCGGGCCCGTTCACGCCGGTGCCCGGCACGCTCCAGCAGCCCTCGGGGGGCTACGGCACCCCGGGCTCGGGCATCTACGCGCCGGGAGCGAGCCCGACGCCGACCACGCTCGGCGCGGCGGCGGGCCAGGTGGCGCCGCGCAAGGGCAAGACCGGCTTCTTGATCGCGGGCCTCCTCGTCGTCGGTGCGGCCGGCGCGGGCATCGCGGTGGTGCTGTCGGGCAAGAACGTCGAGAGCGGCGGTGGCACGACGCAGGCCGCGGATGCCGCGGTCGAGCAGCCTCCGGTGACGCCGGGCTCGGCCGACAAGACGGTCGACCGCGGCAGCGCGGCGGCGCAGACCGGCAGCGCGACAGCACAGACCGGCAGCGCCGGCAGCGCGGGCAGCGCGGCGGCGCAGACCGGCAGCGCGACAGCACAGACCGGCAGCGCGGGCAGCGCGGTGGTCCCCGAGGAGCCCAAGGTCTCGGTGATCACGCTGACCACCACGCCGCCGGGAGCGGCGATCTACATCGATGGCATCGACACCGGCAAGGTGACGCCGCAGCCGATCGAGGTCCCCCGCGACAAGAAGGCGGTCACCATCACGCTGCGCCTCGACAGGTACCAGGACAAGGTGCTGAAGAACCTCTCCGTCGACAGCGACGTCAACGACACCTTCGAGCTCAAGAAGAAGTCGAGCGGCACGGGGAAGGGCACCACGGGCACCGGCAAGGGGAGCGGGAAAGGCACCGGATCGAGCCGCAAGGACGATACGGGCCTCGAGCGGCCCGAATAGACTAGGCGCGAACAAACCGATGAACCGAACCTCGATCATCTCGTGCGCGTGCGCGTCGGTGCTGCTGCCCGCGCTCGCGCTCGCTCAGCCCCGGACTGCCGACGACTGGTACAAGGAAGGCGAGACCAAGTACAACCTCGGCGACTTCCAGGGCGCCGTCGACGCGTTCAAGAAGGGCTTCGAGCTCGAGCCGAGCGAGAGCAAGAAGGCCGCGTACCTGTTCAACGTGGCGCAGGCCTATCGCATGGACAAGGACTGCTACAACGCGCAGTTCTTCTACAAGCGGTACCTCGCGCTCAAGGAGAACGACACCAAGAAGCCGCTCAAGGAAGAGAAGCGCAAGGAGATCGAGGACCGCATCAAGGAGCTCGACGAGTGCGCGCGGCAGCAGGAGGCGATCAAGAACAAGCCTCCCGACAAGGACCCGGATACCGGGACCACCGGGACCACCGGCACCACCGGCACCACCGGGACGACCGGCACCGGCAAGGACGTCGCGGCCGCTGGTGACGGCTCGGGCGATGGCGACGGGGACGGCGCCGGCGATGGCATCTCGACGTCGACCACGGCCGCGTCGCCGCGCCTGCTCTCGATCCGCGCGTACGGCGGCGGTGCGAAGATCAGCTCCGGCGACGTGGACGTTCCGCTCCAGGCGACGTTCGGCCTGACCGCGGGCTACCCGCTCGCGCTGTCCGACCAGCTGATCCTCGATCTCGGCGCGGCCTTCACGTTCACGCCGATCCCGTTCGACCGCATGGGCACGAGCGGCACCGGCAAGCTGATCGGCCTCGTCGCCGACGTCGGCGCGACCTACCTCATCAGCGACAAGCTCGGCCTCCGCGGCGACCTCGGCATCGGAGGCCTGTTCTTCTCGGGGATCAGCGAGAGCCAGTTCACCGACGGGCAGGAGACCACCGGCGCGCTGTCCATGTTCCACCTTCGCGTCGCGGCGAGCGCCGACTACGCGGTCACTCCGAATGTCCTCATCACCGCGATCCCGATCGCATTCTCCTACAGCCCCGCGCACAAAGGCCTGCGCGCCGACATCACGTCGATCACCGCGATCGACTTCATGATCGGCATTGGCTATCGGATGTAGCCATGAAGAAATGCCCCTTCTGCGCCGAGGAGATCCAGGACGAAGCGATCAAGTGTCGCTACTGCGGGTCCTTCCTCAGTGCCGCCCCTCCGGCCGCCGTCGCCGCCGGCACGCCCACTCCGGCCCCCGCCGCCGCGCCGGCCCCCGCCGCCGCGCCGGCCCCCGCCGCCGCGACATCGAAGGACGATCCGCCGAACCAGGCGCCGTTCGCCCGCGAGGCCGGCAAGGAGGCCCCCGGCAAGGATGACCGCAAGGTCCTCTACGAGGGCGTCCCCTCGTGGAAGGCGTACCTCGGCATGTACATCGCGGCGGGCTTCGGCGCCTGCTTGCTCATCGTCATCCTCCGGATGATCCACGGCGGTGATCCGCCGCTGATGACCAAGTTCCTCGACATCGTCATCCCGATCGCGCTCGCCGTCGTGTTCGGCTTCGTCCTCACGTGGTGGCGCCGCTCGATCCGGTTCCGGGTCACGAACACGGTGATCGAGACCGAGCGCGGCCTGATCTCCAAGCGCATCGACGTGCTTCAGCTGTGGCGCTGCCGCGACGTGGCATACCGCCAGAACCTCGTCGACCGCATCCTCGGCATCGCGCACATCGACGTGTTCGCGCAGGACACGACCACGCCGCACATCGAGATCGTCGGCCTCCCGGCCTCGCGCCAGCTGTTCGAGAACCTCCGCGATTCGATCGAGATCCAGCGGCAGCACAAGAACGTCTACGGCGTCGTCAGCTGACCCGTTGGGGCCTCGCCGCCTGCTCACCGCCACGTGTCTCGGACTGGCTCGTCCCGGGCATCCACCGACGCCGTCATGACAGCCGATTCTCCAGCGACGCGAGGTACTTCTTCTTCGCGAGGTTCTCGAGGACCCCGATCGCGACGACCAGCACGACCACGAACGCCGCGAGCGTCACGTAGATCTGGAACGTGCCGCCATCCATCTGGCGCGACGAGACGTACGCCGCTCGCCGCGTATCGCCGGCGACGACCTGGCCCATCACCACGTACGCGATGACGGCCCCGCCGGCCGCGAGTGCCAGTGCGATGACGATCCGCTTCAGCCGACCACCGCTGTCCCGCACGTCAGGCACGCCGCTCATGCGACGAGCCTAGCGCTTGAGCTTCAGCGGATCCACGCCCGTCAGCACCAGCTCCCCCGTCGGGCTGATGCGGATCTCGGCGACCGGCGTGGCCTCGACGTCGGCGAGCGAGTAGCGGCGCGTCAGGAGCTGGATCCGCTGGTTCGCCGAGCCGCGCAGGCCGGAGGCGAG
>JAEUJX010000315.1 GCA_016794545.1 Myxococcales bacterium
TCCGGGGTGCGCGCAAGGGAGCGGTCAGCGTGCTGATCGACGGCGTGCTCGTCTCGGATCCGTACTACGGCACGTTCGACGTCTCGACCATCCCCGTCACCGACATCGTCCAGATCCGCGTGTCGACCACGCCGCAGTCCCCGATCGACGGCCCCGGTGGTCCCGGCGGCGTGATCGAGGTGCTGACCCGCGACGCGATCGGACCGCAGCTGGTCGTCGCGCGGCTCACCAGCGACTCCCATCCCACGTTCGGCGTGGCCGCGAGCGCGCGGGCCGCGCTCGCGAAGCACCTCGCGGTCCGGATCAGCGCCTCCGGCCTCGGCGGTGCGCGCGATCTCGAGCTGCCCGGCGACGCGTCGATCGGGGAGGCGCGGCACGCGAGCACGGGGCAGGGCCGCCTCGAGTATCGCAAGGGCGACCGCCGGATCGCGGCGGACGGGTTCATCGACGATCGCCACTACATCTCCCCACCGAGCGAGACCACGCGCAGCTCGATCCTGATGATCGATCGCGAGACCTCGGTGCGCGGCGCGATCAAGGCCGACGAGAAGATCGGTACGCTCCAGCTGCAGGGCCTGTACTACGGCAGCTATCTGCACCGCCGGTCGCGGCAGTTCTCGGATCCCGAGCTGATGTCCCAGGCCTCGTCGGAGAACCTGTCCGCGATCCGCAGCGGCGGTTCGCTGCTCGCGACCAAGCCGTTCGAGAAGGGCTTCCGCTGGGCCGGATCGTCGTCGATCTATCACGAGAAGGCGCTGGCCTCGAACCACGCCGGCGAGTGGGTGCGCGGTGACGTCACCATGCTCGAGCTCGCGGCGAGCCTCCAGTACGAGCGCAAGCGGCTGCGCGTCGACGCTGCGTTCGGGCTCGCGACGCCGTTCGGCGTCGGCGCCGACCCGTGGCCGGAGGCGAAGCTCGTCGGCAAGTACAAGCCACGGCCGGACCTCGAGATCACCGCGACGACCGGCTTCAAGGGCCGGCTGCCGAGCCTGCGCGAGCGGTTCGACGCGGTGAACGGCAACCCCGAGCTCGGCCCCGAGAAGGCCGCGCACGCCGAGCTCCGCGCGGTCGGCACGCGCGATCGGTTCCGCGTCGAGCTCGCGCCGTTCTTCCGGCACACGACCGGCGTGATCCGGTCGTCGCCGATCGCCGCCGACATGGGCAAGCTGATCAACCTCGGCCGCGTGAACTTCTGGGGCGTCGATGCCACGGCTCGCGTGGCGATCGACCCGCGGCTCGAGGTCGGTGGCAGCTACAACTACGTCAAGGCGAACTCCGACGAGAGCGGCGACGATCCGATCGATCGGCTGCCGCACCATCGGTTCGACGCGTGGGTCGAGGGCAGGCTCGACAGCCGGTTCTCCGGCCGCGTCCGCGCGCGGTACTTCGGCGAGTCGATCGACAAGGGCACGGCCGTCACCGGCTACCTCCTGTTCGAGGCGAACCTCACCGCGCAGATCACGAAGGAGTACCTCGCCGTGTTCCGCGTCGACGACGCGCTCGACGAAGCGCCCGAGACCCGCGCCGGTTACTTCCTGCCGGGCCGCGTGTTCTCGCTCGTCCTGCAGGGCGCGTGGCAGTGAAGCGCGTCCTCGTCGTCGGCGCGAGCCGGTGATTCAGTCGCCGACGGTCGTCGGGCACGAGCCCGTGCCGCCGCCGCCACCACCACCGCCGCCGCCACCGCCGACGTCCACGACGGTGCCGTCGACCTTCACCTTCGCGATCGCGGTCGAGCAGCCGTTGGCGACCTTCGTGTGCGCCGCATCGCTCGTGACCTCGACCAGCGTCGCGTTGTTGATCGTCGCGCTGATCGCCGTGCCGCCGGCGCCGACCGACGTGATCGTCACCATGCCGCCGGTGCCGAAGTACTCCTTCTGCGCGGCGGTGCCCTTGTCGCCGACCGCGCGCACGCACACGCCGCAGGTCGTCGGGTTGGTGTCGACCGCGAACGTGCCGGTGGTGACCGCGCCCGCGGCGAACGCGCCGGTGTTCGGCCACAGCTCGAGCTGGACGATGTCGCCGTTCTCCAGCGTCGCGGACAGCCGGAACCACTTCCGCGTGCCCATCGAGCCCGAGACGTTGCAGCGCTGCGCCTTCAGGGCGGCGAGGGTGCCGAGATCCGCCATCGACTCGGGGAGCGGGCAGGTCGCCTGCTGCACGCCCGCGTCGGGCTCCATCGTGTCATCGCCTCCGCCACCCTCACCACCGGCGGTGCACGCGGAGATCAGAAGAAGAGCACCCAGGAGTCGCTTCATGGCAGGGGAGAGTGCAGGGCCCATGCCCCGCGTAAGCTCGCGACACCTGGTAACAGGGCCGTTACCCGACGGGAATCGTTGGGGTCTCGGCCCCATGCGGCGGGGGACAGACCCCAGCACCCACCGTGGATGTCCCCGGATCGAACGGGCAGGCCGCAGGCACGCCGCGCGCATCGTGCGTGGCGTGCATGCCCTTGCACAATCCCCGCCTCGCGAGCTCGGCGAACCTGGCTGTCGCGCACGAGCTGTTCGATGACCTCCGGCCGATTCACGTCGGTGCGGATCCCTGCGGCGTCGCCTGCGATCCGCACGGCGACGCCGTGTTCGTCGCGGACGCGTACTCGGGGGCGATCGTTCGCGTCGACGGCGAGCGCCAGCGCCGGATCGCGACCCTGCCGGGCGGCGTGATCGGCGTCGAGCGCGTCAGCGCGATCGCGCTCACGACGTATGGCACGGTGTTCGCCGCCGGTCAGGGCGGCGCGCTCGTCCGCATCGAGCCCGAGGGACAGGTCGAGCTCCTCGACGGTCTCGTCCGCGGCTTCACGCGGTCGGGCCTCGCATACGACGCGAAGGAGCACGCGCTCTACGCGACGCAGTCGCTCGGCAATCGCGAGGGATCGGTGATCTCGATCGATCTCGTGAGCGGCGTGCCCTCGACGTTGATCGATGGCTTTCTGAAGCCGGTCGGGATCGCGAAGGTCGGCGCGGCGCTCGTGGTCGCCGATGCACGCACGCGCGCGGTCTATCGCATCGAGCTCGTCGCCGGCCGCGCCGTGCACAGGTATCAGCTCGCCGCGGATCTCGGCCGGCCCGAGAGCGTCTGCGCGTTCGGTCGCGACTCGGTGCTCGTCACCTCGTACGATGACGAGCACCGGCGCGGTCACGTGCGCCGCCTGTGGCTCGATGGTCGGTCGCACACGATCACGAGCGGAGCGTGGGAGCCGCGTGGTGTCGCGACTGACGGTGAACGCGCCTTCATCGCGATCCGACGAGCGGGGAGGGTGATGACGGTCCTGGTCGAACCGTCGAACCTCTGACAGCGAGCGCCGTGGATCCAGGCAGTTGAGCGACGGCGCGCGAGCTGCACCTACCCCGGTGCATGAACGAGCTCGCCGTGAAGCACCGTCCCCGCCGCCGCATGGATGACGTGCGCCTCGCGTTCACGATCGCGAAGAGCGCGGTGTTCGATCCGTTCCGGCCGCTCGTCGCGAACCTGATCGTCAC
>JAEUJX010000375.1 GCA_016794545.1 Myxococcales bacterium
AGCCCCCAGGTATTCGCAGAATCCACCCGCACATCGTTGAGCCTCACACTGCACGTCGTCAGGCCGGAACCGATGCCGCCCAAGAAGCCCGCGTTGACGTCGGCGTTGATGAAGTTGATCCCGTCGAGCCGCAGCGTCGCCGCACCGGAAAGCTGCAGCGTGATGCCCGTGGTCGTGGTCACGGTCGCGCCATAGCCGTAAACGGTCACCGCCGTGTTGGGCACCGTCAGCGCAGCCGACGTGGTGTAGGTACCCGACGCTAGCTTGATGATGTGATGCGTCGAGTCCATTCGCGACCACGCAGCGGTCAGCGTGCACGGGGTCGCCTTGGCCCCGCATGCGCCGCCCGAACCATTCGGTGAAGCGTACGTGATCTCGGACTCCGCGACGCACTGGCCCGTCGAGAGCTCGCACAGATCGCTCGCACACTCGCTATCGCGTTCGCACCGGCGGCACAGCATCATTCCGGTATCGCAAAACGGTTCGCTCGCCGGGCACTGGCTGCTGATCGTGCAGCCAACCGCGCACTGGTTCACGGCTGTGTTGCAGACCGCCTTCGGAGGCATGCAGTCCGAGCTCGTCACGCACTCGACGCATTCGCGCTCGCTCACCTTGCAGACCGGGCGAGGCGACGAGCACTGGGTACTCGCCGTGCATTCGACGCACTCGTTGGTGGCCAGGTCACAGACGTCCCTCGGCGCCGGGCATTGATCGTTGGCCGTGCAATCGACGCAGCCGCCGGCCGACTCCTCGCATTGCCCCGGGCACGCGTTCATCTCGTAGCTCGTGCCCTGCCCGTTGCACACGAGGGCCTTGCCATCGCGACACGAGTCGAACTGATTCGGCGTGCAGCTGACCGCAATGCAGACGCCAGGCGTTCCGCTGAACCGGCCGTCGCTGTCGCAGAACGGGAGGCCCGGGTCCGTACACGTCCCGTCGATGCACGACCTCGGATTCGAGCCCTCGCACCCCAGCCCGGCGATGAACACGCCAACACACACGACGAGCAGCTTCATCGCGATGATGATCGTCGATCAAGCCGCAAAACAAAAGAGCCGGCTTGGTAGCCGGCTCTCTCACGAACGAGCGTTGTCGCTCGCTACAACATCAGTTGTTGGTGAACACGTGGCGCTTCAGCGGCACGCCACCCTCGGTCGGGTTGTAGGCGTGGACGCTGGACGCGTGAGCGCCCATCTCGCCGACGTAGACCTTGTCGCCCTTCTTGAGCGGCTTGTCGATGAACATCGAGTTCGCGACCTTCGCGCAGCCGAAATCGGCGTGGTCGTCGTTGTCGACCGTATCGCCGTTGACGTGCTGCTTGAGCGTGGCACAGGCCGGCTGATTCGCGTCGGCCGCAGTCAGCATGCCGTCACCATTCGAGTCGTACTTGTACTTGTTGCGGGCGAAGCAGACGCCGATCTTGTCGGTGTAGTCGGTGATCGCGAGCATGCCCGCGTCATCGATGTTGTACGGCCAGAGAAAGCGGCAGGTCTCGGGGCCGTCCACCGCGCTGCCGCGCTTGCCCGTCTCGCACACGGCGTTGCCGACCGCCGACATGGCGGCGGTGGGGTTCTTCGCGGAAGCCGCGCGGTCACCGACCTCGCTGCCCACCTCACCCCCCGCGACACCCGGAGTAGAGTCGTACGTCTCGACCGCGGCGCAGAGGCCGTTGCAGAGACCGGTCATCGAGCCGGTCTCGGAGATCAGGATCGGCATGAAGCCGGGCGCGCACGCGTTGAGGTAGTCACCCGCGGGCGGCTGGCGGTCGGTCTTCATGACGGCCTCCGCGATGGGCACCGTGGGCGCCGTGCCGGAGCAGGAGTACTCCTCGTAGCCGTAGCAGCCGCGGACCGGCATCGTCGGATCCGGCGAGCCGCAGGCGGTCTTGTTCGTGCCGACGAGCAGGTCCTGCGTGAGCGGGTCGCAGCCCGGGTCGCAGACGCCGGCGACGGTGTTCGTGCCGTCCGTGAACAGGTTCTGGTAGCGAACGCAGGAGTAGTTCATCGGACACATCGGGTCGCCGCCCTGGTGGTCACAGATGTTCTTGCACTCGCCGGAGACGCACTCCGTGCCCTTGACGCACGTGTCGGGGCCGACCGCGCGGGCGCCGCAGGCGCCGCCGGCGGCGATCGTGCCGTCCGGCTCGCAGCCGATGTGGCCGACGATGGTCGGCATCAGCTGGTCGTAGATCCAGTTGCACTTCTCGCCGGCGTTGCAGCCGGTCTGCGTGAGCGGGTTGCACGCGGTGACCATGCCGCTGTCACCCATCGACGAATCGACGAGCATGACGTCGTCCTTCTTTCCGCCACCACCACCACATGCCGCGAGCCCGGCAAAGAGGGCACCCAGAGCTAGCTTGTTCATCTGATCGACTCCTTCGGTTCCGTTGAGAACGTGCCGCTGGGAATTCCCCAAAACTCACGGCGGTTAAAAATGATGGCGGACCCTACTGATGTTGCTCCCGGGGGTCAAGGCCAATTCGCTATGGCATTCAGAGGCAACACCGGGGTCCATGCACTAGAACTCCGTCGAGGTTTCTCGACGATGATTCACGTCACACCCGTCATGACCGCGGCCTAACACTCGCTCTGCGAGGTGATGCGCGGGGTCGCGAAGACTGCGCAAAGCAGGCAGCAACGACGGCGTGTGGAGACGGGATTTCGCCTAGATCGCGCGGCCTTCTCGAGGCGGTCAGGGCGAGACCGTGACCGATCCCGGAGGCAGCGACCCGTCGTCTGGACCCTGCGAGGCCGCGATCGCGATTCCCGTCACACCCGCGGCGACGACGGCGACGCCCGCGTAGACGTACCAGCGCGCGTACCACGGACGCTTGCCGCCCTCCGAGCCACCGGCGGCGAGCGCGATCTCCAGAGGAGAGTCGGGCGCGGCGATGCGCGCGACCGCCGCGCCGCCCGCGTCGCGCGCCTCGACGTAGTACTCGAGCACGTACGGCTTCGCGCTCGGCGCGGCGACGAGGCGCGCGCGCCACCTCGCGTCGCCGCGAGGGAGGGCGGGCGCGAGCGCGTACTGGAGCTCGCCGCGGCGGCGCGTCGCGACGATGATGTCGAACACGCGCTCGCCGCCGCGCGTGGCGCGCACCTCGAGCTCGACGGGCTTGCCCGCGGTGCCCGCGGTCGGCGCGGCGTGCTCGAGGTCGGCGCCGGCGTTGGGATCGAAGTTCGGGATCAGGCGCTTCTTCAGCGCGTCGAAGAAGGAGCGGATCTTCGGCGAGCCCGAGGTGTCGCGCAGCTGGTAGCCCGGATCGATGTCGAGGATGCGCTCGAACGTGGCGCGCGCTCCGCCCTCGTCACCGCGGATGAAGCTCGCGAGCGCGATCAGCTCGAGCGCGCGCAGGCGCTGGGCGCGCGTCGCGCGGGCATCGCGCGTCACCGGCGTGAGCGCCTGGATCGCGCCGGCGTACTCCTGCTCGTCGAACAGCTTCTTGCCGCGCTGCAGGTACGTCTCGATCGCCTGCGCGCCCGCGTCGTCCGCGTGGACCACGTGGCCCACGGACGCGAGGACGGCGATCGCGATCAGCGCGCGAGCCACGTGACTCCTCCCGGGGTCGCGAGCAGCGCGTCGAGGTCGCCGTCGTCGTCGAGGTCGCCGAGCACGGCGTCGGTGGCGGCCGGCGCCGCGCCCTCGCCGGTGAACGTGCCGTTGGCGGATCCTCGCAGCGATGGGCCACCCGCCGACGACGCGACGACCGCATCGGGCTCGCAGCCGTCGTCCCAGCCGCCGACCGCGACGGCGAGGGCCTGCGGCGCGGGCTGCGGCAGGCGCACGAACGACTGATCCTCGAGCCGGCCGTCGCGATCGATGTAGAGGCGCATGGCGGCGGACTTCACGCTGACGACGAGATCGGGATCGAAGTCGCCGTCGGCATCGACGAGCTGGAGCCGCGCGACGTCGAGCGGGACCGGCGGCACCGCGGCCGCGGCCGGGACGAAGCTGCCCGTGCCGCCCGGATCGCCGAGCCACGCCGCCAGCGGCTGGCCCGCCTGCCCGACGACGAGCTCGGGGTTGCCGTCGTTGTCGAGGTCGCCGAGCGCGAGCGCGGTGACCGCGCTGACGCGGCCATTCGCGGAGAGCGCCGCGCCGTCGGTGGAGAACGTGCCGCCGCCGTCGTTGCGCCACAGCACGAGCGTGCCACCGGCGCCGGTCACGAGATCGAGGTCACCGTCGCGATCGACATCGGCGGCGGCGACCGCCGCGATCGTCTGTCCACCGAGCGCGCCGATCTCGCTGAACACGGTGCCGTCGCGACGCCACAGCGCGGGCGCCGCGCCGTCGGTGGCGACCACGGCGTCGTCGTCGCAGTCGCCGTCGCGGTCGGCCGCGAGCACGGCGACGACCTTGCCGGCGCGCGGCCCGGGGGCGTCGAGCGCGGTCAGCACGCCACCGGTGCCGTC
>JAEUJX010000400.1 GCA_016794545.1 Myxococcales bacterium
GTCGAAGGGATCGTGTTGGTCGCTTCACGGGAGGTCTCCTTGGGTGTCGCAACCCGGAGGCTCTCTCGGTCTTTCTTGCCGCCCAAGAAATCGGCTTCTACACAACTATAGGGACACGACCTGATCTATCGACGCGGACCGTGGCGCACGATCGACGCGGTCGAGTACGCGACGCTCGTGTGGGTCGACTGGTTCAACAACCGCCGTCTGCTCGAGCCGCTCGGCTACGTGCCGCCGGCCGAATTCGAAGAGGCGTACTATCGAGGTCAGCAGGACCAGGCCATGGCGGCCTGATCCAAGGAAGTCAGCCTCCGGACAACCCGGGCCGATGTCACTACACCCCGAGGCTCGACATGGAAGGCTGAAAGCTGGATGTTTGTGACGAGACACTGCTGACTAAGCGGCCACGCTCCGACTAGCTAAGTCCGGTCGGGAAGGAGAGCTAGGGATTCGCAAGTTCAGCCGTTGACGGCCCGCGCCGGCGCGGCCGACAGCGCCGCCTGCACGGCCGCGACGCACTTGTTGTGCGCGTTCGTCACGATGGGCCAATTGGGAACACCTTCGTACCGCAGCGGAAGGCGATCATTGAGGCGGCGGTCCACCCTGACCCAGGGTCGCTGTTGGAGTCGATGAGCGGGAACCCGTCACTCGCCGGGCACGCCCGCCGGCGCGGTCAGTGAACCACGGCCTCGAGCCGCGCGAGCTGCACGTCTCGCTCGTCGACGTACGCGCCGTGCTCGTCGCGGAGAAGCAGATCGTATTCGCTGGCGCCCTGGATGACCTCGAGCCGACGCGCGCGTGACCACGGATCTTCCCAGCCCGGCGCGGACCCCACGACGGCGATGATCCCCATGCCGAGGCCACGAGCCTCGCGCAGCAGGTGGTAGAGCATCGGCTCGTCACGGTGGTGCCATGGCGCCGGGAGCAAGTCGTCGAGAACGCCCCAGCGGAGACGCACGCAGCCGTGCGTCTTGCCGTACTGATACAGCGCGAAGATGGCCTTGGCATCTGCCTCGAGGCCACGCTGGAACTGCGCGAGCTGGCCCTTCGCGAGGTACCCGCGCAGCTTGTCCTCGTCACCGAGGGGACGGCTGATCCCGCACGAGCCCTGGATCAGCATCGCCGTCGTGATCTTCAGCGTGCGGCCAGCCTTGTTGAGGGTCATCGACTTCTGCGGCGGGCCCAGCTCGGCGAGTCGCCGATCGCGCGGGTCGACCGACAGCTCGCGCAGCGTCGCGCGGATGTCGACACCGGCCAGCAAATCGTAGTCGCGCAGGCGCTCGCCGAGGATCTCGAGCTGATCACCGATCAAGGTCGTCAGCTGCCGCTGCTCGACGTCGAGGAGCACGACGGCACTCGGCGCGCGGGATGGAAAGGCGTGGATGATCACGCGGCGCAGCTTCGCCAGCTCGTCGGCGTGAGCGGTGCGCCGCCGCTCGGCGGAGCGGGTGCTCTCGGCGATCTGCTCGGGCGTGCTTCGCGGGTAGCGATGCGTGCGGGCCACGGCATCACGCACGGCATCGCGCGCCATGATGGTCTCGGCGGCGCCCGGCACCGGGGACCAGGTGCCGTCGTCGCCGATCGAGACCGCCGAGCCGCGGCGCCGGAACGTCTGGGGGCCCGGGCGGAGGCTGTGCCACTTGGTGCGCGCCGCGACGAACGAGACCACCTCGTCGGGTGTCATCGGGCGAGCGTGCGCATCGAGGACGGCGAGCGCGATCCGTTGCGCCGACCAGTTCATCAGGTTGGCGTCGTCGCGCCAGGCGCGATCGAGCTCCTCGAGCGTGAGCGGTTGGCTCGGGAGCGGCCTCGGTGGAGGAGGCGGGGGCGCGGCCCGCGCGACCCGCGGCGGTCGGAGTCCCAGGCGGAAGGCCCACAGGTCGAGCTCGTCATCGTAGGGATCGAGCGCGTAGAGGTCTCCGTCCCGATACACCGGCGCGCGCGCCGGGCGGCATCTCGACAAGGAGAAGTACGCGTCGTCGGGGTGGTCGACGACACCCGCGGCGTGGAAGTCGAGGGCGACGTCGGCCAGTGTCATCGGCCGACCTCGCTGCAGGAGGGCGACGATGAGCATTGCATACGTGTTCGCGTCGGGATGCGAGCGCACCGCGGCGAGCGACGGAACCGCGATTCCGAGCCGCTCGCAGTACGGGTTGGTCGCTTGGGTCATCGTGCGCGGTTTACCAGATCCGCGAGCGAGCGACGGCTCGCGGGCTCCGCTCGTCAGTCGACGATGACGCCGGGACACGCCTCCTCGTCGAGGGTCTTCCAGTTCCCGGTGACCCCATCGACGACGAGACCGAGCAGGAACCAGAACACGACGTCGGCGATCACGTACCCCGCGCTCACGCCGCTCTCGACCACGCACGTTCGTCCATCGGCGTAGACGATGTGGTGAGATCGCTTCTGCGAGGCCTCGATCGGGCCGTACTGGCCGTCCACCGTCGCGCCTTGCGGCGGCGTGATCCTCGCGGTCCCGCTGTTCAGGATCGTTCCGCATCCCAGAGACACCGTGACAGCCAGCGCAATGACGCTCTTCATCCGTTCTCCCTCGACTGGTGGAGTCGCAGGGTAGGAAGCGACCGCTTCAGCCCGTGAGGCGGCTCGGACGCGAAGCCACGACGTGCGCGGCGAGCTCGAGATCGCGCGCGTCCTTGGCTATCCTGAGCATGGGTGTCGCGCGCGTCTGCCAAACCGGGACCGGGCGAGCTGGTGGAGGGCGTCTACGAGCACCTCGTCACCGACGCGCTCGCGCACCAGCTCGAGCACGTGGCGCCGCTGCGCGCCGAGCTCGTCGCGCTCGACGACGCCGACGCGCACATCGCGCTGGCCCGGCACGTCGGCCGCGAGATCGAGCGCGTGCTCGACGGACTCCCGAAGAAGGAGCGCGCGGAGCACGCGCGCGCGTTCGCGGCGAAGCTCGTCGAGCTGCTCGCCGGCCTCGCGGACGCCGACGTCACGCAAGCGATCCTCGACCAACGGCCCGCCGCGCCGGCGCGCCGGTTGACGTCCCTCTACCGGGCGTCGGCTCCGGCGCGGCCGAAGACCCCGCTGACGGTCTCGAGCCTCCTGACCCGGAGCCGCGGCGAGCCACCGCTCGGTCAGGAGCTCGCGCGCGAGATCGAGACCGCGGACCACGTGGACGCGATCATCGCGTTCGTCACCGTCGGCGGCGTCAATGCGATCCGGGACGCGCTCCACGACTTCTCGCGCCGCGGCGGGCGGTTCCGCCTGCTCACGACGACGTTTCGCGGCGTGACCGAGGCCGCGGCGCTCGACGAGCTCGCGCGGCTGCCGGGGGCCGAGGTCCGCGTTTCGTTCGACACGCGGCGCACGCGCCTGCACGCGAAGGCCTGGCTGTTTCACAGACGGACCGAGCTCGACACGGCGTACATCGGATCGGCGAACCTGACCTCGACGGCGCTCGGAGCGGGGCACGAGTGGATGGTGAAGGTGTGCACGGGCGACCTGCCGCACGTGATCCAGCAGTTCCAGGGGACGTTCGACACCCTGTGGGCCGACGCCGAGTTCGAGGCCTACGATCCGGCGGACGAAGCCGCCCGTGGTCGGCTGGTCGCCGCGCTCGCGAGCGAGACGAGCGGCCCCGCGCCCGAGCTGTTCCTGATCGCCCTGCGGCCGCTGCCGTTCCAGCAGGAGATCCTCGACAAGCTCCACGCGGAGCGCGTGCTCCGGCAGAGGACGCGAAACCTCGTCGTGGCCGCGACCGGGACCGGCAAGACCGTGATCGCCGCGCTCGACTACGCGCGACGGGTCGCCGAGACCGGCGTGCCTCCGCGGCTCCTGTTCCTCGCCCACCGCAAGGAACTGCTCGACCAGGCGCGCACCACGTTCCGGCACGCACTCCAGGACCGCGCGTTCGGCGAGATGCTGGTCGATGGGGCTCTGCCCGAGAAGTGGGATCACGTGTTCGCGAGCATCCAGAGTGCCGCGGCACAGGACCTCGTCACGCGCCTCGGGCCTGCGCACTTCCGTCACGTCATCGTCGACGAGTGCCACCACGTCCCCGCGAAGACCTACCAGGACGTGGTGCCGAAGCTCCAGCCGGACATACTGGTCGGTCTCACGGCGACGCCCGAGCGGAGCGACGGCAAGTCGCTGCTGCCCGACTTCGACTGCCACGTGGCGGCCGAGCTTCGCCTCTGGCACGCGCTCGACGGGCAGCTGCTCGTGCCGTTCGAGTACTTCGGCATCGCCGATGGCACGGACCTCCGGCACGTGCGGTGGACGCGGACCGGCTACGACGCCGCCGAGCTCGCGCAGCTGTACACCGGCAACACCGCGCGGGCGGATCTGGTGCGGCATCAGCTCCAGCGACGCGTCGCGGATCTTCGCAAGCTGCGGGCGCTCGGCTTCTGCGTCAGCATCGAGCACGCGACGTTCATGGCCAAGCGCTTCACGGACGCCGGTGTGCCGGCGATCGCCGTGTTCGGTGACAGCGCGGAGCGCGACGAGGCCAAGGAGCTGCTGCGCGAGCGCAAGGTGAACGTCGTGTTCGCCTGCGACCTGTACAACGAAGGCGTCGACATGCCGTACGTCGACACGTTGCTGCTGCTCCGGCCGACGCAGAGCGCGACGCTGTTCCTCCAGCAGCTCGGGCGCGGCCTCCGGCTGCATCCGGGAAAGGAGAGCTGCCTCGTCCTCGACTTCATCGGCCAGCACCGCACCGAGTTCCGGTTCGACGGCGTGCTGTCCGCGGTGACCGGCATCCCGCGCGCCGCGATCCGCAAGGCGGTGGAGGACGGCTTTCCGTACCTGCCGAGCGGCTGCACCCTGCACCTCGATCGCGTCGCGCGCGACGTCATCGTCCAGTCGCTGAAGGTGTCGCTCGCGGGCGCCAAGCAGCTGACCAAGGAGCTACAGGAGCTCAGCACCGCCGGTGCTCGCCCCACGCTCGCGGCGTTCCTCGATCAGACGGGGCGCGAGCTCGACGATGTCTACGACGCCGGCGGGTGGACGGCGCTCTTGCACCAGGCCGGTGTGGCGTCGCCTGCGGCGGGAGAGGCGCGCGACGAGGTCGCGGCGAGGAGCAAGCGGCTGCGCTTCCTGACCCACATCGACGAGCCGGAGCGCCTGCGACGCTACGACGAGCTCCTTCACTCCGCGCTGCAGCGCCAGCCCGTCAGCCTGACGCCGTTCGATCGCGCGCGGACCCTGATGCTCGATGCTCAGTTGCAGAACCGCGGCGTGCTCCGCGCCGCCGAAGCGACGGTCGCCGCGTTCGCCGAGTCCCCGTCCGTCGTCCAGGAGTTCCGCGAGCTGCGCGAGGTGCTCGAAGATCGGGTCGCCGTCGCGCAGCAGCAGTATCCCGTCGCGGACTGGCCGCTCGCGCTGCACCGCAGCTACTCGCGCCGGGAGATCCTCGCGGCGGTCGGATACATGCAACCGGGCGAGAAGATCATCAGCCACCAGGGCGGCATCCTGAAGCTCGACGGGAAGCGCGAGCTGCTGTTCGTGACCCTCGACAAGTCGGGCAAGGACTACTCGCCCACCACCCGGTATCGCGACTACGCGATCAGCCCGACGCAGTTCCACTGGGAGACGCAAGGCGCGGCGAGCGTGACCCGCGAATCGGGCAAGCGGTACGTCGAGAGCCCGGGCAACGGCTACTCGTTCCACCTCTTTGTTCGTTCGCAGCCGGGGCAGGCGTTCACGTTCCTCGGGCCGGTCGAGTACGTGATGCACCAGGGCGACCGCCCCATCGGGATCACGTGGAAGCTGAGGTTCGAGATGCCGGCCGCGCTCTACGATCGCTACGCCACGCTCCGACCGGGCTGACTACTTCGGCCGGATCGTCGAGGTCATCGTCATCCCGTTGACCGCGCACGCGAACGTCCGCGTGAGGAGCACCGGAGTCGCAAGATCGTCTATACGGCGGCAGACAAGCTTGATGCAGGGGAGGCTGTCGCCTCGCGAACCGACGCAAGTCCCCCGGCGCTTGCGAAATCTTCGCCGACTCAGCCGTTGACGACGCGCGCCGGCGCGGCCGAGAGCGCAGCCTGCACGGTCGCGACGCACTTGTTGTGCGCGTTCGTCACGACGGGCCCGAGCTGGAACACCTTCGAGCCGCAGCCGATGACGATCTTCGAGCCGGAGCCGTTCGGCGTGATCAGCACCGGATAGAGGAACCCCCACGAGAACAAGGTCACTGGCGACGACAGCACGAGCATGTTCGACGACGCATCGACGTCGTCGACGGTGTAGGGAGGTCCGATCAGGCGGAGGGCGGCGAAGACCTCGGCGGGCGATGCCGGGCTCGAGATCTCCTCGCGCCGGCTCGTCATTCCCATCGACACCTTGCCCTTCCGCGCGAACGCGACCACGTAGGCGACGCCTATCGCGACGAGGAACAAGACCCAGAACTGCAGCATGCCAAGACTCTACCTGGCCACCTCGTCGCACAGCGGGGATCGATCGCCGATCAGGGCGATCTCCCGATCGGGATAACGTGGAAGCTGGCGTTCGCGATGCCGGCGTCGCTCTACGATCGCTACGCCACGCTCCGACCGGGCTGACTACTTCGGCCGGATCGTCGAGGTCATCGTCATTCCGTTGACCGCGCACGCGAACGTCCGCGTGCGGAGGAGCTGGGCGGTGATCGGATTGGCCTGACAGGCGAACGCGGCGTCGTGCGTGGTGACATCCTCGTCCCAGACGTCGATCCGCAGCGTCGCGCCCGCGACGAGCTGGACGTCGAACGGGCCCGCGAACGTCGCGCTGAACTGGTCGGCGACGACTCCCGAGAAGGCGACACCGTTGCTGTTCCCGAGGAACAGATCCGGCGCTCCCCCGCCGACGTCCCACGTCTGGCCGTTGTTGGGGTTCGTCGTCGGGACCGAGACCGACACGCCGGTGATCGCGTAGACCCGCGGGAACGCCGCGACGCACGAGCCGCCGACGCACAGCGTCTCGCCGGTGCAGTTGTCGGGCGACGTCGTGCAGGCGCTGCTCGTGCAGTCGGCCGCGCAGCTCGACGCGGTCTCGGTGCCGTTGCACACGCCGTCGCCGCAGCGCGGGTTGGTGCCGGTGCAGTCGACGGCGCAGGTCGCCTGGCTCTCGCCGAGTCCGCAGACCCCATCGCCGCACGACGAGCCGTCGCCGCCGCCGTCGTCGCCGGCGCAGCTCGAGAACAGGAGACACGACGCGATGACCAACCCACGATGACCGAGCATCCTCAGAGCCTAGAGATCGACCGCTGCAGCCCGTGATGCGGTTCGGCGCGCCGCCGCAACGACAGGTGTCGATCGGGCGCGCGGCTGCCGTATGCTGATCTCGTTCGCTCATCCAGACGCGCGGAGGGATCAGGGCCCGAGGAAGCGCGGCCGACCTGCCGGAGCCGGCAAGGTGGCAAGCCCGGCGGCACGGCCGCGACGATGAGGAGGCAGCATGGTTTGGGATCTCGACGACATTCTCCACGTGGCGGGCGGCTCGCGCAGGAGCCCGCAGCTGATCGAGGTCGGGCGCGCCCTGAACAAGGGACGCCCGGCGACGGTCGGCTACTTCTGGTCGAACGGGCGGATCGGCGCGACCGTCGGAGCCGGGTGGGTCAAGATCGACCGGCGCTTCGGCGTGCAGGGCCGCGGGCTCCAGCTCGACGTCCCGACGCTCGCGCTCCTCGCGAAGGCCTGCCGGACGTGGGTGCGGCAGCGCGATCGGTGGGCCGCGTTCTTCTCCTCGAGCGGCGGCTATCCGCCGGGCTACGGCGGACACGCGAGCTACTACCTGCCGCCGGGCAAGGACAGCGCGCGCGTGACGGTCGGCCGCGTCGGCTGCCTGGGGCACGACCGCGTCGGCGAGGAGCTCGTCGGCCGGGACGAGGTCGTGGCGCTCCCCCGGCCGCGACGTGCGGGCCGCGTGCGGATCGTGGCCGAGCTGTGGCGGCGCGGCGAGAAGCACGGCCCGCCCGAGGGCTCTCGCGTCGGCGTCCGCTTCCAGCTCGCGGAGGGCGTCTACCTCGACGCGAAGCGCAACGACGCGCGCGCGCACGATGCGCACGGGGGGCAGGTCACGCTGGAGCGCGGTGACGAGGCGTTCGTCCGCGAGCTGCTCGTGGCCGTGCGCCGATGCCGTGGTGTCGGTGCGGTCGCGTACGCTGCGAAGATGGGAGATCATCGATGAAGACAGTCATGGTCGAGCACTGGGCAGGGCAGGTTCGCGGCGCCCGTCCCAACCACGCGACGCGCATCGCGCAGGTGTCACTGACGGCCGGGCCGAACCTGCGCTGGCTGTTCGAGGGCGCCTATCCAGCGTTCGCGGATCGCTGTCGCGCGATCGACGAACCGGGCCTCGCGTTGATCGCGGTCGACGAGTCGTCGGGACGCGCGGTGGGCATGGCGTGTCTGCGAGCGCGCGTGGATCGCCACGTGACGGCCATCGTCGGGCGACACGACCGGTGCGACCTCTACCTCGACGGCAACGAGCGCCTCGCGCTGCGGCAGCTCGCCGTGGTGCTCGATCCGGTCCGCGACTGGCGCGCGGGCTCCGCCGACGTCAGCTTCCGCATCCTCGACCTGCGGACCAGCGACGGGATGCTCGACGAGGAAGGGCGAACGCTACGCGGCCTCCGGTCGGAGGGGCCGGCGATGGTGCGCTGTGGCGGGTACGCGATCTACGCGCTGCCGCTCGGCGACCCGACCGACTGGCCCTCGTCTGCGAGCGAGGCGTGGGACTGCATGCCCGAGCGCGTCTACCACGACGAGCTCGCGCGCGTGCCCGAGGCCTCGATCGTGCGTCCGCTCGTTCACTCGTTCGCGCACGGCACCACCGTCGTGACGCGGGTGGCCGGGCCGCGGGACACGGGGATGAAGCTCGTCTCTGGCCGCGACCACGCCGGGCGCCTGGTCGTGCGGAGCGCGCGAGGCTCGGTCGCGATCGACATCGGGCATCAGGCGCTGCGCGAGGGCGTGCTGCTCGGGCGCTATCCGCGGTGCGACGGCCCGTGGCTGAGCGATGAGGAGTCGCTGTCGCGCGTGCACGCGCTCTTGCTGCTGCTCGGCGACCGGCTGCTGGTCGTCGACCTCGCGAGCACGAACGGGACGCGCCCGATCGGCAGGGAGGATGCACGCGTCCTCGAGCTCGTCGGCGGCAGCGAAATCGCTCTGGGCACCTCGGTTGTCGTCCGGTGGATGTGGTCAGCGTGAGCCGCTCAGATGTGTGGAGCCAGGACGTGCACCGTCAGCTTTGCTGACTCACCAGACGCGAGGTTCGCGTGCCCTGCGCTCAGTGGCTCCGGGCTCGACGACAGCTCCTGGACATTCGCCGCAAGCCCGAGTGCCTCCCGAACGCGGCTCTCCCAGCTGGGATCTCTATCGAGTTCTCGCTGGTATTTGTTGGACGGGAAATTGCCTTGCACCATCGCGACCACCGCGAGCTGGCGATCAGGTCCCACGATGGCGGCCTTGTCTTCGCGCCCGTGCTTCTTCGGAAACAGATCGGCGAGGACTCCGTTGACCTGAGCTTCCCAGTTCTTGTTGTTGTAGATGACCTTGAACTCGATGGCGGCGAGCCAGCGCTCGGGATCGTTGTAGTGCTCGTCGTCGTACTCGACGATCCCCAGGTCGACCTTCTTGTACTCGTTTCCGATCCAGAACCTGGGATGGTCGAGCCCGAAACGCGGACGAGCCTTCTCGAGAGCGAAGCGTGTCTCGAACGAGAGCCAGCCCTCGAAGGATGCCCCGACGATCATGCTGGTGAGGAAGTGGTCGCGCTCCGCCTCGTGGCGCGCCCTCACGATCCCGTGCACGATCGGCCCCAGCTGCTCACCAAATGTCCTGCAGTCCATTACCCTACCTCCTGAGCGGTTGCCTCCGGACGGTATCGCTCGACGAGAGTGCGTCCAAGCTCGCCAAGGGCCATCTTGAGCGACAGTGGCCCGAGCACCTCGACGTTGTGGCGCCACGAAGCCACCCACGCTTCGACCTCGACGGACGCGCGGCAGGTGAAGGTCAGCTCGACGCTGCCATCTCTGCGCCGCGTGAGGCGCTGACTCGGATGCCAGCGCCGGCCATGGATGTAGGGCGCGACCACGGACGCGAACAGCAGACGATAGGTCGTCTCGTCACCGCTGCCGTCGATGCCGAACAGCGAGCCCGCGTAGCGATCGATGCCGATGTGCGAGGGCAACTCGGCCCGCTGGTCCGTCAGGTGCAGCGAGCGCATCCGGTCGAGCGCGAGGGTCACGAGGTCGTCGCGCTTCGGCAGGTACGCCAGCAGGTATGGCGTGTCTCCTCGTGCCCGTAGCCGGAGCGGAACGATCTCCATGCGAGATCGCCGCCGCGCGACCGAGGTGTACCGGACATCGCAGAGCCTCTGCTCGGCGATCGCCGTCACGAGCGGGAGGAGGACATCGGGTGCGTGGGCCCGGAGCAGCTCTTGGTCGGCGGGCCCGAATGCGCCGGCGGCACCGACGAGTCGCGTGCGATCGCGCGGAGTGAGAGCGGGCAGCAGCTTCTTCGCGAGGTCCACGAGCGTCGCTCGTGTCGAGGGGCGAGCCGCTGCGAGCCCGCTGGCGAGCGCCGCGACGACCGCGAGGTAATGGCTCGCGTCGAGCATGCGCGACACCTCCGAGAGCGCGCTCGGATACGCGATGCGCCAGCGCATCTTCCTCCCGTCGAGAGCCTGGACGAGCGGCAGGCCGGCGGCCTGGAGTGCCTCCAGGTCGCGGCGGATCGTGCGTGTCGTCGTGCCGTGCATGCCGGCGAGCTCGTAGAGGTCGCACCCATCGGCGCGGTGTAGGGCGCGGATGATCGCGAGGACGCGGATCAGCTGGTCGTTCCGCCCGCGATGGAGACGCGCACTCACGGGCGCGTCTCCGGATCGCGCAGGGTGTGGACCCAGCGCTCGATGATGGTCGGAAAGTCCGGCTGCCGGTTCGCGAACCCGGACGCTTCGACCAGGTACCAGTGGCGCGCCCCGCGCGCGACCTCGATGGTGATGGGCTCTCCGCGAACCACGGCATGGAAGAAGGCGTGTGATGACGCGAGCGCCCTGTCTGCACGCGATCCGACGCAGTGCTGCATGCGACGACCCTCGTCGAGCAGCTCTCCGACCGTGTTCAGCGGCTCGGCGCGAAGACCATCGACGCACTCCGTGGCGAGCGGCGCGCGTGGAAGTGGCGTGTCCGGATCGCGGTCGGTCTCACACCAGAGGGAGAGGTGCCAGGCATCGATCTCTGCGAGCACGCGCGCGGGCGCTGACGTGCGCGATGGGGGTGTCGCGCGCGTCGCCCGGAGCCAGTCGCTGATCTCTGCGAGTTGCCCGTGCGCATCGCGACCTCGGCGCCGCGCGTGCAGGTCGAGCTCCATCGCATGCTTCGACACGAATGCAGCGAGCGGGCGAGCCGCGCGCACGGCAACGGCACACCATGCGTACCAGATCGCGAGGTCACGTTCGGTCGCAGGCGCATCGTTGACGTCGATGGCGGGCTCGCGAAGCATTGCGATCAGTGCGGCGGGTGCCAGCTCGCGCGGGGAGCGCCGGATCAGCGTCGAGGCGTGTCGGTTCGCCGAAGCCGCAGCGGCTGCGAGGGTCGCGACGATGCGACCCAGCTTCGTGCCGCCGCGTAGCGAGGTGAGGACCGAAGCTTGCGTCGACGGCAGCGCGGCTCCGAGGATGAACAGGCCGGGACACACACCGAGTGCCTGCTCGACACGGCGCCACCAGTCGTCCAGCACCGCCGCATAGACGAACATCCGAGCGCCGGGTGCGAATGCGAGGGCGAGGTGACGCGCGGCGACATCGCAGCGTTGCACCGCTCTGATCGCGCCCTGGTCGCAGAGGTGCACGAGCTCGGTCCGGGGATCGTCTACGTCATCCTCGTCGCACACGAGAATCGCCGCCGCTTCATGGATTCGATCCGCGACCGCGAGGAACGGACTGTCCTCGGTGGCTGCGGGTTGGAGATCCCAGCTCGCGCAGACGCCCGCGAGCCGACATGCCACGGGGCTGGTGAGGGTGAGGATCAGATCGATCGTGTCATCGCGATACCAGTACGTCCCTGGGCGCTGGTCGTTGTACACGCGCCCTCGCAGCTCGACTCCGTCGAGATGGTCGTGCAGCTCGACCGTGACGGTCGTCGTCCCACGGCGCTGTTCGATCCCGAGCATCAGGGACCATCATGAGGCAGCGCTGTGACGGTGGCGCTGCAGTCGCAAGAACCGCGACGCACTCTGCACCGGTCGGGCCGATCCCCCGAACGCCGCGCATGTATGACCTCGCGTGTCGCACTCGGAGGCTAGGTCGGGACGATGTCGCATCTCCGCTCCACGTCCGACACCGGATCGCCTCGAGTCCTGCTCTCCGCGTTCGGGGCGACCGCGCTCGCCCAGGCACAGGTGCTCGACGCTCACCCGAACGCTCGTCTGGCGGATGCGACTCTCGTACGGCGTCGACCACCTGACGATCTCGAGGAGTACGCCTGGATCGGATGCATGCTGGACCTCGCGGACGAGCCGCCGCTCTCCGAGCTGGAGACGTGGGCCGCGCTCGCGCGCTCGCGCTCGGTGTGGCCGCCGCTCGCATTCGTTGCGGACTCGCGCCGGGATGGGGGAGATCGCTGCTCGCTCCGACGGCTGGCGGACCATCTCCAGCTCCACGTGGTGGAGGCTGCGGCGGGGGCGCGGGGCCTCGTGGATTGTGCGATGTCGCTGGTCTCCGCGCTGAGCACACCTGGACTAGTCGGGGTTCACGTCGAGAACATGCGCACACTCTGCGGTGCCGCTCGAACGGGCCACGCGGCCGTGCTCGGCGACCGCGGCGGCTGGGGTCCGCTGCTTCGGCGGCCGGAGATCGGCGACGTCCTGCTGGTGATCCACGCCAGCGAGCACGTCACGCTGCAATCGATCAGCGAGGCGGTTCAGGCTGTGAGCTCGCTGCTGCCTGCGGAGTCGGAGATCATGCTCGCAGTCCCACTTGCCGTGGGTGCGCGCGGACCCGCGCTCGAGCTGTCGTTCATCGCGTTTCATCGGGATCTGGGATGAGGCGAGCCTCGCGGCCCTTGATCCTCCTCGACATCGATGGGGTGCTCACTAGCTTCGCCATGCACGAACAGCTCGATGCGGGCCGCATCGCTCTCCTCGACGAGCTCGTCCTCGAGGTGTCGGCGGAGCTCGTCCTCATCTCCTCGTGGCGCGACCGCTACGGGCTCTCCGGCACGCGCGAACGACTGAGCGCCGCCGGGTTGCGATCACACCTCGCCAGGGTCGTCCCGGCATATCCGAGCGGGTCTCGGTCGGACGAGATCCGCAGGTTCCTCGCGGGCTACCCGCGGACGACCGCGTTCGTGATTCTCGACGATGTTCTCGCGGATCCGGATCTTCGCGGCCATCAGGTGCTGGTCGATGGTTTCGTGGGGCTTCAGCAATCCGACCTGGATCGTGCACTCCGGATCCTGCGCCCCGTTTAGCTGTCAGAGCTCCAGCGTCTTCTCCGCGCGGCGCGCTTCCGCGAACAGCTTGGCGTGCAGCGAGACGACATCACTCGACGAAGCAGGTGTGCCAGCAGTGAGGTCGCGCATGGCACCGATACCTTCGAAGGCTCGACCCGGGCTGCCCTCGGGGTTTTCGTAGTCGATCTGGATCTGCTGATTCGAAGGCCACCTGATGTTGCGAACGTAGCCGTCCGCCGTGACCACGACATACCGTCGACGGAGATCGGATTTTGCCTTGGGTCTCCCACGACGTGAATGATCTTGCTGACACGGAGATCTCCGACGCGCCCCATCTCGGCGATCCGCTCGCGAACCTTGGGGCCAACGTCGGCGAGACGCATCCCGTGGGCGTCCGGCGCCGCGAAGTCGTAGCTCCTCACGTCCGCCGTGCTCGCGCCAGCTCCACGACCTCGGTCTCGGAGAGCTGCTCGGTGTTCATCAGCGAGCGCTCGCTGCGTACCTCGGTGGCGCGGCCGGTGGTGAGCACGAAGAAGTGGCCGGTCGGCTGCGTCGCGAGGCGCGGGCCGACGTTCGGGTACTGGCCGATCAGGTTGCGCATCTTCTCGATCGCGCGGTCCTGGGCGACCTTGCCGACGAGCCACGTCGCGATGTTGTCGCGCGCCTTGTAGTCGAAGTCGCCGGGGTTCTGCGTGGCGAGCAGAATGCCGAGGCCGCCCGAGCGCGCGCGGCGCAGCAGGTCGAACATCGGCTCCTTGGTCGGGGGCGAGCCGACGGCCGGGACGTAGGCGTCGGCCTCGTCGAAGAACGCGACGCCCTGGAGCGTCTTGGTCGGGCGCTTGCGCGAGAGGCGGGCGAGCTCGATGAGCAGGCGAGAGACCCAGAACTGGAGGACGGGGATCTCGGTGAGCGCGGACGTGTTGATGATCGAGAGCTTCGGGCGCGCGCCCGCCGGTGGCAGCAGGGTGGCCACCTCGAGCGCCTCGCCGTCGCCGGTGCGCAGCGCGCCGCGCTGGATGCGCAGCGACTGGAGG
>JAEUJX010000278.1 GCA_016794545.1 Myxococcales bacterium
GAGCTCTGCGATCTGTCCCACGAGACTCATGGGCTCGACCGTACCACACCGGGGTGTACCAAGCGTGCCCAGCTCACTGTGCAGATTTCGTGGAATTGACTACGGGCTCTCCGTCGAGAAAAGTGGTTCCACGGGGGTTCATCCAACTATGAAGTCAGTCGTCCTTGCTTCGTCTTTGCTCGTAGGTTTCGCCGCATGTGGTGGCAGCGATCTCGATCCCGGCTCCGGCGATGATCCGGGCACGGGCACGAACACGCTGCAGGTCAACGGATCCGCCCGCGCCGAGCCGCGCCTCGCCAACGCCCGCAACGGCGGCGAGTTCACCACCGAGTTCAGCGTGCGGATCCTCCTCAACGGCGCGCCGGTGAGCAACGGCTCGGTGCTGATGACCAGCTCGACAGGAACGGTCGTGCTCGCGTACGAGCCAGACAACGGTGGCCGCTGGCGCGGCACGGCCGCCGGCTACGACGAGGTCTACGTGCTCGACGTCGACAGCGGCAACGACAGCGTGAACGACGTCCGCGTCGACGGGCCGAGCATTCACACGTTCAGCGAGCCGCAAGCCGGCGCCACGGTCGACGCCGGGATGCCGCTGATGGTCAAGTGGTCATCCAGCGGCGCCGACACGGCGGCGATCGACGCCGAGAACCTCGACAAGGTCTCGATCGACGACTCGGGCTCCTACATGCTCGCCGCGAACGCGCTGAAGAGCGAGAAGGACAAGCCGCGGGAGAACCAGATCACGATCACCCGCACGAACCGGGTCTCCCCGCGCGGTGCGATCGGCGGATCCGAGTTCGCGGTCACGATCGAGAACGACATCTCGGTGATCGCGATGCCGAACCCCACCGCGCCCTGACGCTTCGGTTCGCGTCCGGAGCGTAGGCCGGCCCACGCTCCGCCGAAACGTTGTTCGAGCCGACGAACCGGGCGAGGATCGGCGGCGATGGGCCTTCTCGATGTGTTCAGGCGCTCGCGGTCCTCTGCCCTGCTCGGCCCGCGCGCGTTCACGCTGACCGTCGCGGGCCACGGCATCGAGACGCGCGCGCGGCTGCCGCTCGCCGCCGCGCACCTGTCCGACGGCACGCTCGTGTTCGGTCCGTACGACCTCCCCGCCGCGCGCTCGTCGGGCCGGATCCGCACGGCGCTGATCCAGCCCGGCACCGCGCCGAGCGCGCCGCTCGCGCCGCACTCGATGAACGAGAACAGCATCGTCACCTACTCGAGCGAGGAGCGCGGCACGACCAAGCTCGTGCTCGGCGCGGGGATGCGCGATCACGGCGAGCTGCTCGAAGCGTTCGGTCCGGCGCCGCACGCCGCGATCTGGCGCATCGTGACGGACCAGATCGACGTGTGGTGGCCGGCCGGCTTCTCCCTGCGCGCGACCGGCGACGTCCACGCCCCCGACGGCCCGTTCCACCTCGCGCACGACGGCTCGCCGCACGACGCGATCCACCTGTACGGCCCGCTCGCCGGCGACCACATCCCACCACCGGAGCGCCTCCAGGCCGGCGGTGGCGTGCGCATCGACGCGGGCTCGCTCGACGGCGCCGATCGCGCGATCAAGCACTACACGTTCGAGGGCGACGCCGCCGCGCAGCGCTACTACTACGTGCACCTCGACACGCAGGTGATCTACCTGGTCCGGGCGCGCGCCTCGATCGGCACCGCCGCCGTCCTGTTCAAGGCCGCCGACGTGGTCTGCGCCTCGCTGAAGCCGCGCGGCTAAGGGTTGTCGTCGGAGGCGACGTACTTCCGCACGTTGCGCTCGTGCTCCTCGACCGTCTTCGCGAACGCGTGCGTCCGCGAGTTCTTGCTCGTCGCGACGAAGTAGAAGTAGTCGCTGCCATCGGGCGACAGCGTGGCCTCGATCGAGGCCTTGCCCGGGTTCGAGATCGGGCCGGGCGGCAGGCCCTCGTGCGCGTACGTGTTGTACGGGTTGTCGGCGTCGTCGAGCTGCGCGCGGTGCAGGCGGTCGCAGCCCATCGGCTTGCCGGCCTTCTGACAGGGCTCGTGCCACGCGAGGCAGGCGGCGGACTTCTGGACCGGGACCATGCAGCCGTAGCGGATCGTCGGGTCGGTCTGCAGCTTGCGCGGCTTGAACGACGGCGACGTCAGGCGGTTGATGAACACCTGCGCGATGCGCGGGCGCTCGGCGGGGTCGACCGCCTCCTTCTCGACGATCGAGGCCATCGTGAGGATGTCGCGATCGGACCACTTGAGCTTCTCCTTCAGCTTCGCGG
>JAEUJX010000445.1 GCA_016794545.1 Myxococcales bacterium
CGCCGCGGCGTCGGGCGGCGCGGAGGCGACCTGGGCCGCATCCGGCGCGGTCTTCGCGGCGGCCGCGTCCGGGGTGGTGCTGGCCGCCTGCGCTGCATCGGGCGGCGCCTTCGCGACGGCAGAGCCTCCGCCGGAGCCACCGCTCTCGCCGGTGCCCCCATCGGACTTCAGGAGCTGCCAGATCACGACGCCCGCGCCGCCCGCACCGACGAGCAGGACGCCGATCAGCAACGGCAGCTTCGACGTCGAGCGCGCGGTCTTCACCGGGCGCTGGGGAGTCGGTGGCGTCGCGCTGCCGACCATCGGCAGCGGCGCCGTCGACGAGGACACGGCCTGCGCGGTCGCGAGCGACGGGATCGAGTCGCCTTCGACCATGTCGCCGGTCCGGCCGCGCGTGACCTGCGGAACCGCCGGTGGTGGCCGCGACGGCGAGGGCGAGCGCGGCGGCTCCGGGCGCGGCGGCTCCACGGGGGGCGGCTCCACGCGCGTCGGCTCGGCGCGCGTCGGCTCGGCGCGCGTCGGCTCGGACTCGGTGCCGAACATCGGCGCGATCGGCTCGGCGGCGTGCGCATCGGCGTCGGCGTTCTCGATCTGGATCGACGCGAACTCGGAGGTCTCGCGCCAGACGCGCGCGAGCTGCGCCTCGGGCGCCTTCGCCGCCGCCTCGCGCAGCTGCTCGGCCTGCAGCGGCGACATCTCGCTGGTCTCGATGTTCCGCTCGCTCTGGCGCACCGGCGGCGGATCGGCGGCGATCGTGACGGCCGCGGGCGGCGCCGCCTTGATCCCCCGCTTCGTGTCGTCGGTGGGCGGCGGCGAGTTCTTGTCCTCGCCGGCGGTGAGATCGCGTTCGCGCGTGGGCTCCTCGGTCTCGGCGCGCGCCGGGATCTTGGGAGCGAGCGGCGGCGCCGGCGGACGGACGAGCGGCGGCACGGGGGGCGTCGGCGGCGTCGAGCCGGTCAGCGGACGCGGCGGGATCGCGGGCACCTTCGCCGGCACGACCGGTTTCGCCTGGATCCCGATCAGCGTCGCGGGCGCGTCGCGCACCGGCGGCGGGGACGAGGGTGACAGGGTGACCACGCCCTGCGGCACCGGGATCGGCGGCGGTGGCAGGCCGGTCATCGTCGTCATCGGGCGCGGCATGTCGGGCATCGTCGTCGCCGGGCCGACGAGCGGCGCGGGGCCGGGCACCGGGACGTCGGGACGTACGAACTCGCTCGTCGGAGCCTCGTGCGCATCGCGCCCGAGCGTCGGGACGTTCACGGGCGGCGGGGCCTGTTTCGGCACCGGGCCGGTGCCGACGTGCAGCGCGACCATGCCCGACATCTCGCTCTCGTTGAGCTGCTGGAGGCGCTCGGTGATCGCCTTGACCTGCGCGCCGACGTCCTTGCGCGTGCCCGGCACCGGAGCGACGCGGAGCGCGGCATCGAGCGCGTCGGCGAGCGCGCGGGCATCGGGGAAGCGCTCGAACGGCGAGCGCGCGAGGCAGCGGTGGAGCACGCGCACGATCGGGCGCGGCAGCGCGGGCTCCGACGGCGGGCCGGCCATGATCGACTGCGCGACCTGCTGCGGGGTCTCGCCGCGGAACGTGCGCTGGCCGGTGACGAGCTCGTAGGCGATCACGCCGAGCGCGAACACGTCGGTCGCCGCGCTCGTGGCCTCGTTCGCCACCTGCTCGGGCGCGAGGTACTGGACGCGGTGCTGGAGCCGGGCGACGTCGACGGGCCGCTGCGGCAGGCCCGCGGCGAGGATCCCGAAGTCGGTGATCTTCACGTCTCCGTCGGTGTTGACGATCACGTTGGTCGGGGCGAGCCCGAGGTGCGTGAGCCCCCGGCCGTGCGCGTAGCCGACCGCGCGCGCCGCCTGCGAGATCAGCGAGAGCGCTCCGCCCGCGGCGATCGTCTGCCCCGCGAGCCGCGCCTCGGCGACGAGCCGCGCGGCGTCGAGCCCGGTGACCAGCTCGACGGCGGTGAACGTGGTGCCCTGCGCGACTCCGAACTCGCTCATGCGCGCGATGCGCGGGTGCTCGAGGCTGCCGTAGGCGCGCGCGGCGGCCGACAGCGCCTGCGCGAGCGCGTTCGTGATCGTCAGCTCGGGATGGAACCGCTTCACCGCGAACTGGCGCTCGAACCCCGCGACGCCGAACACCTTCGCGCGCGAGACGACGCCGCACGGACCCGTCCCGATCGGCTCGAGGAGCTGATAGCGCCCCACGCGCTCGCTGGTGGGCGAATCCTTCACCGCATTGACGACTGTACCCGAGAACCTCCCGATGACGCGACGCGTTGCCCCGGAACTTGCCCTCGACGGCGATCGCTGGCACCAAAATCATCATGGCGAAGGGCAAGCCGACCCCGCAGAGGTCGAAGATCGAACGCGGCCGCGCGCCGCTCGCGTACTCGCGACGGCAGAAGGACGGCGATGCGCCGCCCGACGAGGCGAAGAGCGAGAAGACCGACGACGCGACGGAGAAGACGACGGACGCGATGCCGGCCGACAAGCCGACGGAGCTGACCGCCGAGGTCCGCGAGACGCTCGAGGCGCCGGCCCTCGAGACGCCGCCGCCGCCGAAGGGCGAGCCGTGGCCCGACGCGACGCCGCAGCCGATGCGCCCGGTCGAGCCGCCGAAGGCCGCCGAGGCGCAGGCCGCGGCCCCGGCGAGCGCCCGTGCGCGAACGGAGACCATCACGATCCCCTCCTCGGCTGATTTCGGTTCGCCGCCGGCGATGCCGGGCACCGTGGAAGATCCGACCCGGCTCCCCGGTCCGCGCGACATCCCCGAAGGCAACGTCACCGATGCCGCGCTGCCGCCGGGCCGCGTGCCCTCGGGTGATTCGCGCTCGCTGCGCAAGGGCAACGAGTTCGCGCTGATCTACCGCATCGGAACCGCGGTCATCGAGCGGTTCGGCACCGTCGGCCAGCGCGGCCAGTGGCGGGTGGTCGAGTACCCGACACCGGCGTCGGCCGCGAGCTCGTACGCGAAAGAGGTCAGCCGGTTCGTCGGAGAGGGCTTCGTCGATTATCGTGAGTGAAGAGGTGGTGCTCGACGATGGTGCTCGACAGATGACGAGGGAAAAGGGCAAGCCGTCGTGGCTCGTGCGCTGGGCGCTCGATGCACCACGACGCTGGCTCGGCAAGCGCAGCACGATCGGCCAGGACATCTCCGGCGGTGCCGACGGGCTCTCGTACCTGCGGCACCTCGTTCGCGGCAACCGGATCCGCCGGACCGACGCCTTCGACGAGGTGTCGCCCGAGGCGCCGCCGGTGCTGATCATCCACGGCTTCCTCGGCACGCGCGGCTCGATGTACATGCTCGAGCGCCGGCTCGTGGAGGACGGCTTCGTGTGCGTGTCGTTCAACCTCGGCACGCTCAACGTGCGGGACATCCGGCGCAGCGCCTTCCTGATCCACCGGAAGATCGAGCGCATCCTCGCGCAGACGCCCTCGCAGCGGATCGACATCATCGGTCACTCGATGGGCGGCCTGATCGGCCTCTACTACGTGAAGAAGCTCGGCGGCCATGCACGCGTGCGCAAGCTGATCATGATGGGCACGCCGGTCCGCGGCACGTGGGCGGCGCTCGCCGGCGTGGTGACGCTCGGGCTGTGGTCCACGTCGTCGTGGCAGCTCCTGCCGCGCAGCCGGTTCCTCGACGAGCTCGCGCAGGGGCCGATGCCGGCCGGCGTGGAGGTCCACACGATCGCCGCGGCGCGCGACTGGGTGGTGCCGCTGCAGACCACGCGGCTCCAGGGCGCCAACGCGACGACCGTCCCGCTGGGCCATTCGAGCCTCGTGGTCTCGGAAGAAGTCTACCGTCGGGTCGTCAACACGCTGCGCCCACCGCATCCCGACCACTCCGGTGACGATTCGCCGGAGACGGACTGAACCAACTAGCAGTGGATCGCTCGGGCGATTGCTTGCGCCGGCTCTACGTTGGGCACTAGAATTTTCGAGTCCTTGCCCAATCCATGAGTGATCGTCCACGCTTCGCGCTTCGCTTCATCTCGGGCAAGTACCAGGGAGGCGAGTTCCCGCTTCGGATGAACCGGGAGATCATCATCGGCCGGTCCTCCGACCTGGACATGGTGCTGGTCGAGGACATGGTCTCGCGCCGTCACGCGAAGATCTCGTCCACCGACACCGAGGTCTACATCCAGGACATGGGCTCGACGAACGGGACGTTCGTCAACGGCGAGAAGATCGCCGGCCGCGCGCTGCTCCACGAGGGCGATCGCATCCTCGTCGGCACGTCGATCATCAAGGTCGTCGCGGTCGAGGGCGCGCTCGCCTCGACGACGGAGGCCGAGGCGCGTCGCAAGCTCGAGGCCGGTGCGCAGCAGCGCCAGGCCACGCAGGGCCGCCCGATGTCGGGCGTCATCGAGGAGATCCCGCTGCCCGATCTCCTGCAGCTGCTCTCGACGAGTCGCAAGAGCGGCGTGCTCACCGTCAACAACGGCGTCTCGCTCGGCAAGATCTATCTCCGCAAGGGATCGATCTACTTCGCGACGATCAACGACGACTTCGCGGTGTCGCCGCAGAAGGCGATCTACCGGATGCTGACCTGGCTCACCGGCACGTTCGAGCTCGAGCCGAGCGTCGAGATGCAGGTGATGGAGGAGATCCAGGAGTCGACCGAGGGTCTGCTCATGGAAGGCGTCCGCCAGCTCGACGAGTTCCGGAACCTCCAGAAGCAGCTGCCGCCGCTCGGTTCGCCGCTCGCCGTGCCCACGCCGCTGGCCGGCAAGCTGCGCGACCTCACGCCGAGCGAGCTCGACACGTTCCAGCTCGTACTCGACCACGGCCAGCTCCAGAAGGTGCTCGACAACTTCCCGGGCACCGACCTCGACGCGGCGCAGAACATCATCAGCCTGATGAAGCGCGAGTTCGTCGTCGTTCCGTGACAGCGCGCCGCGCTCGGGTGAAGCAGGTCGCGCGCTGGCTGTTGACCGTCTTCATGGTCGCGGCGGGGGCGAACCACTTCATCAACCCGGCGCCGTACCTCGGCATGATGCCGGCCGAGATCCCCGAGGGCTGGCACCTCGCGCTGGTCTACATCAGCGGCGTGGCCGAGATCGTCGGCGGCCTTGGCCTGGTCCACCCGGCGACCCGGCGGTGGGCGGCGTGGGGGCTGGTCGTGCTGTACGTCGCGATCTTTCCAGCCAACGTGAACATGGCGGTCAATCACTTGCCGCTCGGGGCGTCGGAAGTTCCTGGATGGGCGCTGTGGGCGAGGCTGCCCCTCCAGCTCGTGCTGATCGTGTGGGCGTGGTGGTTCACACGCCCGACGACGACGGATGGCGGTAGACTGAGCTGAGTGTTCGGCGCCCGCGCACCCTCGTGCCCGCGGAACGTCTCGATGGAGACGCTCTCGACGGAGCTGCGGCTGCGTACGCCATATCGCGGCATCGAGACCGGCAAGGACACGCTGCGAATCAAGGTCAACGTGGAGCCGCGCGGCGGCTCGGCGTTCGACGTGGTGATCGACGTCGACGATCTCGCGATCGAGGTGCGCGAGGGCGAGAGCGCGTTCGTGCTCGGCGCGGGCGGGATCGAGGCGCTGTTCGTCGTCGAGCGCCAGCCTCGCTGCGGGTTCCTCACGTGGTTCGGCGTGTTCGCGCGGCGCCGCGGCCGCGCCGATCGGCTCGTGCTCGAGACCCCGGAGCGCGGGGTGGCCCGCTACGTCGAGCGGACGATCGAAGACTGGCTCGGCCTCGACGACGAACCGGTCCGCGGGCAGATCCGTTTGTAGCGGCAAGGTCCGGCTTTGCCGGACCGCGCAGCACCGCCGCAGGCGGTGCGAAGGCGGATCGTGGTACGAAGGTCGCGTGACGCAGACGCCGCTCCGCGAGGCCTCGTCCGTGATCCTCCTCCGGCGCACGAAGGAGACGCACGGGTTTGAGGTCTTCCTGCTGCGCCGTCGCCGCGGCGCGAGCTTCATGGCGAGCGCGTTCGTGTTCCCGGGCGGCGGCGCCGAGGCCGGCGAGGACGCGCGCACCTGCGCGGCGCGCGAGCTGTTCGAGGAAGCCGGCGTGCTGCTCGCGAAGGACGTCGAGGGCGAGCACGAGACGCTCGCCGATGGCCAGTTCACGAGCGTGGCCGCGCTGCGGAAGAAGGTGCTCGACGGCAGCGACGCGACGGCGACGCTCGCGGGCAGCGGCCTCGAGTGGTGGACAGAGATGCTCGTCCCGTGGTCGCACTGGATCACGCCGTCGATCGAGCCCCGGCGGTTCTCCGCGCGGTTCTTCGTGTGCGAGCTGCCGAGCGGGCAGGAGCCGAGCTTCGACGACATCGAGACCGTCGACCAGGTCTGGGTCACGCCCGACGACGCGCTCGCGCGCAGCGCCGAGCTCGCGCTGCCGCCGCCGCAGGTCCGCACGATGATCGAGCTGCGCGAGCACGCGACGGTCGAGGCCGTGCTCGCCGCGGCGAAGCAGCGCGCCGACGAGCCGCACCCGATCATGCCGCGCCTGCGCACGATGCAGCCGGGCGACACGGGGCCGACGCTGCTCCTGCCATGGGATCCCGAGTACCTCGAGGCGGGCACCGGCGACTCGGCGCCGCTGACGTACCGCCCGACGTGGGCGAGCGGTCCGAGCCGCTTCGTCCTGGAGGCCAAGACGTGGAAGCACCTGTCCGCACCCGGTTCGACGAGCGCGGGCTAGTCGTCGGTGATCGCCGCCTGCCGTTCTACGCGGGCGCGATGCACTACTGGCGCGTCGATCCGAAGCGCTGGGCCGCGTGCCTCGCCGCGATCAAGGACCTCGGCCTCACCTGCGTCGAGACCTACGTGCCCTGGCGCGTGCACGCGGTGCCCACCGGTGGTGCCGCGATCGGGATCGCCAGCCCCACCTACGACTGGAGCGGGCCGCGCGATCTCCCGCGCTTCCTCGCGCTCGCGCGTGCCGCCGGGCTCGCGGTCGTGCTGCGCCCCGGGCCGCACATCAACGCGGAGCTGACGTCGTTCGGGTTCCCCGACCACGTCCTCGCGGATCCGGCGATCCAGGCGCGCACGTCGCACGGTACGGCGGCGTGGCTGCCGTCGCCGCCGCGCGCCTGGCCGATCCCGTCGTATGCGAGCAGTGCGTTCCACGCCGCCGTCGCCGCCTGGTACGCCGAGGTCGGTCGCGTCTCCGCTCCGCACCTCGCGCCCGACGGGCCCGTCGTGGCGATCGGCGTCGACAACGAGGCGCAGCTGTTCTTCCGCACCGGCGCCTACGACCTCGACTATCACGCCGACGCGATCGCCTGGTGGCACGAGGCCTCCGGTCTCGAGGGCGCACCGCCGCGCGCCTGGGATCCGGGCGACGCCGCGCGGTGCATCACCTGGGTGCGCTTCAAGGAGCAGTACCTCGCGCGCGCGCTCCACGAGCTCGGCAAGGCGCTCGACGCCGCCGGCTTCGCCGGGCTCGCGCGATTCCACAACCTCGCGCCGGGCCCCCTCTCGCTCTCGGATCAGCGCGGCATCCAGCACGCGATCGCGGGCCCGGTGGGGTTCGACGCGTACACGCCGCGCGCCGGCTTCCTCGAGCTTCGCCGCCGCGCGATCCAGGTCGCCGCGGTCGCCGACCCGGTCCCGATCGCGTTCGAGGTCGGCCTCGGGTTCTTCCCGTGGTTCCCGCCGCTCGACGCGGGCGACGACCCGTCGCGCGAGCGCGACCACCTCCTCACGCTCCTCGCCGGCGGCATGCGCGGCTTCAACCTCTTCATGGCCGTCGAGCGCGACCGCTACTACGGCGCCGCGATCTCGCGCGACGGCCAGCTCGAGAACCACGCGACGTGGATCGCCCCACTGACCTCGGCACTCGCCGAGATCGACTGGCCTTCCCTCCGCCGCTCCACGCCGATCGCCCTCGTCGACACCCGCGCCGACGCCCGGTTCGGCGCGGCCACCAATGTCATCGACCCGGTCACTCCCGTCCTCGCCGAGGTCCTCGGGCTCGGGCCCGCCGGCGCCGCCGAGCTCGGCACCGACCCCTCCGCGATCGCCGCCCGCAAGTGGCACACCGCGATCTGCTCCGCCCTCGAGCTCGCGCAGGTCCCCTACGCGATCGTCGACGAGGCCGCCACCGAGGACGAGCTCGCCCGCTTCAAGGCGGTCATCGTCCCCACCACCCACCGCCTCGACCGCGGCCTCGCGCAGCGCCTCCGCGCGCTCGCCGATCACAAGCGCGCGATCGTCGTGATCGGCCCGGGTACGCCCACGCACGACGAGCTCGACCAGCCGCTGACCGACGCGCTCCCCCGCCGCATCGGCAAGATCCGCGAGGGCTCCCTCGACGATCTCCCCGGCCTCGCCTCCGATCTCGCCGCGCTCGCGAGCGACCTCCCCGACACCTGGCAGGTCGAGCGTCCCGACTCCGTCCGCTCGTTCGCCTATGCGGACGCCGCCGGCGCGATGCGCGCGCTGTTCCTGATCAACGAGTCGCCGCGTCCCGCCTCGGCCGTCGTGCTCGCCGATGATCGCGCCTCCCTGCGGGATCCGCTGACGAACGAGTCGTTCCGCGTCGCCGCGGGCAAGGCGACGATCCCGATCGGTGTCTCGGGCGTGCGGCTCCTGATCTGACGCGCCGCCTGCCGCGTGACGGTTCGAAACGCGGTACGCGCGCGAGCTATTCGGTCAGCTTCTTGCTGTCGTCGGCGCTCGGGTTCGCGAGATCGTCGGGCGGATCCTCGGCGATCATCTCGACGACCTTGCCCGGCGCAGACGGCTCGGGCGCCTGCGCGACGGGGATCATGCCGGAGAGGGTGAGGCCCTTCTGCTCGCCTTCCTTGATCTTCTCGGCGAGCTCGCTCGCGATGACGCCGGCCTCCGCGGCGGGGACGCCGTCGGTCATCCGCTCGTAGACCAGCTCGGCGCGCTCGTCGCGGGCCCTGGTGCGGTCGTCGGGCGGGGCCTCGCCGGGGAGCTCGACGCGGAGCTCGCGGACGACCATCTGGACGCCCGCGGCGATCGGGAGGGCGATCAGGGCGCCGAGGATGCCCATGAGCGTGCCGCCGACGAGCAGGGCGATGATGACGATCGCGGGCGAGAGGCGGAGGACGCGGCCGTAGACGCGCGGGACCAGGATGCGTGACTCGAACTCCTGGTAGGCGAACATCAGGATCGTGACGAGGATGATGTGCGTCGAGCCGTACGGGACGACGGCGATGATCGCGGGGGCGGAGGCGATGTAGCCGCCGACGAACGGGATGATGTCGGTGAGCGCGGCGAACAGCGCGAGGGCGAGCGCGTTCTCGACCTTGTAGATCGACAGCAGCGCGAACACGAACACGAAGATGGACGCCGAGGTGATCAGCTGGCCGCGCATGTAGCCGCCGACGATGACCTTGAGCTCGAGGAGGATGCGCGCGAGCTTGATGTGGTAGTGGCGCGGGATGACCGCGTAGAGCAGGCCCTTGGCGCGGACCGGGTCGGCGAGCAGGTAGATCGAGAGGAACAGCGTCGAGATCCCGTAGCCGATGAACGTCAGGATCTCGGACGAGTACGACAGGAGCTGGTTGCCGCCCTTCACCACGAGGTCGTTGATCGGGACGGCGCGGATCGACTGCACGATCGGCTTGGCCCACTTGTACTGGCGGAGCCAGTCGACGAGCTGGTCGCGGGCCTTCGGCGCGCCCTCGAGCATCGACAGGAGCTGCGAGACCAGCGGCGGGATCGTGAGGAGCAGGACGGCCGCGATCCCGAGGAGGAGGACCGTGAACACGAGCACGAGCGCGCGGCCACGCCGGACCCCGCGGCGCTCGAACCACGCCACGAGCGGATCGAGCGTGCCGACGAGGACGAGCGCGACGACGAGCACCGTGAGCACCGTCGCGAGCTCGAACGCGAGCCACACGGCCGTGATCGCGAGCAGGATGTAGAGGATCGTCCGGGGGGCGATCTCGATCCTGAGGGTGGTGCGGGGCGGCTTTCCGCTCACCCGCCGACTATGCGCTCAGATCTGAGAGCGGGAGCGTCCGGTCGGATCATCTTCGATGATTCTCACGGGGCGGACGTCGCCGACGAGGCGATTCGCCACGGCGACGACCTCGGCCGGCTCGCACGGCTTCACGAGGAACGCCGCGGCGCCGATGCGCGCCGAGATCTCCGGCGCGAACGGCGAGCCGGAGATCAGCACGAGCGGCGGCGCATCGGGGAGCGCGGCGATCTTCTTCGCGAGATCGGTGATGCCGATGCGCGGGTCGTACGCGTCGAGGACGACGGCGTCGATGCCGCCCTCGAGGATCACGGGGAGCACCTCGCGACTCATGTGCACCTGCACGATCGCGTGCCCCGCATCCCGCAACGCCGACGCCCACTGGTCACTGGTGACTGGATCGGCCTCGACGAGAAGAATACTGCCCACCGAAATACTGTACTCGTGACTACACGGGAGATGCGCCGTGAAGCTGCTAACTCACGGTGAAAGCTCTGTGAGCTGGACCGCCGTTGCTGTCAGGACGTCGGGGGTGGGTTCGACTTCCGCTTCGCGCGCTCGTGCCCCTCTGTCCACCCGATTTCCTTGGTCAATTGCATCGCATCGTTGAGGCGGCTCGGGACCACGAGGGCCGACTTGGTAGGAGTATCTGACAACATCAGCTCCGCCGTCGCGCGGCGGTCGCCCAGGGTCCGCATCTCGTTGATGGCGGCGGCCCGGTAGCGCTCCGCCTTCCCCGCGAGGCCCGCCTTGTCGCACAGCGCCGCGAGCAGCTGCTGGACGCGAGCGGCGCCGAGCCGCGACCGCACGCGCTGTGCGTGGAACAGCGCGGCCTCCGCGAGGCGAAGCGCGCGGTACGAGTCGCCGGAGTTGTCGATCATCTGCGCCTGCGCGCGCAGCACACGCCAGAACGGCTCGGGGCCGTCGATCGCCGTGAAGCCCTCGCCGAGCGTCGCGAGGTCGATGCACTCGACGAGCTCGTGGAGCGCGGTCTCCGGATCACCGGCGCGCAGCAGCGACTGCGAGAGGTCGAGGTAGAGCTCGCAGACGAGGCTCATGTCGCCCGTCGCGATCGCGCGGCCGACGCCGCGGCGCAGACCGGAGATCGCCCCCTCGACGTCGCCCTCGGACAGCGCGATCGCGGCGCCCGCGCGATCGATCATCGCGACGAGCATCGGCGCGCCCGACCAGTCGCGCGCCTCGGCGAGCACGCCGCGCGCGAGCGCGGTCTCGCCGCGCGTGCGGAGCACGTCGGCGAGCTTGACCGAGAGCAGCACGAACTGCGTCTCGGCGGTGCCATCGTCGTCGCCGACGAGCACCGCCTGGCGCACCGCGACGAGCGCGCGGTGGAAGAACTGACCGGCGCCGACGTCGTCGAGCTGCTCGGCCGCATGGTCACCCGCCCGGCGGAGCAGCGTGACCGCCTCCTTCGCGTGGCCCGCGAGGTCGTGGTGGTGACCGAGCAGCGCGATGTCGGGCGACAGCGACTCGCACGCGGTCGCGGCCTGCGCGTGGAGCGACCGGCGCACGTCGGCCGGCGTCGCGTCGTAGACGATGTCGCGCACGAGGCGGCTCGTGAACATCAGCTCGCCCGACGGGTCGTGGCCGAGCAGACCGCCGCGCTCGGCGTCGGCGAGGGCGGTCTCGAGCTCGCCCGCCGCGAGCATCGAGCGCAGGAGGTCGAGCTGCGGCTCGATGCCGAGCACGGCCGCCGCCTGCAGCACGTCGCGCGTCGACTGCTTCAGCATGCCGATGCGCGCCGAGATCAGGTCGGGCAGCGACGTCTGCGTGTCCTCCGCCTTGCCGCCCTCGAGCAGGTAGCGCACGACGTGCTCGACGTGCCCCGGATACGCGCGCGTCGTCTCGAACAGCTGCTGCACCGGCGGCAGCTTCTTCACGCCGGCGTCCTCGCAGTGCTTGACGATGGCCTCGAGGTCCTTCGCCTCGAGCGCGCCGATCTCTAGCCGCGGCACGTTGCTCGGCCACTGCGATCCGAAGGACTGGGTCGCCGTCATGATGATCGGCGGCAGCGTCAGGTCGTGGACCTCGGTGGTGCGGCGCAGGATCTCGAGGCTCGGGTGATCGAACCGATCGATGTCCTCGCAGACGATCGTCACCGGGCCGGCCGACGCGGCGCGCTCGAGCGCGCGCAGCGTCGACCACACCATCTCGCGCCGGCGCACGGGCGGCTCGAGCTCGAGCAGCGTCGTCGGATGGCCGAACAGCTGTGCGATGCCGGGCACGTCGCGCTCGTTGAGCCCGAGCTGCAGGACGGCGTCGCGCAGCTCGACCTCGCTCGACACGGGCGGTAGCTGGAGCACGGCCGCGAGCAGCGCGCGGATCGGATAGAACGGCGCCGCGAGGCCGCTCGGATCCGGCCCCGTCTGGTAGATCACGCGGCCCTCGTTCGCGATCTGCGGATAGGCGTGGCGCAGCAGCGCGCTGCGCCCGGAGCCCTCGTGCCCGACGAGCATGAGACACGCGTGCTTGCCGGCCGCCGGAGCGGGCGTCGACCGCGCGTGCGCGAGCAGCGTCTCCATCTCGCCGTCGCGGCCGGTGAACGGCAGCGGCAGGATCTCGGCCGCGGCGGGCACCGCCGGCACCTCGAACGCCTTCGAGATCCGCGCACGCGGCGCACCGCACTCGGGGCAGAACTTGAAGCTCGGCGGGCACGGCGTGCCGCAGGCCTGGCAGCTGTCGGTCTTCGGCGCGCGGTTCCTGGCCTGCAGCGCGCCCAGCGACGCGCGCATCTCCGCCGCCGACGAGAACCGATCCGCGGGGTGCTTCGCGAGCGCGCGCGCGACGATCGCGTCGAGGTCCTTCGGCACCTGGTCGCGCCGGTTGGACAGCGTCGGGATCACGGCCTTCAGGTGGTTCGCGAGGATCTCCGTCGTCGAGCCCGCGAAGAACGGCGTCTTGTAAGCGAGGAGCTCGTACAGGATGATGCCGACGGCGTAGATGTCCGAGGCGAAGCTCGGCGGCGCGCCGCTGATCACCTCGGGGGCCATGTACTCGGGCGTGCCGCTGATCGAGCGATCCTCGACGTCGCGCGCTCCGGTGACGAGGCGCGCGATGCCGAAGTCGACGATCTTCACGACGTCGATGCCGGCGCGGCGCTGGTCGAGGATGATGTTGTCGGCCTTGAGGTCCGCGTGGATCACGCCGGCGAGGTGCGCTTCCTCGATGCCGGCCAGCGACTGCATGGTGATGTCGATGACGCGGTCGACCGGTAGCGGGTTCTCGTTGACCAGGAGCTGCGTCAGGGTGGGGCCCTTGACGTACTCCATCGCGAGATAGAGCAGGCCGTCGGAGGACTGGCCGTAGTCGATGATCGAGACGCAGTTCGGGTGATTGAGGCGCGAGGCGCTCATCGCCTCGTCGCGGAACCGCTTGATCATCCTCGCGTCGGCGGACAGGTCCTCGTTCAGGATCTTCACCGCGACCGTGCGGCCGAGGGCCATCTGGTCGGCCTTGTAGACCGCGCCGCTGCCACCGATGCCGATGCACGCGGTGAGCTTGAACTTGTCGCCGAGGACCCGGCCGACAAGCTTGAGCGATTTGGCGACTTGGTCCTGCACGCTGGTCACGCGACACCGCCCGTGCCGGGTCTCCCCACCATGTAGGAGCCCGGGTCGCTAGTGTCACCGATAATACCGGTCATGCGCGCTCGAGAATGACCGCGATCCCCTGCCCGACGCCGATGCACATGGACGCGAGTCCAAAGCGGAAAGACGTGGTCTCCAGCTCGATCATCAGGGTGAGCGCGAGCCGCGCCCCGGAGGCGCCGAGCGGGTGGCCCCACGCGATCGCGCCGCCGTTGACGTTCACCCGCTCGGGATCGAGCCCGATCTGGTCGATGCACGGCAGCGCTTGTGCCGCAAAGGCCTCGTTTAGCTCGGCAATTTCGATCTGCTGCGGGGTGAGGCCGGCCTTGCTCAGTGCCTTCTTCGACGCCGGCACGGGCCCGATGCCCATGTAGCTCGGCTCCACTCCCGCGGCGGCGCCCGTGACGTAGCGCGCCTTCGGCGTCAACCCGAGCTCCTTGATCGCGGCCTCGCTCGCGAGGAGCAGTGCGGTCGAACCATCGTTCAGACCAGACGCGTTGCCGGCCGTGACTGTTCCCGTCTTCGAGAACGCGGGCCGGAGCTTGGCCAGCTGCTCGAGCGTGGTCTCGGGACGCGGGTGCTCGTCGGCGGTGACGCGGAGCTCGGCGCCGGTCTTCTTGTCGGTGCCGGTGACGATCGGCGTCAGCTCCTTCGCGATGCGGCCCGACGCGATCGCCTTGCCGGCGCGCTGCTGGGAGGTCCACGCGAAGCGATCCTGCGCCTCGCGCGACACGTTGTACTTCTCCGCGACCTTCTCGGCCGTCTCGCCCATCGCCAGCGTGCCGTGCATCGCCTCCATCTTCGGGTTCACGAAGCGCCAGCCGAGCGTGGTGTCGTAGAGCGTCTGGTTGCCGCGCGGGTAGGCATCCGTCGGCTTGCCCATCACGAGCGGGGCGCGCGACATCTGCTCGACGCCGCCGGCGATCACGAGATCGGCCTCGCCGGTGGCGATCAGCCGCGCGGCATCGGCGACGGCCTGCAGGCCCGAGCCGCACAGGCGATTGACGGTGACGCCCGGGACGGAGACCGGCAAGCCGGCGAGCAGCGCCGACATGCGGCCGACGTTGCGGTTGTCCTCGCCGGCCTGGTTCGCGCAGCCGAAGATCACGTCGTCGATCCGCTCGGCGGGGATCTTCGTCTTCGCGACGAGCGCGGCGATCACCTGGCCGCCGAGGTCATCGGCGCGGACACCGGCGAGCCCGCCGCCGTACCGGCCGAAAGGGGAGCGGACACCGTCGACGAGAAAGGCGGGACGCATCGCGGCACCATAGCCGAAAACTGGCGCGGCGGAACCGGCGGTGCCTAGCCTCGAACCATGATGAACCACCAGGAGCTCGCCGAGCACGATGTGAGCTGGCTGGCGATCCGCCAGCCCGCGGTGATGCGACTGCTCGAGCGCGAGCTGGCGAGCGGCGACAACGATGCCTTCGCGGTCGGACTCGAGCTCGCGTGCCGCGTCCTCGGCGGCCGCACCCCGGTCGGTGACATGCGGCTCGACCACCGCGCGCTGGAGGCGGGACTCGCGTCGGTGCGTGCCGGCAAGTGCGACCGCGCGATGGTGCGCTCGCTGCGCGATCAGATCGAGGAGCTCAACTGCGTGCTGATGCCGCGCGAGGCCGACGCGGTGGCGACCGTGATCGCGGCCGTGATCTGGGCCGTCCTCGACATGAGCGTCCGCGAGCTCGACGACACGCTCGTCGCGTGATGCTGATCGATCAGCTCCGCCGGCGGCTGGGGAACCCGCAGGCGTCGAGCTTCATGCTGATGGGCGAGGCGCTCCAGCTCGTCACGATGGAGGACCTCCGCGCGGTGGCGCACGACGTGTCGCCGGCCGTCGCCGCCGAGGAGGCCGCGCTGGGCGCCGAGTCCTACGAGTGGCTGCGCAGGTACAACCGCTCGCTGTACGGGCGCATCGCGGGCTACTGGGCGCTCGGCGAGAAGCTCCAGTTCCGCTACCCGTGGCCGATCGTGGCGATCCTCGGCATCGTCCAGGTGCTCGGCGGCATGGACCGCGCGCGGCTCTACGGGATCGCCGGGCGCGTCGCGAGCCGGTTCGGGTTCGACGAGTACGAGAAGCTCGGCGACGGCAGCGAGGACGTGCTGCGCCGGACCAACCGCGGGATCTTCGCCGACTCGGTCCCGACCGTGCTCCGCGCGCTGCGGGCCGAGGCGCTGATCCGGGAGGGCAAGCGCGAGCTGGCCGAGGCGCTGATCGAGGGCACCGGCGCGGTGTTGTGGGACGAGGAGTCGCGGACCCTGTGCCGGTCGATCGTGGAGGGGCTCCTGATCGACGACGGCGAGGAGCGGCGGTTCCGCGCGCTGGCCGCGACGACCCTCCGGCACTTCTCGCGCGAGCAGGCGATCTTCACCCACCACATCGGGGCGCGCTCGAAGAAGCGCAAGCTCCCGCCGGCAAAGGAGGTTCCGGCGCCGGTCATCGAGCGCGGCAAGCTCCGGTTCAAGCCGTTCGCTCTGCCGGAAGGCTTCGACTTCCGGGACCACGACGCCCGGGTCGACGCGTTCGGCCGTGCGTTCGTGACCAGCGTGACGGGAGCGCCCTCGGAGTACCGCGTGGCGATCGAGTGGGTACGCCGGCGTTATTCCCCGAAATGACGAGAGAACAGCCTGGTTAACCTGGTTGACGGGGGGCCTGACCGACACTACGGTTCGCCCATGCTCTCGAAAATGCTCTTCGCCGCTGCGCTCTCGGTCGGTCTGGTCGGCGCCGTCGGCTGTGATAACGGCCGCGAGTCCACCGACCGCTGGGCGACGACGGAGAACACGAACGTCAAGATCGACTGGGACAAGGTGAACGAGGCCTACAAGCTCGCCGACGGTCCCGAGGATCTCGAGAAGCGCATCAACGAGATCTACGAGGGCGACGAGATCATCTCGATCGCCGTCCACGACCAGGAAGACAAGTCGCAGATCGTGACCGGCTTCTTCGACAAGAACACGGACGGCAAGGTCGACGAGCCCGAGAAGATCTTCACCATCAAGCGCGTGCCGACCGACGGGGGCGCCACGGTCCAGACCACGGGGCACGGCGCGTACTACGGCTACCACTCGCCCGTGCTCAGCATCATGACCGGCATGATGATGGGCCACATGCTCTCGAGCATGTTCATGCCGAGCTACGTGCCGATGTACCGCCAGCCGTACACCACGCCGGCGAGCCGCGTCAGCAGCCTCGGAAGCCAGCGCGCGAACCACCGCGCGGCGAACCCGGGCAAGTACTCGCGGTCGCAGAGCGGCCGCTCGTACGGCAGCCCCTCGGGCGGCAGCCGTCCCACCGGCCGCTCGGGCGGTGGCTATCGCGGCGGCGGCGGCCGCTTCGGGCTCGCGCGCGCGGGCCGCGCCGTGAAGCCGCAGCGCCTCGTCGCGTAGTGAAGATCGCCGAGCTGCCGTTCCTCGAACGGCCCGTGCTCGAGCTGCTCAACCTCCAGCAGCACCGCGACGCGCCCGACCGCGACTACGCGGGATATGGCTGGGCGCGCGTCGACCGGCTGTGGCTCGCCGTCGGCGAGGAGCCCGGGATGCGGCTCGACGACGCCCTCGTCCTCGCGCTGCACTCCGCGGATGACGGCGAGGCGATCCCCGACGACGTCGAGCTCGAGTTCGAGCTCCCGGGCGCCGCGCCGGTCAGCGTGCTCGCCTCGGCGTTCCTCGAGCGCTGGTTGCCGAAGCTGCCGCGCGCCTCCGCCGTGGTGCTCGCGCTGTGCAACCCGTTCGATGCCGTGCTGCGGCGGCCCGCGGGAGCGGACGCGACGATTCACTACGGACTCGGTGACGTCGAGAGCTGGCGCGAGGACGGCGAACGCATCATTCTCACCGCCGACGCATGGCGAACCGTCTGACCGAAGAGCAGAAGCAGACCTTCGTGGGTCTGTATCTCCTGAAGAAGCTCGACCTCAAGGCCGAGGACGGAGGGATGGAGATCCCGGTCGTGCTGCCGTCGGAGCTGTCACCGCTCGACGAGACGCTGCAGCAGCTCGCTGTCGACGACCTGATCTCGATCAACGCGAAGAAGGGCCGCTACGAGCTGACGAAGCAGGGCATCGCGTACCTCGGACGCACGATCGACGAGGCCGAGGAGATGGTCGACGAGCTCGACGACCTCGAGGTCCACGAGGCGATCGAGCAGCTCAAGGAGCGCAGGTACGATCTGATGCGCGCGCGCTTCCTGTGGGGCTGGTTCGAGGGCGAGTTCGATGATCTCGTCGCGTTCCAGGAGCGCCGCGGCGTGTCTCCCGTCGAGCGGATGTGGGCGTTCTATCTGACGAGCGACGAGTTCTGGGACGAGATCGCGCGCGACTTCACGCCACAGCTTTCCTGATAGCGTGGGCCATGGGCCAGGGTCCGGGGTTCTCGTTCGCGTCGGTGGTCCTGAGCTACTTCCTCGTCGGGGGCGGGATGTTCACCGCGATGCTGATCGCGGGCTTCGCCAGGGTCACCGGCGAGCTCACGCTCTACGCGATGATGGCGGGCGGCGCGTTCGTCGGCGGCTTCGTCGCCGGGCGCGCATCGCGTGGCGAGACGGTGCTCGAGCCCGCGATCGGGGCGATCGGCGTCATCGCCACCGTGGTCGGTCTCGCCGCGGGCACCGAGGTGGGCCGCCTGATCTGGCACGTGGACTCCGACGGCACGATGAAGTTCCTCGGCCTCGTCGGTGGGCTCGCCGCGGGCGGCGCGCTCGGCGGTGCCTGGATCTCGGAGCGCCTGCTCGGCGAGTCCACCGCCTCCGCCGCACCGTGGATCCTGCACAGCGCGCTCGCCGCGTTCGGCGCGTGTCTGATCTCGACCGTCGTCACCACCGTCATCCTCTCCACGAGCTCGTTCGCCGAGGCCGCGAACGCCAACGCGATGGGCACCGCGCTGATCGCGGGGATCGCGCTCGGCTGTCTGCTCGCGGGCCTCGCGGTCGGCGCCTCGGCGCGCGTCCGCCCGATCCTCGGCGCGTTCGTCGGCGGCCTCGCCGGCACCGCCGGCTTCGCCGTCCTCCTCGCGCGCAGCGCCGGCGGTGACGGTGGCGGTCAGGACGAGCTGCTGATCATCTCGCTGTTCGCGAGCGGCGGCGGCATCGTCACTGCGATCGGCGCGGCGATCGGCTGGGCCACCGTCGGCAAGACGGCCGGCACGCCCGCAAGCTAGATCCAGGTCCGCGAACCGAGCTTTGGAGACGCGCCGTCGCCGCCACGATGGGTGACACCGGTCGATGGGGCTCGCTCAGCGCGTGATCGGGGAGCGCTGCTTTGCGGGCTGCTTTGCGGGCTGCTTTGCGGCGGACTGCTTTGCGGCGGGCTGCTTTACCGCGGGCTTCCTCGGGGCGCGCTTCTTCGCGTCGGGCTTCTTCGCGTCTGGCTTCTTCGCACCCGGTGGCTTCTTCGGCGGCAGCGTCACGGTGTAGTCCAGCGCCCGTTGCAGCCAGCGGCGCAGCTCGTCGGGCTCGTCCATGATCGAGTCGGGGAGCTGGACGGTGTCGCGCATGATGCGGCCGTTGCCCATCGGATCGAAGTACTGCGCACCGTCGAGCGCGAGCGCCTCCTGCTGGTCGGTGGGCGACAGCTTGACGATCGCGGAGCGCGCGAACAGGCCGCCGAACATCTGGCCGTTCACCTTCGCGGCGACGCCGCCGAACATGTTCAGCGTCGAGACGCGCCGGTCCCTCGGCAGGGCGGCGTGGAACAGCGGGTGGTGCTCCTTCGGGATCTTGACCCAGGCCATGGGGGCCATCATCCCACGTAGGCGCGGCGGCACGACTCGATCGCCGCCGCCAGGTCGGGCGCGAGCGGCGAGTCGACGACGAGCGTGCCGCCGTCGGGGTGCGGGACGGAGAGCTTCGTGGCGTGGAGCGCGAGGCGGTGCAGGCCGTGCTCGGTGCGGAAGATCCGGTTGTGCTCGCCCTTGCCGTAGCGGACGTCGCCGATGAGGGGGCAGGACAGGTGCTTCAGGTGGCGGCGGATCTGGTGAAGGCGACCGGTGTACGGGCGGGCCTCGACGAGCGCGTAGCGGCCGAACGTCTCGCGCCGCCAGAGCTCGGTCTTCGCCTCCACGCGCTCCTCGCCGGGGGCCTTCGGGATCGGATGATCGAGCACGACGTGCTCGGCGGGATGGCCGCGCGTGATCGCGAGGTAGCGCTTGTCGGCCTCGTGGCTCATCCAGGCGTCGGTGAACGCGCGCGCGGCCTCCTTGTCGAGCGCGAACAGGACGATGCCGGACGCGCCGCGGTCGATGCGGTGGATCGGATAGACGTAGGCGTTCACCTCGTCGCGTACCCGCTGGAGCAGCGCGTCGTCGGAGTCGTCCCAGCCGCGGTGCGTCGAGAGCCCGCTCGGCTTGTCGACGGCCACGCAGCGCGCGTCGCGGTGGAGGATCACAGGTGCTCGCGGAAGAACTCGATCTGCACGCGCTCGCGGGCCAGGTTCAGCCGCGGGTCGGGCACCATGTGCGTCGCGGACAGCGTGATCACCTCCGCGCGCTTACCGGCGACGTAGAGCTCCTCGATCAGCGCGAGCGCGTGCGCGAAGTGCACGTTGTCGTCGGTGATGCCATGGATGACGAGCAGCGGGCGCGTCAGCTTGCCGGCGTGCGTCAGCGCGCTCGTCGACGCGTAGCCGCCGGGGTTGGCCTGCGGCGTCTTCATGTAGCGCTCGGTGTACGCCGTGTCGTAGAGCGCCCAGTCGGTGACCGGCGCGCCGGCGACGGCGGCCTTGAAGACCTCCGGGCGCAGCAGCACGGCGAGCGCGGAGACGTAGCCGCCGAACGACCAGCCCCACACGCCGACGCGGGACAGGTCGAGCTCGCGATGGCGCGCTGCGACGGCCCGGAGCGCGCCGATCTGATCCTCGAGCGGCACGGTGATGAGGTCCTTCAGGATCGCGCGCTCCCAGGCGCGCCCGCGCGACGGCGTGCCTCGGTTGTCGCTGCGCACCACGATGAAGCCCGCATCGGCGTACCACTGGTCCATCACGTACGTGTCGCTCGCGTCGAGCACGTTCACCTTGTGCGGCCCGCCGTAGACGCTGAGCAGCACGGGGTACGTCCTCGAGGCGTCGAACGCGCGCGGCCGGGTGATCGACACGTTGTGGAGGCGACCGCCGAGGTCGACGGTCTCGAGCACCGTCGTCGGCACGAGCGACGGTAGCTCGCGCGCGCTCGGCAGCTCGCGCGTACCGGTGGTGGAGACCGCCGTGACGACGGTGCCGCCGGCCGAGAGCTGCGTCTCGATCGCGATCACGCCGTGCTTCACCTGCTTCACGTTCGAGACGCCCCGGTGCGCGTCGATCCGGGACGGCGCGGAGCCGTCGAACGGCACGCGCCACACCTCCTGCCGGGTCTGATCGGGCGCGCGCACGACGATCGCCGCGCGGTCCTCGACGCCGACCAGGTGGTGGAGGTGGAGCTCCGGCCTGGTGAGCTGCGCGACGAGCGCGCCGTCGCGGTCGCGGCGCTCGAGGACCCATTCGCCCGGCGCCTCGGTCAGCCACAGGAAGCCGGAGCCGTCGAGGAGCCACATCGGTGCGCCGACGTTGACGTTGATCCACGCGTCGTCGTGCTCGTGGAGGAGCGTGCGCACGGTCCCGGTCGCGGGGTCGAGCGCGAGCACCCAGACGTCGTCCTGATCGCGATCGAGCACGAGCGCGGTGAGGGGCGCGCCCTCGGTCCACGTCACCGACGCGAGGTACTCGACGCCGGCCGGCAGCGCGAACATCATCGGCGCGGCGCCGTCGAGCCCGGTGACGCCGATCGAGATCACGGCGTTCGCCGTGCCGGCGCGCGGGTACTTGAACGGCACCGGCGCGCGATCGTTGTGACGCGGATCCGAGACGTAGATCGTGTCGACGGGCCGCAGGTCGCTGCGCTGGAACACGATGCTGCGCGAGTCCGGCGACCACCAGTAGCCGCGCGTGCGGCCGAGCTCCTCCTGGGCCGCGAAGTCGGCGATCGCGTCCTCGTGGCCCTCGGGCGGCGAGGTGAGCGCGCGTGCGGGCCCGCCCGACGTCGGGATCACCCACAGGGCCCGGTCACGCACGAAGGCGACGTGCGCGCCATCGGGGGAGAGGTGCGGGTCGTAGGCCGCACCCCCGGGATCGACGGCGCGGCGCGCGCCGGTGGCGCGGTCGATCAGCACGAGCTGGCCGCCGATCGGGACCATCACGGTCGCGCCGTCCGCGGAGAGATCCGCATAGACCACGCCGCGCGTCGCCGTGCGCGTGCGCTCGCGCCGCGCCTTCTCCTCGTTCGACAGGCGTTCCTCGGCCGCGCCGAGCAGGTCGGCCGCGGTCGCGAGGGTGCGCAGGGTCCCATCGGGGCGGAGCTCGAACAGATCCGAGGCGAAGTCGCGCGCCGCGGTCCGGCGGAACAGCACGGCGCCGTCTGGCGCGATCGCGAGCGGTGCGGGGATGCCGAGCTTCCAGTTGTAGGTGGCGGCCGCGTCGGCCAGGAGCTTCTCGTCGAGGGCGGGCCAGGTCATGGGCTTGTAGGGAGTGCGCGCGTGCCCGCAGCCGGCGAGGAACGCGAGGCTGAGCAGGGCGGCGCGCACGCTCGCGGACCTTAGCCGATCGGACGCCCGGCGTGCCGGATCGCCGAGAAGTTGCCCCCGCCCGAGGCGGTTGGGACGATTCATTTCATGATGCTCACCGAACGCCGCCGCCGCCGCGCCAACACCGCCGTCCAGGCGCTGAAGTACCAGCTCGCGCAGTGCTGCGAGGACGGTCGGATCGAGGCCATGGTGGTCGCGGACGGGGATGGCCTGCCGCTCGCCTCGTCGGGGGACACGTACGCGTGCGACGAGGTGGCGGCCAGGATGGTGCTCGTGGGACCGCGGATCCAGGAGTTCTCCGGAACGTTGCTCGGGTCGGGGAACGCCTGGCAGGTCCAGATGATGAAGATCGCGGTCGATGGCTCCGAGCTCCTGGTCTGCGCGGTCGGCGGGACGCCCGAGGCGCGCAAGCGCCAGATCGCGCGCGGCGCCGAGGGCGCGCGCCGGATCCTCGCGGCCTGATCTGCGCTACGGTTCGGGCATGAAGCTGCCCGCTCTCGCACTGGTCGCCGCGCTCGCGGCCTGTTCGTCGACCAAGACGGACACGGTCTCGCAGGACGAGGCGAAGAACCTGCTGCTCGACCGCAACTGGCTCGACGTCTATCCGAAGACGGAGCGCGACCACCTGTTCGTCTACCGCTTCGTGCCGAGCATGGGCGGCGGCGTGTTCCAGGACCGCACGCTGTTCAAGGGCACGTTCGAGCTGTTCTCGTTCGAGGCCACCGGGGAGCAGATCACGTTCACGCTCCACGAGACGCACGACGAGGTCACGAGCCCCTACACGATCGAGAAGGTCGAGGGCCCCGAGCCGTTCGATCTCAAGCTCACGATCAGCGGCGACCCGCGCGGCCCGAAGGTCTACTACGGCATCAAGGCGGAGACCGACCTCGACGGCCGCCTGCTCGAGCAGCGGATCGCGGCGGCGCGCGCGGCTAGGTAAGGTTCGTATAGAAGGTCAGCTTGTTGCCGGACGGGTCCTGGATCGTCAGCTCGCGGCAGCCCCACTCCTGATCGATCGGATCGCCGGGATTGGCGTGCTTGTACTTCTTCGCGCGCAGCGCCGCGGCAAAGGCGTCGAGCTCGGTGGTCTCGAGCCGCACCGCGGCGCCCGGCGACCCATCGCCGAAGTGGCCCGACAGGTTCAGCTCGACGGCGCCCTTGCTCACGCCCATGTAGAGCGGCGCGCCGTCGTGGAACCGGTGCTCGAAGCGGAGCTCGAACTCGAGGAACTCCAGGTAGAACTGCTTCGTCAACGCCTCGTCGAACATCCGCAGGATCGGGATGACCTTCGTGCAGGTGGTCGCCATCGCGGCAGAGCTTACCGCCGGCGGCGCCGCGCGAGCACGGCGAGCACGCCGGCGGCGAGGACGAGCGGGGCACGCGGGTCGGTGCCCGCCGAGCAGCAGCCGCCGTCACCCTCGATCGTGCAGTCGGTCCGGCAGTCGCTCTCGCCGTCGCACTCCTCTCCGTCGTCGACGATGTTGTCGCCGCACCGCGCGCGCTTGCCGAGGCCGACCAGGCAGACCTCGTCGAGCGACCAGCCGCCGAGCTCGCGGCCGAGGTCGCTGGCCATCGCCCACGTGATCAGCACGGGCGTCGCCGCGTGCGCCGTGACGTCGATGTCGACGAAGCGCCACTCGCGATCGACGTGATCGATCGTGCCGCGCGGGGTCTTCACGTTGGTCCACACCGTCGCGCCGTTGACCGCGACGGTCGCCTGGTCGTAGAGCGCGTCCTCGACGGCGAGCCAGCGCCAGAACTGCAGGTGCACCTCGTCGTAGCCGGTGATGTCGATCGGCGGCGTGGTCACCGACGACGACGCCATCGTCGCGTACTTGCCGTCCATCGTGAGGTCGGTGCCGAGGATCGCGGTGCCGTCGCGCGTGACCGTCGGGTCGCCGGCGAGCGAGATGCCTGGCGGCATGCCCCACTGCCAGTCGGTGCCGAGCACGCTCCACCGCGGATCGGCGTCGAAGTGCTCGCACCAGATCCGCTGCGGCTCCCCGGTCATCAGCGTGTACTCGGGATCGGCGGGGTTGTCGGGGTAGAACACGCGCGAGCTGTCGTCGAGCGTCGCCTCGAGCTGATAGCGGACGAGCGTGCCGTCGGGCAGCGTCGGCAGCGAGCCCTTCCAGCTCGTGCCGCTCTCCGCGAACGCGACAGAGGTGCCCGGCACGGTGCCGACGCGCCAGTGCAGCATGACGCTGGTCACCTTCGGCGGCACGCACGAGGTCTGCGGCGTGACGACGGGCACCGAGAACGAGGTCCCGTCGACGACCGGCGGCAACACCTGCGTCGTCATGAAGCCGGAGCCCGCGAGCCCGTGCTTGCCGAACGCGGCCTCGATCGCGCAGCCGTGCGGTGTGCCGTTGCCGAGGTCGCCGTCGTCGTCATCGGCGATCCGCGCCGCGAGGTAGGAGCCGACGATGTCGGGCGCGCGCTGCAGCACGCCCGCGAAGATCGTGTCGGTCTGCGCGCGGCCGGCGGCGGGGCCGAGCTCCGCGATCAGCGCCTTGCGCAGGTCCCACAGCGTGCCGCCGATGATCAGGCCCGTGATGTGCGAGTCGCCGCTGCGGTCGCGCGGCCAGATCGCCTCGCTGCCCACCGGATCGAGGTCGCGGATCGCACTATCGTCGAACAGGAAGCCTCGGCCGAGGCCGTTGTCCTCGACGAGCGTCGCCGCGAAGAAGTCGCTCACGCCCTCCGACAGCGCCGAGTTCGAGAACCCGACACCCGGGATGATCGCGTGCTCGTGCACCTGGTGCCCGAACTCGTGCGCGACCACGTCGGCGAGGCGCGCCGTGTTCTCGCACTGCGGTCCGCCCTTGAAGAAGTGGATGCCCTGCTCGTCGGACATCGCGTTGCACGACGGGTCCTCGTTGACCGACACCGCGAGCGGCGTGTCGAGCCAGCTCGCGAGCGACGGCATCATCACGCGCGCGCGCTGCTTCGCGATCGACGCGTGCACGAACGCGGTGAGCTGCGCATCCGCCATCGGATCGCTGGCCACGCTCCATCGCACCGGCATCCCGGGCTGCGCCGTCAGCGCTGCCGTCGCGAGCGGGCCGGCGGCATTGGTCACCGCGATGCGCGGCCCGGCGAGCCCGGGCGAGACCGCCGCCGCGCTCGTGCCCGGCCACGTGAAGACGCCGTCCGGATCCGTCGTCGTGGCGATGCCATCCGCCGTCAGCTCCAGCTCGCGCGCCGGCAGATCCTGGCGTGCCCCGAGCGGGTAGCGCACGCCGACGTCGAACACCATCGTCCCCGTCGCGAGGTGAAACCGCGCGCGCTTCGCGAGCGGAGTCCCGTCGGGCGCGACGTAGACGTCCCAGCGCCCCGGCTGGTCGCGCGTCTCCACCTCGACCCGATCGGCGACGCGATACCCGCCGTCGACGGGCAGCACGACGCGCGCCCCGATCGACCGCACGACCGCGCGGCTCCCGATCCAGTCGAGCGCGCGCGCGGTCGGCACCACGCCGCTCCGCGCGGGGACCTCGAGCGCCACGCCGGGCCGCGCCTGCGACGCCGCCGCGAACACGCGATCGGCCCGCACGAACACGGCGACCTGTCCGCCGACCACCTCGACACCGCGATGGACCTGCTGGAACCCGAGGGTCCGCAGCCCGCCATCGAGATGGTTCGCGACGAGCCGGAAGTCGCGCTCGGCGAGGCCGAGGTGCTTGCCGAGGAACGAGCGCGCCGCTGCCTCCGCGCGCTCGGGATCGGCCACCGCGCCGGGCGCCGGCACGTAGCTGCCCCACAGCTCCGCGAGCGCGCCGGTGTCGCGATCGATCCGCCCCTGCCAACCCGCCAGTGCGCCGCGTGCGGCGATCAGCGAGCGCTCGGGGCGGAGCTCCGCCGTCGCGGCCTTGTCGCTCACCCACGCGCCGGCGGTGCCGCCGACGAGGAGCATGGCCGCCACGGCCACCGGGGTGCGCATCCGCCAACCTTGGCACACTTGCGGGCGTCTAGAACGGACCACAGCGGGCGCCTCCCTCTCGGGAGACCGGGCACGTGATCGCACCCACAGCAGCGGCCTGCCGGACAGAGAAACCGGGGCCCGTCCCCCGTTTTCCTGTCCGGCATGGGAGCTGCGCGCGCGCCGGCGCGATTCCGCTGGCTTCTGCCCCGGACAGAGGAACCGGGGCCCGTCCCCCGTTTCTTTTTCCGGCGGTCACGGACAGAGAAACCGGGGCCCGTCCCCGTTTTCCTGTCCGGCATGGGAGCTGCGCGCGCGCCGGCGCGATTCCGCTGCCTTCTGCCCCGGACAGAGGAACCGGGGCCCGTCCCCCGTTTTCTTGTCCGGCGGTCAGGTCCAGGACAGAGGAACCGGGGCCCGTCCCCCGTTTTCTTGTCCGGCGGTCAGGTCCAGAGCTGCGCGCGGGCGTCGGCGAACAGCTGCTGCATGTGCGCAGGCGCGGGGATGCCGAGCTCGTCGGTGAGCGGCGCCGGGGCACCTCGCCGGACGCCGCGCGCGAGGCGGCTCACGGCCTTCTGCTGCGCGAGGCGGACGCGGCGGCGGGCGGCGGGCGGCAGCCGCGTCTCGGCCCACGCGGCGACCTCGCGCGCGAGCTCGGCGTGACGGAGCTCGTCGTCGGCGATCTGCGCGTAGGCGGCGCGGAGCTCCGCGGTCGGGGCGTGCTGCGACTGCCAGTAGGCGATCAGCGCGGCCCAGGTCTCGCCGACCAGCCCCTCGGCGGCGTTCTCGATGGCGATCGCTTCGAGCGAGCGGCGTCGCGGCGGAGCGACGACCGCCGGTGCGGGCTCGGCGCCGCGCGCACGGGCGAGCGTGCCGACCAGCTTCGCGTGGGTGACCTCGTCGAGCGCGGCGCGGCGCGCGGCATCGATCAGGTGCTCGGGCGCGCCGTGCCGCGCGAGCTCGCGCGCGAGCGCGACGAACGCATAGACGCTCGCCGCCTCGAAGTGCGCGGCGCGCGCGAGCTGCGCACCGGCGAGCGTGCGGCGCCGCGGCAGGCAGCGCTTGAGCCCCGCGGGCCGGCGGCCATCGACGGGGCAGCCGGAGGCGCCGGTCGCGACCTCGTACGTCACCTCGATGTCGTGCCCGGTCGCGTCGTGCCTGACCTCGCAGTCCTTCGCTCCCTGGTACGGGTGGTTCTCCTGGAACACCGTCTGGCAGAGCTCGAAGCACTCCGCCGCATCCGCCTCGCACGCCCGCACCAGCATCTCGAGCTGCATCGGGGGTGGCTCCGGGATCCGGTAGGTCGCGGTCTTCTCGTCGTAGCAGTCGTTCGTGATGAAGCAGCCCGCCGACGCCACCGGCGCGGCGGCGAGGACGATCTGGAGGAGTGTGCGGCGGAGGGTGCTCGGCATGCGTCCTCGTCTCTGCAGCGCGTGTGCCTCGCCAAGCGTGCGAAAGGCCGGGCGCTGGTCTCGGATTTCCGAGGGCACCCGGCCTCGCTGCGGCGCGCGCCGAAAGGCACGCGCCGAGACAATCGCGTCCGGATCAGGCGCGCGCGACGGGCGCGCTCTTCTTCTTCGCGGCCGGCGGCGGCAGCTTCTTCGAGGGCTTGCCCGCCTTCGCCGGTGCCGCGGACTTCAGGGCGACCTTGGCGTTGATCTTCGGCGCCTTGCCATGACCGTGCGCGTGCCCGTTCGTCGCGTGGCCGTTCGCGCCGTTCGTGGCCTTCGCGGCCTTCGCGGCGGGAGCGGCCTTCCCGGCCTTCGGAGCGGCGGCGGGGGCGCCCTTCGCGGCCTTCGGAGCGGCGGCCGCCTTCTCGGCCTTCGGAGCCTTCGCGGCGGGGGCGGCCTTCTCGGGTCAAGTCTCTTTTCTTGTGTGAATGCCTGACGAGAGAGCATCGGGTTCAAGTGGGTCATGCCGCGGCGGCGTGATGGTCGGAGAGCAGGGACACGTCGAGGTAGACGCGGTCGCTCCAGATGCTCGTGACCTGGAGG
>JAEUJX010000479.1 GCA_016794545.1 Myxococcales bacterium
GCCGAGCGGTTCGCGAGCGATCCGCCGGCGCGCGCGACGGTGCAGGCCGCGCGGCTGCCACGCGATGCGCGCGTCGAGATCGACGCGATCGCGGTCGTCTGAGCTCGCTCGCACAACTCACAGCCCCGGAGGGGTCATGTCGTCGTCGTCGATCGATTCGGTCCTGACCGAGACCCGTAGCTTCGCGCCGCCCGAGGAGTTCGCGCGCGCCGCACGCGTGAGGAGCCTGGCGGAGTACGAGGAGCTGTACGCGAAGGCGGAGCGCGATCCGGAGGCGTTCTGGGCCGAGGTCGCCGGAGAGCTCCAGTGGGCGAAGCCGTGGACCCGGGTGCTCGACTGGTCGCTGCCCGACGCGAAGTGGTTCATCGGGGGGCGCCTGAACGCGAGCGTGTCGTGCGTCGACCGGCACGCGCAGGGGGCGCGAAAGAACAAGGCCGCGATCCTGTTCGAGGGCGAGCCCGGCGACACGCGCGTCATCACGTACGGCCAACTGCACCGCGAGGTGTGCCGCGCCGCGAACGCGCTCACGGCGCTCGGCGTGAAGCCCGGTGAGTTCGTCGCGATCTACATGCCCATGATCCCCGAGGCCGCGATCGCGATGCTCGCGTGCGCGCGGATCGGCGCGCCTCACACGGTCGTGTTCGGCGGCTTCTCGGCGGAGGCGCTCCGCGACCGCATCGATGACTGCCAGGCGAAGGCGGTGATCACGGCCGATGGCGGCTGGCGCCGCGGCGCGGTCATCCCGCTCAAGGACAACGTGGATGCGGCGATCGACGGCACGACGGTGTCGAAGGTCGTCGTCGTCCGTCGCTGCAACAACGACATCGCGTGGAAGGACGGCCGCGATGTGTGGTGGCACGACATCATCGATGCGGCGTCCGCGAAGCACGAAGCGCTGGCGCACGACAGCGAGCACCCGCTGTTCTCGCTCTACACGAGCGGTACGACCGGCAAGCCCAAGGGAATTCTCCACTCGACCGGCGGCTACCTGACGAACGCCGCGTACACGTCGAAGCTGGTGTTCGACCTGCGCGATGACGACGTGTTCTGGTGTACGGCCGACATCGGCTGGGTCACCGGTCACAGCTACGTCGTGTACGGCCCGCTCGCGAACGGCGCGACCGTGCTGATGTACGAGGGCGCGCCGAACGCACCGCGGTCGTCGGCGTTCACGAGCGGCCACGCCACGGGCATCGGCCTCGATCGGTTCTGGGACATCATCGAGCGCTGGGGCGTGACGGTGTTCTACACGGCGCCCACCGCGATCCGCGCGTTCATGAAGTGGGGCGATCAACACCCGGCGGCCCACGACCTGTCGTCGCTGCGGCTGCTCGGCTCGGTCGGCGAGCCGATCAACCCCGAGGCCTGGATGTGGTACCGCAAGACGATCGGCGGCGACCGCTGCCCGATCGTCGACACCTGGTGGCAGACCGAGACCGGCGCGATCATGATCTCGCCGCTGCCGGGCGCCACGCCGACGAAGCCGGGCTCCGCGACGCGGCCGTTGCCGGGTATCGCCGTCGACGTCGTGAACAAGGACGGCCAGCCGGTGCCGGCGGGCTCGGGTGGCTTCCTCGTGATCAAGCGGCCGTGGCCCTCGATGCTGCGCACGATCTGGGGCGACCACGAGCGCTTCACGAAGACGTACTTCGGCGAGATCGACGGCGTGTACTTCGCCGGCGATGGCGCGCGCCGCGACGAGGACGGCTACTACTGGATCATGGGCCGCGTCGACGACGTCATCAACGTCGCCGGCCACCGGCTGTCGACGATGGAGGTCGAGAGCGCGCTCGTCAGCCACCCGAAGGTCGCCGAGGCCGCGGTCGTCGGCCGGCCGGACGAGATGAAGGGCCAGGCGATCGTCGCGTTCGTGACGCCGCGCTCGGGCTTCGTGGCCGACGAGATCCTCGGCAAGGAGCTGCGCGAGCACGTCGTGAAGGAGATCGGAGCGCTCGCGCGACCCGAGGAGATCCGGTTCGCGGAGGCGCTCCCGAAGACGCGCTCCGGCAAGATCATGCGCCGCCTGCTGCGCGAGGTCGCGTCCGGCTCGAAGGCGCGCGGCGACACCACCACGCTCGAGGACCAGGGCGTGCTCGAGAAGCTGGCGCAGTCGTTCGACAAGGAAGAGTAGCGGACTACTACAGGTGTAGTAAGGTGCCGGCCATGACGTCCGTCGCCGCCCTCCTCGCGCTCGTCCTCGTCGCCGCTCCGGCCTGCTCGAAGAAGTCGGGCGACAGCGGCACTGGCTCCGGATCGGGCGCCGGCTCCGGCTCGGCGATCGTGATCCCGCCGTACACGCCGGCGGCCGACGTGCCCGCGCCGATCCGGGCCGCGATCGCGGCGAGCGACCGCGCCGACGCCGACCGTGCGCTCGACGCCGGCCGCAAGCCAGGCGAGGTGCTCGCGTTCTACCGCGTGGGGCCGGGCCAGAGGATCGGCGAGCTGTTCGCCGGCGGCGGCTACACGACGGAGCTGATGGCGCGCGTGGTCGGCGACGGGGGCACGATCTACGCCCAGAACACCAAGGAGGTGCTCGATCGGTTCGCGCGCAAGCCGTGGACCGAGCGCGCCGCCAAGCCGGTGATGAAGCAGGTCGTCGCCGTCGAGCAGCCGACCGACACGCCGTTCCCGCCCGAGGCCAAGGACCTCGACCTCGTCATCACGATCCTCAACTATCACGACTTCGTCTGGCAGAAGGCCGACACCAAGAAGCTCAACGCCGCGGTGTTCGCCGCCCTGAAGCCCGGCGGCGTCTACGCGATCATCGATCACAGCGCGGCGGCCGGCAGCGGCACGCGCGACTGCGAGACGCTGCACCGGATCGACGAGGAGACCGTGAAGCAGGAGGTCTCCGCCGCCGGCTTCACGCTCGACGCGTCGAGCGATCTGCTGCGCAATCCCGCCGACACGCGCGACTGGAACTCCTCGCCGAAGGCCGCGACCGAGGCCGGCAAGCGCGGCACGAGCGATCGCTTCATGCTGCGCTTCGTGAAGCCGCTGCCCGCGGGCGCGGGCTCGGCGTCCGGATCGGGTTCGGGCGCGGGCTCGGCGTCCGGATCGGCCTCGGGTTCGGGTTCGGCGTCCGCGCAATAGGGTGGTCTGGACGTCAAAGCGCGCGAGGGACGCGGGTGTCACATCGCTGGCGAACTTTGGGACCGGATCGGCATGTCGAGTGCCCGACCGGCAGGCGTCGATCGTCGATCACCGATCGGGCGGCATCGCTCGATCGCCGACCTCGAGCTCGATTGCCGCCAGCCGGTGGCCGGGGCCGATATGGACACGGGCATGGCCGCGCTCTCCATCGGCCTCGCCCCCGCTCGTCGCGGGAACGACGGTCCAGTGAGGTCCCGTCGGAAGAACCGTGGCGACGATCCCGGCGTTGGGCTCGGGCCTGACAGAGCTGCACCGACGCGACGACCGCCGCGAGCGCCATCGCACCGACCTCTCTCCTCGTGGCGACCTTCACGTCGATCCGAGACCACGTCGCTGGCCTCCGGTTGCATCAAGCGAGCGCGCGCTCGAGCACGTCGACCAGCTGCGCGCCGCGCTGCCGCCGCGCGACGAACCGGTAGCCGAGCCGGCGGTAGAGCGAGCGCGCGCCGGTGTTGGCGACGACGACGGCGAG
>JAEUJX010000494.1 GCA_016794545.1 Myxococcales bacterium
CAGCCTCTGCGAGCTCCACCATGGCTCACGAAGCGCACAAATCGCTGTCTCGCCGCGCCGCGATGGCCTCGGGCCTCGCCAGCGCCACGATGGTCGCCCTGCCCTCGCTCGGCGGCTGCCACGCCGACGCCTCCAGCCCCGAGCGCGAGGCGAGCGGGCCGTCGACGGGCGGGGTCGCCGGTCGCCAGCCCGTCGTGTTCCTGCCGCACGGCGGCGGGCCCTGGCCGTTCGTGGATCTCGGCATGGACCCAGCCGAGCTCGAATCCCTCGCAGGCTACCTGCGCGGAGTGAGCGGCCTGCCGAGGACACCCCCTCGCGCGCTGCTGGTGATCTCCGCGCACTGGGAGGAGGCGGTGCCGACCGTGAGCACCTCGCCGCAGCCGCCGATGCTCTACGACTACTACGGCTTCCCGCCCGAGTCGTACCAGATCCAGTGGCCCGCCCCGGGCGCACCGCAGGTCGCGACGCGCGTGCAGCAGCTGCTGCGCGACGCGGGCATCGCGAGCGCGCAGGACAAGGAGCGCGGCTTCGACCACGGGACGTTCGTGCCGATGAAGCTCGTCTATCCCGACGCCGACATCCCGACGATCCAGCTGTCGCTGAAGGCCGGCCTCGATCCCGCGGAGCACTTCGCGATCGGCCGCGCGCTCGCGCCGCTGCGCGACGAGGGCGTGTTCATCGTCGGCAGCGGGCTCAGCTATCACAACATGCGCGGCTTCCGCGATCCGCGCGCGCGCCCGGTCGCCGAGGAGTTCGACGCGTGGCTGCGCGCCGCCGCGACCGCGCCCCCGGCCGAGCGGCTGAAGAAGCTCGCGGCGTGGAGCTCGGCACCGTCCGCGCGCGCCGCGCACCCGCGCGAGGAGCACCTGATCCCGCTCATGGTGATCGCGGGCGCGGCCGGCGACGATGCCGGCGTGGTCGGCTACGGCGGCTTCTACGCGAACCTCCGCGTCAGCTCGTATCACTACGGCTGAGTCACCCGCCCGGCGCGCTCGCGCTGATCGTCAGCGCGCCGGCTTTCCGATGATCGCCTTCGCCTCGGCCACGGTCTTGCCGCCGTAGAACTTCGTGTAGTTCGCCGGTGTCGACAGCGTCCGCGGATCGCAGCGGTCGACGCACACGATGCCCTTCAGGTGATCGACCTCGTGCTGGAGGATGCGTGCGTACCAACCCGTCCCGACGCGCGAGACCGGCGCCCCGTGCTCGTCGAGCGCGTCGACGCGCACCTTGCGCGCGCGCGTGACGACCATGTTGAACGTGGCAAACGACAGGCAGCCCTCGAACTGCTGCACGGTGTCCTCGCCGAGCACGGTCAGCTTGGGGTTGACCAGCACGTGGAACTCGACCGGCGTGCGATCGCGCGCCGCGAGCTGCTCGGGCGTGAAGCCCTTCTGGTACTCGGCCGGATCCTCGATCACGACGAGCTGCAGCGACTCGCCGATCTGCGGCGCCGCGAGGCCGACGCCGGGCGCGGCGCGCATCGTCTCCTTCATGTCGGCGATCAGCTGCTGGATCTCGCCCGTGGCCAGCTCCTCGCGCGTCAGCGCGCGCGCGTGCTGGCGCAGCACCGGATCTCCGACTTGCACGATCTCGCGAACGGCCATGCCTCTTCCTTACTACGAGCTACAGGACAGCATCGAGCAGCCGGGCTTCGTGCGCGCCCATTCGGGTCGCTTTCGCGCGTAGCGCTCCCGGCCGGGCTGGGCGGTGTACGGCCGGCGAAGCACGTCGAGCAGCGCGGGCAGCTCGGCGCGGTCACCGCGCTCGGTCGCCTCGATCACCTCCTGCACGAGGTAGTTGCGCGGCACGTAGAGCGGGTTCACCGCGTCCATCCGCGCGCGGCGCTCGGCGTCGGGGAGGTCCTCGAGCCGGCAGCGGTGCGCGTAGTCCGCGAGCCAGCGCTCGATCGCCGCGGCCTGGACGCGCGAAGGGTCCGCGTAGAACGCCTCGGCGAGCGCATCGAGGGTGGGCGCCGGCTGGGCGAGCAGGCGGAACCAGAGCGGGAAGTCGACCTCCGTGTCGACCATGATCGCGCCGAGCGCGGTGAGCAGATCTTCGTCGAGGGTCGCGAGCTCGCCGCGGCCCGCGAGGCCGAGCTTGCGCAGCATGGTGTGGCGGTAGTGCGAGGAGAACTCCGTCGCGTAGGCGTCGAGCGACCTCCGCAGGGGATCGAGGTCGTCGACCAGCGGCGCCAGCGCGCGCGCGAGCTGCGCGAGGTTCCACTGCGCGACCTGTGGCTGCGCGCCGAACCGGTAGCGGCGCCCCGAGGCGTCGGTGATGTTCGGGGTCCAGTCGAGGTCGAACGACTCGAGCCAGCCGTACGGTCCGTAGTCGATCGTGAGCCCGAGGATCGACATGTTGTCGGTGTTCATCACGCCGTGCACGAACCCGACGCGCATCCACTCGCTCACCATCCACGCCGTCTTCCGCATCACCTCGTCGAAGAACGCCGGGATGTCGAGCGCGCCATCGCGGGCGTGGTGCGGGTAGAACCGCTCGAGCGTGAACCGCACGAGCCGCTCGAGCGTGGCCTTGTCGTCGCGCGACGTGTGGATCTCGTAGCTGCCGAAGCGCAGGAACGAGGGCGCCACCCGGCACACCACGGCGCCCGGCTCGAGCTTCGGATGTCCGTCGTACAGGAGGTCGCGCTCGACCGGCTCTCCGGTGAGCACCAGGGACAGCGCGCGCGTCGTCGGGACGCCGAGATGGAACATCGCCTCGCTGCACACGAGCTCGCGCAGCGACGAGCGCAGCACGGCGCGGCCGTCCGCGCGCCGCGAGTACGGCGTGGGACCGGCCCCCTTCAGCTGGAGCTCCCAGGTCGTGCCGGCCTGGACGACCTCGCCGAGCGTGATCGCGCGGCCGTCGCCGAGCTGGCCCGCCCAGGTGCCGAACTGATGGCCGCCGTAGCACGCCGCATACGGCGTCATCCCGGGGACGGTGCGGTTGCCGGCGAGGACCTCGACGAGCTCGGTGGTGGGAGCGGTGTCGAGGCCGAGCAGATCGCAGACCTCGGGCACGAGGGCGAGCAGCTCGGGCCGCGCCACGCGCGTGGGCTCGACCTGCGAGTAGCACGCACGCAGGACCTGGCGGAGCGTGTTGTCCCGGCGGGGATCGCCGGGCAAGTCGCGCACGAAGCGGTCCGTGTAGGCGAGCTGCGCGATGTCGGGCACGCGCGCAGCGTACCCCTACCAGCCCTTCTTGCCACGCCGCCGGCAGCCACCGCCGGTGACGGCGCTGTCGACGTTGATGACGGGCGGGCTGACCGCGGCCGGCGCGGCGACGCCACCGCCGCCGCCGCCCATCATCAGCATCATCATCATGAGCGTCATGGTGTCGCCGCCGCTGCTGGTCTTCTGCGCGGCGAGGTCTTTGATCGAGTTCCCGATCTGCGTGAGCATCGCCGTGACATCGGAGTCGCCGCTCTTTCCGCTCGCGCGGGTGGCGCCGCCGGAGACGCCGGCGAGCTGTTCGGAGTCGATGCTGACGAGCTCGGGCTCGGTGGACTTCGGGGTCGACATGGGGGGCTCCTTGGTGTGACCAGGTCCAGGAGCAGCCGACGTGCCACGTGCCGGGCGCCGCCAAGTGGCTGTTCGACCAGCCTCCCGCTCCTGTCGATCCGGGGAGGCGTCTCTCGACGACGTAACCCGCGGGATGCGGACCGCTCCCCCGGCCTCCGGGCGGGCAGCGCGGGCCCGGGCTCCTACGGCGGGGTCAGCCGGTCGAGCGAGTCCGGGGCGATCCGGGCGAGGACCGCGCGGGGCGGCGTGACCAGCAGGCGATCCCGGGACGCGCGGTCGATCGGCGGCGCCGGCGAGGCCGTCGGGTCGGAGCGCCGGAGCGCGTCCTCGACCGTGGTCGCGACGTCGCGGAGCAGCGCGTCGAGCCGGGCGTACGTGGCGATCGCGCGGCCCGCGAGCGCGGCGGCGGCGGGCGCGAGGCCGTGGAGGCGCGCGACCTCGGACGCCGCGTCGTCGCCCACAGGCGGCCGTGCGAGCGAGAGGCCGATCGCGAGCGCACGCGCCTGGAGGGCCTCGTCGCTGCGATCGGGCGCGATCGGGAGCACGAGCGCCGCGAGCTTGCCCATCCACACGCCGCGCTGCGCGGGCGGCACCGCGGCGTGATCGGGCGGGCCGACGACGAAGAAGTCCGGAGGCTCGCGGCCGCCGTCGACGAGCGTCGCGAGCTCGGGCGCGAGCACGTGGTCGGGCCCGAACGCCGCCGCGAGGTCGGCGTAGACGAAGCGGCGCGCGAGGAAGTGGATCCACAGCAGCAGCTTGAAGCTCGCGTAGTGCGCGCCGAACAGCATCACGCGATCGATCTCGGCGGTGAGCCGTGCGATCACCTTCGCGTCGCCTTCGGGGTGCCCCGCGACGAGCACCTCGAAGAACCGGATCATCATCTTCTCGGGGCCCGAGCACACCTCGGTCTCGCCGAGCAGCGTCCCGTTGGCCTCCGTCGACTCCAGGATCGCCCGCGGCGTGAGCGGCGCCGGCGTCCACGCGCCGGCGAGCCAGTCGACGAGCACGCGCTGCGCCCACAGGCCGACGCCGAGCGTGACCTTCGCGAGCGCCGCGGCGTACGCCGGCGACGGCATCCCGCCGCCGCGCAGGATGTAGAACCACGGCAGCGCGCTGCCGAGCTGGGCGACGCGCCACAGATCCATCAGCGCCGGTGCGTGCTCGCCGCGCTGCTCGGCGTACGCGCCGCGCATCACCGCGAGCGCGTCGAGGACGTCGTCCCAGTGCGCCGACAGCTGGCGCAGCGCCGACACGTTCATCGGGCACTCGTGCTGGAACCGGCTGCCCGGGTACGGGCAGGTCTTGTACTCGATCTCGCCGGGGCGGATGAGCTCCTTCGGCGCGCGGCCCTCCCGGATCAGGCGGTCGTCATCGTCGCGGTGGAACTGCTCCTCCAGGATCCGGAGGATCCACGGCGTCATCGCTGCGCGTCCTGCGCCACCAGCCGCTGTCCCTCGCGGAGCGCGAAGATCCGGACCCACGAGCCGAGGCTGCCCTTGCCGGCGTACGTGGCGATCTTCGGGGGAGCGTCGCCGATCTTGATGATCAGCCGCTCGCGCACGCGCGCGCGCATGCCGCTCGACGGATCGAGGCCCGCGGCCGAGATCACGAGATCGATGCCCGCTCCGTGCGCGCGATCGAACGCCTCGTGGGCCGCCGGCACGCCTTCCATGCAGCCGTACGCGAGGTAGAGATCCTCGACGTGCAGCTGGTCGAGCTGCGCCAGCGGCGGCTCGAGCCGCGTCGCGAGGTGACGCACGAAGCCGTCGGGATCGAGCTTCACGTCACGCCAGGTCGCCTGCGCGCTCTGGACCCGCGCGTCGAGCGCCGGACCGAACGACTCCGTCACCGCGACGTCGGGGCGGGCCTGGCGCACGATGTCGGCGAGTCCCCCCATGCGCGTTCATCGTATACTCGCGGCGTGCGTCTCGTCTCGGTGCTCGCGCTCGCCCTGGTCGCCGCGCCCGCGGTGGCAGATCGCGCCGCGTTCGGCCCGCTGCCGAGGCCGGGCCCGCCGGTGCGCAAGCCCGCCGCGGTGACCTGGACCGCCGAGGCGCTGTCCACGTTCGCGGACGCGATGATGGCGGACAAGGCCGGCGACCTCGAGAAGGCCGAGTCGTACTACCGGCGCGGGGGCTCCGACGAGAAGCAGCCCGCGGTGCTCTACAACCTCGCCGACGTGCAGCGCCGGATGGAGCGCACCAAGGACGCGATCGAGAGCTACCGGAAGTACCTCGAGGCCGCGCCCGACGCGCCCGACCGCGCCGACGTCGAGAAGCTGATCGCCCGGCTCGCCGCGACGCCGCCGATCGTCACGATCGACGGCGACGACCCGCGCGCGGTGGTGTTCATCGACGGCGTGCTCGCCGGCCCGTCGCCGCAGTCGGTGACGGTCACCGAGGGCAAGCACGTGTTCGACCGCATCGGCCCGACCTCGTTCGAGCACCACGCGTGGACCGGCAAGGCCGCGGACGTCCGCCACCTCTACGGCTCCGGCACCAAGGAGCAGATCGGGAACGTCGTGCTGTCGGCCGCGCCGGGCGTGCAGCTCTCGGGGCGGTGGCGCGACGACGCCGACCGCGAGTGGGAGCTGCCGAGCCGGATCACGCTCGAGCCGGGCCGCTACACGACCACGCTGTTCCGCGACAGCTACACGTGCAACCCGCTCGTGTTCGACGTGCCGAGGGGCGACGTCGTCACGTACGTGTACATCGACGCGCCGATGCGCGAGCCGAAGGACCGCGGCGCGTGCCTGCCGATCACGGTGAAGGTGAAGAAGGTGGT
>JAEUJX010000508.1 GCA_016794545.1 Myxococcales bacterium
CGTCGGAGACAGGGGGATATCGGTCCGACCCTGGTAGCGTCCGTCGCGATTCCACGGAGTCTCGCCATGGCGAACGAGCAGGACGTTCATGGGCCGACGTTATACACGCCGACGACGCGCGGAGTGTGGTAGGTGAGCGTCCATGACGGTCACTCATCGCAGTCGCATCCTCGGCGTCGGCATGGCGCTTCCGAAGAACGTGGTCACGAATCACGACCTCGCGAAGAAGATGGAGACCTCGCACGAGTGGATCGTGGAGCGCACTGGCATCGAGACGCGCTACTGGGTCGAGCCCGGCGAGACCGGCGCCTCGATGGGCGCGGAGGCCGCGAAGGAGGCGCTCGCGAACGCGAGCGTCGACGTGAAGGACGTCGACCTGATCATCTACGCGACGCTGTCACCGGACTTCAACTTCCCGGGCACGGGCGTGTTCGTGCAGCGCGCGCTCGGCCTGCGCGACATCCCGTGTCTCGATATCCGGCAGCAGTGCACCGGCTTCATCTACGGTCTGTCGATCGCCGACGCCTACATCCGCACCGGGATGTTCAAGAACATCCTCCTGATCGGCTCGGAGGTGCACTCGACCGGTCTCGACGTGTCGACCTCCGGCCGCGACGTCACCGTGCTGTTCGGCGACGGCGCGGGCGCCGTGGTGATCGGCCGTGCGACGGACGACAAGCACATGATCCTGTCGACGCACATCCACGCGGATGGCGCCGATGCCGAGATCCTGTGGACCGAGTACCCGGCGAGCGCGCGCCATCCGCGCATCTCCGCGGAGGCGATGGCGGAGCGGAAGCACTACCCGACGATGGAAGGCAAGCGCGTGTTCAAGCACGCGGTGACGAAGATGCCGGCGTCGATCATGGAGGGCATGGTCACGAACAACCTCAAGCTGACCGACATCGACATGATGATCCCGCACCAGGCGAACCTGCGGATCAATCAGATGGTCGGGCAGATGATCGGCCTGCCGCCCGAGAAGATGCACAACACGATCATGAAGTGGGGCAACACCACCGCGGCCTCGATCCCGATGTGCTTCTACGACGCGATCAAGGTCGGCAAGGTGAAGCAGGGCGACCTGATCTGCTTCGTCGCGTTCGGTGCCGGCCTCACGTGGGGCTCGGCCTTCGTGCGCTTCTAAGCGACGGCTGCTCGACCGGCCCGGGCGGCTGTACGGGCGCCCGGCGTCACGCTGCGGCGGCGGCGAAGATCGCATCGACCTCCGCGCCGATCTTGTCCTCGCCGACGCCCTTCGCGATCGCGAGCTCCTTGATCAGGAGGCCGCGCGCCGTCTCGAGCATCTTCCGCTCGCCAAACGACAGGTCCTTGGTCAGGCGCAGCACCGACAGGTCGCGCATGACCTCCGCGATCTCGAACACGGAGCCGGTCTTGATCTTCTCCATGTACTCGCGATACCGGCGGTTCCAGGTCTGCGTATCCCGCGGGATGTCGCGGGACTTCAGGATCGAGAACACCTCTTTCACCTGCTTGGCGGTGATCAGATCGCGGAGCCCGACGGACCCCGCGTTGGTGGTCGGGACCATGATCTTGAGGCCGGTGTCGAGGATCCGGAGGATGTAGACCGCGGTCTTGCTCCCTCCGATGTCCCGCTGTTCCAGCGCCACGACCTCGGCGACGCCGTGGACGGGATAAACGGCCTTGTCGCCTACGGTGAATTGCTGCTTCAACAAATAACCCCCAGCCGACCAATGCTAGCAGCGGGCAGGGGGTGTGTCAAACTACAGCGCGGTACAAGTATGCGGATTCACTTGATATTAACGTAAGGCCACTCACCGACGAGTGGCGTATTCGACCATCGTGGCGACCGCGAAGCCGGTTCCGCCCTTCGGCTGGGACGGGCGGGCAGAGCTGACCGAGGCGGGACCGGCGATGTCGACATGGACCCACGGGGTGTCCTTGGCGAACGTCTTGAGGAACAGGCCGGCGGTGATCGCGCCGCCGAACCGGTCGCCGGTGTTGCGCATGTCCGCGATCGGGCTCTTCAGCTGCTCGCGGAGGCGGTTGTTGAGCGGCAGGCGCCACATGTCCTCCCCCGTGCGCTCGGCGGCGTTGAGCCACGTCTTCAGGAGCGCGTCGTGATCGGACATCACGCCGGCGGTGTACGGCCCGAGCGCGACCATGCAGGCGCCGGTCAGCGTCGCGAAGTCGAACATCTCGTCGGGCTGGACCTTCTGGCGGACGTACGTGATCGCGTCGCCGAGCGTGAGGCGCCCCTCGGCGTCGGTGTTGTTGATCTCGACCGTCGTGCCGTCCATGGAGGTCAGCACGTCCCCGAGCTTGTAGGCGTGGCCGGACACGAGGTTCTCGCAGCACGCGGCGATCGCGTGGACCTCGACATCCGCCCCGAGCGTCGCGATCGCGTCGATCGACGAGATCACGGCGGCCGCGCCGGACATGTCGACCTTCATGTCCTCCATGGACTGCGACGGCTTGAGCGAGTACCCGCCCGAGTCGAACGTCACGCCCTTGCCGATGAAGGCGATCTTCTTCTTCGGCTTCTTCGCGGGCTTGTAGGTCAGGTGGATGAACTTCGGCTCCTGGACGGAGCCCTGGCCGACGGCGAGGAACATCCCCATGCCGAGCTCGGCGCACTTCTTCTGGTCGAGGATGGTCGCGGTGACCGATCCCTTGTGCTTCTTCGCGATCGCCTGGGCATCCGCGGCGAGCGCCGCCGGTGTGATCACCGCGGCCGGCTCGTTGACGAGGTCGCGGGCGTGGTTGATCGCGGCCGCGATCACCTCGCCTCGCCGCACCGCGGCCGTGAACGCCTTCAGCTGCGCGGCCGTCGGCCGCTTGCCCTTCGGGGAGGCATCCGTGACGATGCCGAACGACGCGAGCGTCGGCGGCTTCTTGTGATCGTCGCCGGTGAGATAGCGCCCGAACTTGTAGCTGCCCAGGTGAACGCCCTCGGCGACGTGCTGCACCAGCGCGGTCTCGCGACCGGCGCCGAGCTGCGGGAGCAGGAACGCGAGCGACGCGACGGACGCCTTCCCGGCGGCCTGTACGACGGTGGCCGCGAGGTCGCGGACGGCCGGGTTGGTGAACTCGCCGCGCGGGCCACCGCCCACGACCAGCACGCGCCGCGCCGGGATCCGACCGTGCGTGTGCACCGAGATCGACTGGCCCGCCTTGCCCTCGAAGCCTTCGCTCTTGGCGACGTCATGCAACACGCCACCCAGGGCGTGGTCTGCTGATTTGAAAATGGAGTCCTTGGTGGGGTCTCCGTATGTGACGAAGGCTACGAGATCCACCTGGGCCCCCAGCAAGGGGCCCGGAAGATGGGTGACGGACAGGCGGCTCGTATCAGGCATAAATGGCCGTAACTCCCGGGGAAGACGGGCTGTTTATAGGGCGCTTTGCGATCGAAGTAAAGGAAACCACTGCCTACATTGACAGTCCAATCAGCGGATCCGTAGAGTCGGTACACACCAAAGACTCCGGGGGAGTTTGAATGCGATCCAAGGTGATGACTGCGCGCCCTGCGGCGCGTAAGGGCAGCGGTAGTCGCGTGAAGAAGACGGTGGCGGTGGCGACGAGGAAGTCCGAGCCGATCATTCAGATGGTCGAGCGGAGGTCCTCCCGCAACATCCAGGAGCTCCCGAAGAAGGCGGGCGAGCTCCCGATCCCGAGCTCCACGTTCGTGTTCTAGCTAGAGCTCGGATTCAATCGTCTTTTTGAGATTTCGGGCGTCCTGCCAGCGCGTCGCTGACTCGAACGCGACGGCGATTCCGCCCTCGACATCCTCGTAGTGCTCCACGAGCATGACGAGGTCGTCGATGCGCTCGCTCCGGAGCGGCCCGCTCCGCCCAAGCCCCGTCACGCGCAGGTAGAGCGCGGACAGGTCGAGGTCGTAGTGCACCTCGGGGGGCTGGCCGGGATCCCGGACCAGCGGGTCGAACGCACAGATCACGCCGAGCTCGGCCGCGAACGTCACCGCGGTCCGCAGATCCCACAGGCCATCGGGGACCCAGACGCGGGGGACTCCGATCGTCTCGGCCGTCGCGAGCTCGCCGAAGAACTGCTTCAGCGTGTCGCGATTGGCGGCCGACGCGGAGAACTGCGGCGGCGAGCGGAACACCGCGTAGCCGGCGCGCAGCGTCTGGATCGCCGCGGCGTACTGCGCGAGGGCCGCGCGGCCCGGTGCGCTGTCGCGGAAATCTCCGACGGTCGCGTCGTGCGGCCACACGCTCGCAGCCTTCGGCGGCTTGCGGTGCGTGAGGACCCATGGCGCGACCAGCGCGATCGCGCCCGCGGGCGCGACGGCCGCCCACTTCGCGAGCGCGCTCGGCTTGAGCGGACCGGCGTGGAGCGCGGAGAGCTCGAGGAGATCGAGCTCCTTGAAGTACCGCTCCCGCTCGATGCGGTCTGGAAGATCGACGGTGCCGATGCGCACGGAGAGACCGAGGTGGTATGCGTTAGGGGCACGCGACGTCAACGGAGGGATCCATGAAGTTCTTCATCGACACCGCAGAAGTCAAAGAGATCAAAGAGGCCGCCGCGATGGGCCTCGTCGACGGTGTCACCACGAACCCGTCGCTGGTTGCCAAGAGCGGCCGCAAGTTCAAGGATGTCCTCCTCGAGATCTGCGACATCGTCAAGGGGCCAGTCTCGGCCGAGGTCGTGTCGACCAACCACGACGACATGATGAAGGAAGCGCGCGAGTACGCGGCGCTGCGCCCGAACATCGTCGTGAAGATCCCGCTCATCCCGGAGGGCCTGAAGGCGCTGCGCACGTGCACGGCGGAGGGCATCAAGACGAACTGCACGCTGTGCTTCTCGGCGACGCAGGCGCTGCTCGCCGCGAAGGCCGGCGCCACGTACATCTCCCCGTTCGTCGGCCGCCTCGACGACATCTCCACCGACGGCATGCAGCTGATCGGCGAGATCGTTCAGATCTACGATAACTACGCGTACGAGACGCAGGTGCTCGTCGCGTCGGTGCGCCACCCGATGCACGTGCAGCAGGCCGCCCTGCTCGGCGCGCACGTCATGACGGCTCCGTTCTCGGTGCTCGTGGCGCTGAGCAAGCACCCGCTCACCGACCTCGGCCTCGAGAAGTTCCTGAAGGACTGGGAGAAGGTCCCGAAGTGATCCGCCTGCCGCTGCTCTTGGTGTGCGCGAGCGCGTGCACCGACGACGGCGGCCCGCGCCTCGAGACCGCGACGCCCGCCGCCGCGCGAGCGAACGCGGCCGTGACCCTCACCGGCGCGCGCCTCTGCGGCCCCGCCGCCGACTGCCAGCGCGCTGCGGGCCAGATCCTGATCGGGCTGTCGCCGCCGCAGGTCCGAGCGAGCGTCACGAGCTACGCCGATGACCGCATCGAGCTCGTGGTGCCACCGATCGCGTCGCCCGGCCCCACGCACCTGATCGCAGTCGTCGACGAGCGCTCGTCCAACGCCCTGTCGTTCGAGGTCCTGCCGTGAGCGAACGCCGCGCGTTCTCGGTCGCGGTGTACGCGCGCAGGGGCGAGCGCGTGCTCGTCATCGAGCACCGGCGTCTCCAGACCTGGCTGCCGATCGGCGGCGAGCTGGAAGCCGGTGAGACCCCGCTCGAGGCCGCGGCGCGCGAGCTCCGGGAGGAGACCGGCCTTCACGCCGCGTTCCGGCCGCTCGCGGGCGCCCTCGACGGGGTGCCCCCCGGCCTCCTCGGCTACGAGGAGCACCAGGCCGGCTCCAAGGGCCTGCACATGAACTTCGTGTTCGTCGCCGACGTTCCGGCGTCCGCCGAGGTCGTCCCCAACGAGGAGTTCGAGCAGTTTCGCTGGGTCGACCGCGCCGAGCTCGACCGGCTGTCCTCGCCCCTGAACGTGCGGCAGTTCGGCCACCTCGCGCTCGACGCCGTCCTGGTGTAGTCCTCTCCGCGGCGATGCGGATCCGCCAGCACGTCAACCCTCTCGAGCTTCACTTCTCGAAGTTCCGCGGCGAGCGTCCGCCGCTCGACGGTCGCGTCGTGGAGCTGGAGATCGGCTGCGCCGACGCACAGTTCCTGTTCGAGCGCGCCGGGCTCGATCCCTCGCGCCTCTACGTCGGTCTCGAGATCCGCGAGGACCTGACGCTCCTGGTCAACAAGAAGGCGCGGGCGCGAAGCCTGCCGGTGCACGCGGTGTTCTGCCAGGCGCAGCTCCACATGAAGGAGCTGTTCCCGGCGGGCTCCGTCGATCGCGTCTACGTCAACTTCCCGGATCCATGGTTCAAGCGCCGTCACCACGATCGCCGCATGGTCGACGACGCGCTCGCCGAGGGCATCGCGCACGCGCTGCGCCCGGGCGGCGATCTGTTCGTGCAGTCCGACGTCTGGGACATCGCGCTCGACGCGATGTCGACGTTCGATTCCGACGATCGGTTCGAGAACGTCGCGGGCGAGTGGACGTTCTGGAAGCAGGGCAATCCGTACGGCGTGCGCTCGTGGCGCGAGCAGAACGCCGAGGAGACCGGCCTGCCGATCTGGCGGATCCTCTACCGGCGTCGCTAACGGCCGTCGATCCGGCGCGCAGCGAAGGAGATCGGCGTGGTCTGCCCGGTCAGCGTGATCTTGCCGCAGATCCAATCGTTGGAGACCAGCGTCGCCTCGAGCACGAGGCCCGTCTCGTCGAGGTCCTTCGTGCGCTCGCTCGTCACGGTCTTCCCCCAGACCTGGAACGTGGTGTTCCTCCGGTAGGTGCCCTTCGCGAACGGCGGGCCCCTCCGGTTGCGCCGCTGTCCGAGCTCGAGGAAGCGCTGGCTGCCACGCAGAGATCGGATCCACAGTCCCCAGTCGAGGGGCAACCGGAAGCTGGCGAGCCGGACCCCGAACGTCCCGTCGCGGATCCAGGCATACGCCGAGACCACGCGCACGGTACGATCGCCGATCGTGATCTCCTCGTCGTGCGCGCACGCGGCGGGAACGCCCGCCCAGCTCATGGTGGGACCGTCGTCCGGCTCGTTGCCCGCGCCGTCCGAGGGAGGGGGCAGCGGCTCGTCGAGCAAGTTCGCCACCGCGACCGGCGCGTTGCGATCGAACCAGGTGCCATCGCCGAGCTGCGCGCGGTCGTTGCTTCCCCAGCTCATCACGCGGCCGTCGCGCAACCGCGCGTAGACCGTCCCCGGGCCGACCGCGACCTCGTCGGCAGGCGGGAGGCCGTCGATCTTCTGCGCGGGCAGGACCTTCGGTTCGGAGAGGCGCGGGCCCTTCAGGTCGGCGCACGCGACCGAGCCATCGTCGAAGACACCACAGACGCGGCCGTCGCCGCGGTCCGACGCCCCGGCGATCTGCTTCGCTCCGTCGAGCCCGCGCACGTGCTGTGGCGTCTGCATGTAGCTCTCGTACGGGAGCGCGCAGTGGACCTGCCGCTTCGCGTCGAGCGTGCAGACGAGCAGCGCGTCCGTCATGTGCGTGCCGGTCAGCTTCGTCGGGTAGACCTTGAAGTTGCCGTCCCAGCACGTGACCGCGCCGGCCCTGTCGAGGGCGCACCCGCGATCGACCATGAGGTTCTTCCCTCCCATGTGGAACGTCATCACGAAGTCGACCGCCGCGACCGCGACGACGTCTGCGAGACCCGGCACGACGAGCGTGTCTCCGGTCTCCGGCCCGTCCCATCGAGCGGGGCGCGCGATCCGCACCGTGCCGTCGGTGTGGGCGGTCACCAGGTGCTCGCCGCCGAACGCATCGGTGCGAACGGCGAACGTCCGCACGGCGGACCGTTCGCGCTTCACCCAGCGGTCGCTCTCGAGGCCCCACAGCACGCCATCCTTGTCCAGCGCGAGGCCGAGGTCGTGTTGCACGATGTTCGGAGGGACTGTTCGTTCGATCGGCGTGGCCTTGCCGCGACCCCAGCAGCGGAGCGCGCCACTCGACATCACCGCGCACGCCTGGCCCTCACCCGCGAACACGCGTTCGGCGCGCAAGCCCGGCGCCCGCGCGTCGATCGCGGCACCGACCGGGGCGGCCGCGACCGGAGGTGCTGGAGGTGACGGCGACGGCGTCGGCCTCGAGGGAGAGGGAGTCGATCTCGATGGTGACGTGATCGGCGACGTGGGACGCGGTGTTGGACTCGTGGGGGGCGGCTCGGCGTTGGGCGCCGGAGCCGGGGACGTCGACGTGCAGCCAAGCAGCAAGATGCCCATCGCGGCCCCGCGCATCTCGCGATCCTACACGGGGTTCGGCTTCGATCGTGCGCTGTGCCCGTGGCGCGAGCAGAACGCCGAGGAGACCGGGCTGCCGATCTGGCGGATCCTGAACCGCCGGCGCTAGACTCGTGCCGATGCGGGTGGCGCTGGTGGTCGTCGCGTGTCTCCTCGATGCGGCGACCGGGCGCGCGGAACGGCCGCCGATCCATCGCTACGTGACGACGATGGTCGGCTACCAGTACGTCCTGCCGTCTTCGGGGATCGCACCGCACTCCTTCCGTACGTCGTCCGAACACCTGCTGCTGTCGCGCTTTGCGGTCGGTCTCGAGATCGGTGCGCCCGAGTGCGTGTCGACGCGGCTCGGCGCGACGGGCTCGCTACAGGGCGAGGCTTGGGACGGGGCGCCAGGAATCGAGGTCCAGGTCGAGTATCCGCTGTCACCACAGTGGAAGATCGGTGGCCGCGTCGGCGCCGAGTACTTCCTCTTGCGAGGTCGTCCCGTGGCCACGGGGGGCGTACGGCTCCGCACCAAGACAGTGAGCCTCGGGCTCGACGCGGCGCTCCTGGGAAATGGCAGAGACCGCAAGACCTCGCCCGGGTTCGTCGCTTCGGTCGGGCTCGAGGGCCGGGCGGCGCGGTACACGGTCGTGATCACGGCGGGCGCGCTCCTGCTCGCCGGCATCGTGGCGTTCACGCTCGAGGCGGAGGGCGACTAGACCGGATTGACTTCGAGCACGGTCGCCTGCTTGATCTTGTCGAGGCGGAACTGCCGATCCTGACCGGTCTCGAGATCGACGCAGTTGAGCAGCGTGATCTGGCGATCGAAGACGAGGTTGCGGATGCGGACGTGGCGCGGCGTGACGTCCCACGCCTTCTTCTCGTACATGATCCGCAGGGCGCGGGACTCGAACCACGCGGTCTCGATCGCGTCGCGCACCGACGCGGCGACCGGCAGCGAGGGGACGCCGACGAGCTGGAGCTCGCCGACGAGCTGGAGGAGCTCGCGCTGCGCGGAGGTCGACAGCGCGCTGCGGACCTTGTCGGCGGCCTTCTCGAGCGAGGTGGGAAACGGGATCAGGCGCTGCTCGATCGCGAGGCGCGTGAGCGCGACGAGCAGCGCGGCCTCGCGCGCGGTGAAGTTCACGGGCGGGAGCTGGTAGGACTTGTCGAGCGCGTAGCCGCCGCCGCGTCCGCGGTCCGCCTTGATCGGCATGCCGGCGTCCTGGAGGGCCTCGAGGTCGCGGTAGATCGTGCGCAGCGTGACGCCGAACCGGTCGGCGAGCTGAGCGGCGGTGACGCCGGTGCGGCGGGCGCGGAGGGCCTCGGCGAGGGCGAACAGACGGGTCTTGCGGCGCATGGGAGGGCAGGGAGATCTACCAGGACTAAACTGACAGAAGGCTGTCACGAAGAGAGGGCAAGGTCCACGCATGAACGCAGATCGCGCCCATTACGCCTGGTGGCAGTGGCTGGCCGCGATGGCACCCCGAGAAGCGATCCGAGCCCAGAGGAGAACGAACCATGAAGCACCACACCGCAGCGCAGTCGCCATCGTCACGCCGGGTCAACCTGACCGCGGCGCACCTCGGGATCCCGATCGAGGCCCGGCAGATCGATCTGCGAAGCCAGGCCGAGCGCGCTGAGCTCGGGGCCGCGAATCCGAACGGCGAGTGCGCGCGGCACGATCAGCTCCTCCGGCGGCGGCTGGCGTGCTCGGAGCCGCTGCGGTGGGGATGAGCTATGGTGCGGGCCGTGGCGCAGAGTAGCTACACGCGCGGCAAGAAGGCGAAGGCCAAGGCCGACGCGCCGGCCGAGCTGCCGGCGAAGTCGGGCGCGGGGTTCCGCCTGGCGTCGCCGTTCGCGCCCGCGGGCGATCAGCCGAAGGCGATCGCCGAGCGCGTCGAGGGCATCAAGCGCGGCGACGAGGCTCAGGTGCTGCTCGGCATCACCGGGTCGGGCAAGACGTTCACCGTCGCGAACGTGATCGCCGAGATCAACAAGCCGACGCTGATCATCGCGCACAACAAGATCCTCGCGGCGCAGCTCTACGGCGAGTTCAAGGAGCTGTTCCCCGACAACGCCGTCCACTACTTCGTCAGCTACTACGACTACTACCAGCCCGAGGCGTACGTCCCGTCGACCGACACGTTCATCGAGAAGGACTCGATCGTGAACGAGGAGATCGACCGGATGCGCCACGCGGCGACGTTCGCGCTCCTGTCGCGCAGGGACGTCATCATCGTCGCCAGCGTGTCGTGCATCTACGGCATCGGCGCCCGGGAGACGTACGCGCAGATGACGTGCGAGCTCGACGTCGGCACGTCGGTCGACCGCGACAGCGTGCTGCGCCGGCTCGTCGAGCTGCAGTACGAGCGCAACGACGTCGACTTCCACCGCGGCACGTTCCGCGTGCGCGGCGACACCGTCGAGGTGTTCCCGGCCTACGAGGCCGACACCGCGATCCGCATCGAGTGGTGGGGCGATCAGATCGAGGCGATGAGCGAGATCGATCCGCTGCGCGGAGGCGTGAAGCGCAAGCTTGACCGCGCGGTGATCTTCGCGGCGTCGCACTACGCGACGCCCGACGAGACCATGCGCAAGGCGATCCAGACCATCCGCGCCGAGCTGAAGGATCAGCTCGAGGTGCTCTCGCGCGATGGCAAGCTGCTCGAGCGGCAGCGGCTCGAGCAGCGCACGATGTACGACCTCGAGTCGATCGAGCAGATGGGATTCTGCTCGGGCATCGAGAACTACTCGCGCCACCTCACCGGGCGCAGCGCCGGGGAGCCGCCGCCGACCTTGATGGACTACTTCGGCGACGACTACCTGCTGATCGTCGACGAGAGCCACCAGACCGTCCCGCAGGTCGGCGCAATGTACAACGGGGACCGCTCGCGCAAGGAGACGCTCGTCGAGTTCGGGTTCCGGCTGCCGAGCGCGCTCGACAACCGGCCGCTGCGGTTCGACGAGTGGCGCCAGCGCGCGAAGCAGACGATCTACGTCTCGGCCACGCCGGCGGAGTGGGAGCTGAACCAGGCCAAGGGCGTCGTGGTCGAGCAGATCATCCGGCCCACCGGCCTGCTCGATCCCGAGGTCGAGGTCCGCCCGGTCGCACACCAGGTCGACGACCTGCTCGCCGAGATCCGCGAGCGGACGGCGCAGGGCGACAAGGTGCTCGTCACCACGCTGACCAAGCGCATGGCCGAGGACCTGACCGAGTACTACCGGGAGATCGGCGTACGGGTGAAGTACCTCCACTCCGACGTCGACACGCTCGAGCGCATCCAGATCATCCGCGATCTGCGGCGCGGCGAGTTCGACGTGCTCGTCGGCATCAATCTGTTACGCGAGGGCCTCGACATCCCGGAGGTCTCGCTGGTCGGCATCCTCGACGCGGACAAGGAGGGCTTCCTCCGCAGCGAGCGCTCCCTGATCCAGACGATCGGCCGCGCCGCGCGGAACCTGCGCGGCCGCGTGCTGATGTACGCCGACAAGCAGACCGAGTCGATCACCTACGCGGTGAGCGAGACCAACCGCCGGCGCGCGCTCCAGCTCGAGTTCAACCAGAAGCACGGCATCGTGCCGAGGAGCGCGAGCCGCGCGATCCTCGACGTGCAGCCCGCCGAGCCGCTGCCGATGAAGGGGCGGCGCGCGATGCAGATCGCGGCCGTCGACCTCAAGAAGATCGACGACCTCGACTCGCTGCGCACCGCGATCGAGAAGCTGCGCACCGAGATGCGCCAGGCCGCCGCCGATCTCGAGTTCGAGAAGGCCGCCGCGCTGCGCGACAAGGCCCGCGAGCTCGAGCAGCTCGAGCTCCAGATGCGGTGATGCGATGACGCGCCTGGCAGTACCCGACTCGATCCGCGGCTTCTACGCCGTGCTCGACCGCGACGACGAGGCGCTGTGCCGCGCGCTCCTCGCGTCGGGCGCGCGGGTCCTCCAGGTGCGGATCAAGCCCGCGACCACCTCGGGCCAGATCGCCCGCGCGGCGCGCATGGCGCGGCGCCTCTGCACCGAGCACGGCGCGGCGCTCGTCGTGAACGACCGCGCCGACATCGCGCTCGCGGTCGGCGCCGACGGTGTGCACCTCGGGCAGACCGACGTGCCGCTCGAGCGCGCGCGGAAGCACGTCGGCGACCGGCTCTGGATCGGCGTGTCGACGCACGACCTCGCACAGGTGCGCGCCGCGGTCGCCGGCGGTGCCGACTACCTCGGCTTCGGCCCCGTGTTTCCGACGACGACGAAGCAGAACCCGGATCCGGTGCAGGGCGTCGAGGGCCTGCGCGCGGCGGTCGCGGCCGCGGGCGGCGTGCCGGTCGTCGCGATCGGCGGGATCACGCCGGCCCATGCCGCCGAGGTCTACGGCGCCGGCGCGTCGGCGATCTGCGCGATCGGTGCGGTCATCGGCTCCGCGGACGTCGCCGCGGCGGCGCGGGCTCTGATGCGCGGTTGAGCTCGTCGGGGATCGGCACGTCGCCGGAGCACCGTGCCAGCGGCGCCCAGGACGATCAGCAGCACGGCGCCCCGGCTCATCTCTCCTTCACCGCCATCGCGACGGCGTAGCGCTGCTCTCCCTCGTCGGCGTCGTGCACGATCAGGACGCCGCGCGACAGCCTCGGCGCGGTGCAGCTCTCGGCGGCGCACGCGAACGCGAGCGGCTCGCTGCACGCGACCTCGGCTCGCACGGTGCACACGAGCACGCGGCCGAAGCGCAACGCACCCGCGGTGCCGTTGATCGTCTCGATCGTGTAGATCGCCGCGGGCTCTCCGCTCGCGAGCACGCCCGCGGAGAGGTGCTCGCGCGCGAACGTGACGCGCCGGATGATGTTGCTCGACACGCGCTCGAGCGCCACGAGGCCGTTGCTCGAGAAGAACCACCGGTCCGCGCTGCGGATCGCGAGCCCGGCGGACCGCGCCTCGGCGTCGCCCTCGCAGTCGTGGACCACCGTGACGCGCGCCGTCCCGATCACCCGCGACGAGCGCGCGCGCAGGCCCCGCACGCAGGGAGCTGTCTCCAGGGCGAGCGTCGCAGAGGGCGCGACCGCCGTCAGCTGCAGCGATCCCGGGGGCTCCCGGTCGGCGTGCGCCGGGGCGGCCGTGACCGCGAGCACGAGCAGGGCGGCTCTCATGGCCGGGAGAACGCGGGGGCTGCCTCCGATATTGCCAACGATTCCGCCATCTATCATGATCCCGGCCGGCGGTACGGGCGTGAATAGGCAGGGGCTGACCGCCGTCTCACGACCCAAGGACCATCATCGCCATGAAGCTCGGCCTGATCGCTGCTGTCTCCTCCATCGCCGGCGCGCTCGCGTTCGCGTCGTTCCGCACCACGCCGACCACCGCCGAGGCGGCCGACGCGTGTCAGCACTCCGAGTTCAAGACCGAGATGGTCCGCGACGCGTGCAAGGCGGGCGGTCAGAAGGCGGCGAAGGACGCGATGAAGAAGTTCAACAAGGAGAACAACATCAAGTCCTGCAACCAGTGCCACACCAAGCTCGCGCCGACGTACGAGCTGAAGGCCGACGCGTACGATCAGTTCGTGAAGTACGGCGGCAAGCTCATCCCCGGCAAGGGCGGCGGCAAGGGCACCGGTGGCGGCGGTGGCGCCGGGAAGGGCGCGGGCTCGGGCGGTGGCTCGGGCTCGGCGGCGCCGGCACCGAAGAAGTGAGCGAGGCAGCTACGAGCTGCACTTCGCCTTGTTCCGCAGATCCTTCTTGATCGCCGCGTCGAGGTCCTTCGCCTGCTTGAGGACGTTGGACGTCTTCGCGTACTTCGACGTCACGACGCCGAGGTAGGCGCGCGCCTCGGTGCAGTTCTTGAGGTTCTGCGCGGCCAGCGCGGCGAAGTAGAGGCCGTCGTCGGCGAGCGAGCTGTCGGCGTACTTCTGCACCAGGGACTGGTAGGCGGCGATCGCCTTGTTCCAGTCCTTCAGGTTCGTGTAGCTCTGACCGCGGAAGTACGCGGCGTCGTCGGCGCGCTCGTGGGTGGGGAAGCTGGAGGTGAGACGAACGAAGATGTCGATCGCGTCGTTGTAGCGGGCGGCCTCGAACGCGGTCGAGCCGAGCTTCCACAGGTCATCCGGCGAGCTGTTCGCGCTGGGCTTGCCGCTCTGCAGCTCGCCGAGCTTCTGCTCGAGCGCGTCGATCCGCGCATCGCTCTTGGCCAGCTGGACCCGGAGGTCGTTGATGTTGTTGTTGATCGCCGTGACGAGTCCGTTCGCCGTGCGCACGTCGGCGCGCAGCTGGTCGACATCGGCGCCGAGGTCGGCGCTGTTGCGCTTGAGCAGCTTCGAGCTGTCGTCGAGGACCTTCTGGAGCGTCTTGATCTGCTCGTCGAGGTTCTGCTCCTTGGCAGCGAGCCGCGAGTCGAGGTTCTTGACGTCCTTGCGGAGGGTCTCGCCCTCGCTCTTCGTGGTCACCCAGAAGCAGCCAGAGCACAGCGCCAGGACAGAGAGGAGCGTCTTCATGGCAACCCTCACTTCCACTGGAACTCGACGCGGCGGTCCTTGTCGTCGCCGAGGCCCGTGGGCTCGGTCTCGCCCTTCGGCACGACCTGGAGCCGCGCCGGGTCGCTGCCCAGGCGGGACATGTAGTCGGCGGCGGCCTGCGCGCGGCGCTCGGAGAGCGCGATGTTGTACTCCTCGGTGCCCGACGTGTCGGTGTGCCCGACGACGTAGATCGACTTGCCCTTGGTCTTCTCGAGGCACTGCGCGTTGCCGTCGAGCCGGTCGCGCTCGCTGGCCTGGACGCTCGAGTCGTCGAACGCGAAGTACACCGTCGAGAGCGAGCACGAGGCGTCGACGTTGCCGCCCGCGCCGGCGCGCTTGCAGAAGCCGTTCACGCAGTCCTCGTCGTCGGCGCAGTCCTCGTCCTTCGTGCACTTGGTCCGCTTGCACGCGCCCGCCTCGCAGCGGCCGCCCGCGCAGTCGTTGTCCGACGCGCACGGCTTGCACTTGCTCGCCTGACAGACCTGGCCGTTGGGGCACTGGTCGTCGCGCGTGCACTCGGGGGCGGCGATGCACGCACCGGCGCTGCAGCGCTTCCCCTTGCCGCAGTGCGAGTCCTCGGTGCACTCGACGCACTGGTTCTCGGAGCACTTCTGCCCGTCCTTGCAGTCCTTCTCGGACTTGCAGCTGCCGGGCTTCTTCGGCTTGTCGCCGCAGCTGACCACCGAGAAGCCGAGCAGCAGCGCGACTGCCGCTACCAGGACGGCTCCAGCGTAGGATCGGCTCATGGCTGGAACCTAAATGCCTCCGGGGTCTTAGTCAAATCGCGGCGGCCATCTGCTACGTTCGATGCGTGGCCCGCTCCACGATCCTCGTCATCGACGACGAGCCCAACATCCTGACCACCGTCCGGCGCAACCTGGAGGTGGAGGGCCACACCGTCATGGTCGCGGGCAGCGGCCAGGCCGGCCTGGCCAAGCTGGCCGAGAGTGACGTGGATCTCGTCCTGCTCGACGTCATGATGCCCGGGGAGAGCGGCCTCGAGGTGCTCCCGAAGATCCGGGTGGCGAGCCCCGAGACCGTGGTCGTCATGATGTCGGGCAACGCGACCATCGAGACCGCCGTCCAGGCCACCAAGCTCGGGGCTCTCGACTTCATCGAGAAGCCGCTCGGGCCCAAGCTCGCGGTGACCGTCGAGAACGCGCTGTCGCTCGGGCGCCTGCGCCACGAGAACCAGCGCCAGCGCGGCCGGATCCAGACCGACTTCGCGATGATCGGCAAGGGTGGCGCGATGCGCGCGATCTTCGACAAGGTCGCGAAGACCGCGCCGACGACTGGCCGCGTCCTGATCACCGGCGAGAACGGCACCGGCAAGGAGCTGGTCGCTCGCGCGATCCACGAGCACAGCAAGCGGGCCGAGGGTCCGTTCGTGAAGCTCAACTGCGCGGCGATCCCCTCCGAGCTGATCGAGAGCGAGCTGTTCGGCCACGAGAAGGGCGCCTTCACCGGCGCGACCCAGCAGCGCCGCGGCAAGTTCGAGATCGCCGACGGCGGCACGCTGTTCCTCGACGAGGTCGGCGACATGAATCCGAGCGCGCAGGCGAAGGTGCTGCGCGTGCTCCAGGAGAACGAGCTCGAGCGCGTCGGCGGCGGCGAGACCATCAAGGTCGACGTGCGCGTCGTCGCCGCGACGAACAAGGACCTCCAGGCGGAGATCGCGGCGGGCCGGTTTCGCGAGGATCTGTACTACCGGCTCGCCGTCGTGCCGATCGAGCTCCCGCCGCTGCGCGCGCGCCGCGAGGACATCCCGGCGCTCGTCGATCACTTCATCGAGACGGTGTGCGCCGATAACGGCCGCCGCACGAAGAAGGTCTCGCCCTCCGCGATGACGCTGATCATGCAGCACGACTGGCCGGGCAACGTGCGCGAGCTGAAGAACGTCGTCGAGCGCCTCGTGATCCTCACCGGCGACGCCGACGTGATCACCGAGGCCGACGTCGGCGACGCGCTGCCTCGCGTGAAGGCCGTGAAGGCCGAGTTCGCGCGGGGCACGCCGTTCAAGGATCTGGTGAACGCGGCCGAGCGCGAGATCATCATGGCCGCGCTCGACGCCAACGATCACCACGTCTCGAACACCGCGCGGGAGCTGCAGCTCGAGCGCAGCCACCTGTACAAGAAGATGCGCGCGCTCGGCATCGACCACCGCTCCGACGACGAGTCCGGCGCGACCGAGCGCGGGTAGCGGAGGGCGCTACGGCGTCGCGCCGGGCGGGTAGATGATCCGCCCGCGCACCGAGGAGCCGGCGACGTCGGGCGCCTGACCGCTGTCGTCCTTCCACACGACCGCGAACGAATCATCGAGCGCGGTGGCGGAGGGGTTGGTCTGGTCGCCGGTGGTCGTCGTCGGGATCAGGAACTCCTCGCCGGCGGGCGTGCCGTTCTCGCGGAACGCGCGGCCGTACACGCCGCAGCCGCTGCCGTCGCCGTTGGTCAGGCACGAGTGCCACACCACGAGGAGCGTGTTGTCGGAGGCGCGGGTGGCGACGCCGAAGGCCTCGCTCGATTGGAAGTCGCTCCCGCTGCGCGTGGTCACCGGGATCGCCTGGCCGATCACCGCGCCCATGTTGTTCGTGCGGTAGAGGTCGATGCGGCCGGGGCCCGTCGTGCCTGTCGCGAGCGCCCAGCGCACCACGATCGCGAAGCCCGTCCCGAGCGGCGCCACGCGCACGCTCTCGACGACCTCGGTCGCGGTCTTGGGGACGAACTGGACGTCGCCCGCGGAGGTCGGGTTGATGAAGCCGCCGGTGAAGTTCGCGAGGCGCACGCGGACGCCGCCGTCGATCACGAACGCGTACAGCACCGTGCCCGGCGTGGTCCCGACCGAGGTCACGGTGGCCTTGCGCGCACTCGCGGTGGTCGACACGGTGAGCGGGCCGGCGAGCACGGTGCAGTCGGGGCGTACGATCGCGGTGCGGATCACGCTCGTGGTGATGAACGCGTTCCACGCGACCGCGAAGTTGCCGTTCGCGAGCGGAGCGACCGAGACCACGTCGGTGCTCGGGTCCGTCGCGATCACGCGCTCGTCGGGGATGCCCATGCCGGTCGCATCGATCGAGCGGCACGCGACACCGACGGTGCCGGCCATGTTCGGATCCGAGAAGTCCCAGACCTCCATCGTGTTCATGCCCGCGGTCGCGATCGCCGGCGTCGACAGCGAGGTCGTCAGGTTCGTCGAGATCGGGAAGCCGTTCGTTCCTGCCGCGATCTTCGTGACCACCGCCTTGCCGGTCCTGTCGAACCGCCGCGCGAACATGTTGCACGGCGCCATGCAACGGTCGCGGTACGCCGTGGTCCACGTGCCGTCGCTGCCGGAGGACACCTGGAAGCCGTGCGCCTCGTAGTCGTCCGACGGGAACTGGTTGTCGGCGTACTCGGTGTTGATCACGAAGTCGGCGGTGTCGAGCGTCACCGCCGCGGTCGTCGCGTCGACGGTCGTGGTCGTCTCGCCGCGTCCGACCAGGAGACCGTCCTGGTCGACCGCGTCGACGCTGACGCCGAGATCGCCGGAGCGCCCCGGAGCCGAGATCGAGAACGTCACCGGGAAGGTCGCCGATCCGAGGGCGAGGTCGTCGGTGCGCATCGTGCCCGCGTTCGACAGCGTGACCTTCAGGTTCGAGACGTCGTGCACGGCGGGGCGTCCCGTGACGGTGACCACGAGGTAGCTCTCGTCGCTGCACGCGGTCAGCCCGGCGCCGAGGGCGCCGACGGCAGCGAGCGCGATCGGGAGGCGAGGCATTACTTGGTGAAGACGATGTTACCCAGGTTCGTGTCGGGCGGACCGTCCGAGCGCGTGGCGAAGTAGATCCCGGTCCCCGCGCCGGCGCCGAGCACGACCACGCCCACCCAGAACCAGGGGCGCTTGTAGAGCGGCGTGTCCTCGGATCTCGGCGGAGGGGGCGGTGGTGGCTTGTCCGGTTTCCCTCGCGCGTTCTGCCGCTCGAGCTTGTCCTCGAGCTCGTCGATGATGATCTCGACCTTGTCGCGGTTCTCCGCCTCGGGATCGAGCTGCAGGAACCGCTTGAAGCTGAAGATCGCCTGCTCGTAGTTGCCGAGGTTCCGGTGACACTGGCCGATGTTGTAGAGGAAGTCCGGGATCGGCGAGGCGTCGAACGCCTTCTGGTACTCGTCGAGCGCCTGGTCGAACTTACCGAGCGTGAACAGCTTCTGCCCGCGGTCGAAGTGGCGCTTGGCGGCGCGGGTCGCCGGATCGTCGGCGTACGCGACGCGCGCGAGCACGAGCACCGCACACAGCGAGAACACGAAGCGAACGAGCGAGGAGGTCATTTGGTCTTGCGACGGAACGGGTCGAGCGTGTGCGACGGATCGAGGTCGGTATCCTTCTTCGGCTTCTTCACCGACGGGTCGCCCTCGGAGTCGGGGTTGATCAGCTTCACGTCGCTGCCGTTCGCCGGCCGGGTCTCGGTGGGTTTCACGTCGGCGGCGGTGTCGGCGGTCTTGGTCTCCGCCGGCTTCGGATCCGGCTTGCTGGTCTTGCCGGTCTTGCCGGTCTTGCCGGTCCTGGTCACGGCGGGCTTCTCGGTGACGACCACGTCGAGCTGCTTCAGCGTCACCGAGAACTCGCGCTGCGCCGAGGCCAGCTCCACGACGACGACCCCGTCGTGATAGCCGTCGGCCTTGACGACGAACGTGCGCTTGTCGGCGGCGTCGCCGTCGTTCGGATCGATGTTGAGCTTGCACGGAGTCGTGCACAGCTCGGCCGACTTGCCGTCGGCGTAGACGTGGCCGCTCGGCAGCGAGTCGAGCTGCACCTCGATCGGCTTCCGCGGGACGATCGTCGGCTCCTGCTTCGCCGGCGTCACCGTCGGCTCCTGCTTCTGCGCCTCCGGCTGGGCGACGGGCTGCGGCCTCGGTGACGCCTCGGGCGTGGACTCGGTGCGGCCCGCGTACCACACGGCGGCGGCGATCCCGATCGCGACGGCGACCGCGCCCCCGGCGAACCACACCCACCACGGCGCCGGGGCGGGCTGAGGCGGCTGCGGCAAACCGACGACGCCGGAGTACTGCGAGTACTGGAGCGGCGTCGGTGGGTGGAAGAAGTGCCCCGAGGACGGATGGGGCGGCACTTGCGAGGCGTGACCGCCGCTGTGGCCGATGGGCGTCGGCACGTGCGGGATCGGCTGCGAGGGCAAGGTCGGCAGCGGCGCCGGCCGGAGGCCGCTCGCGGTGAGCTGCGAGAAGCTCGGCGGGTGCGTCTCCATCGAGCCGAGGAGCTCGAGCAGCTGGTCGCGCAGCTCGGTGATCTGCGAGAACCGTGCGTTCGGATCCTTCTCGAGGCAGCGCATGATCAGCGCCTCGAGCCGGTCGTCGAGGTCCTTGCCGGCGGGCGTGAGCTTGGGGCGGACCGGCATCTCGGTGAGGTGCTTGCGCACGTACTCGCCGAACGAGCGGCCGCGGAACATCGGCTGGCCGCAGAACAGCTCGTACATGATCGCGCCGAGCGAGTAGATGTCGCTGCGGTGATCGATCGGCATGCCTCCCGCCTGCTCGGGCGACATGTAGGCCGGCGTGCCGATCACGGAGCCGGCGGCGGTCTGGAAGCCGAGGTCCTCGTCGTCGCGGTTGAGCAGCTTCGCGACGCCGAAGTCCAGCAGCTTCACGAGCTCCGCACCGTCGGGCGTGGGGACGACGATCACGTTGTCGGGCTTGAGGTCGCGGTGGACGACGGAGACCGAGTGCGCGGCCGCGAGGCCGTCGCAGATCTGCACCAGCACGGCGAGCGCGCGCGGCAGGTCGACGCCCGTCCGCGCCCACTTGCCGAGGCTCATGCCCCGGAGGAACTCCATGACGATGAACGTCGTGCCGTCCTCGAGCTCGACGATGTCGGGCACGTCGACGATGTTGCGGTGACGGATCCGGTTGACGGTCCGCGCCTCCTGCACGAAGCGGCTGACGGCGTCGCGGCGCTTCGCGTAGTCGGTGCGCAGGAGCTTGATCGCGACCTCGCGCCCGAGCTTCACGTGCTCGGCGCGATAGACGTAGCCCATGCCGCCCTTGCCGAGCAGCTCCGTGATCTTGTAGCTGCCGAACACGCCGCCGATGCGCTCGTCGCCCTCGTCGCCGTACCGGGGGACCGGCGGTGGCTTGGGCGCGGAGCGCGCCGGGTCGGGCGTCTTCACGCGCGCGTTCGGCGACTCGATCTTCGTGCGCTCCTCGCCGGGGACGCGATCGGACGTGCCGAGCGCGAGCGACGGATGCGACGGCTCGACCTCGTCGGCCGGATCGATCGAGAGCGACTGCGTCGGATCGCGGCCCGCGCCCTGAGCTTCGCTCGGGCGTGCAGGCGGTCGGGATCGCGGGTCGCGCGTCGTCATGTGTGGCCAGATCTCGGCCTCCCACTCCAACGAGCGGCGACCTGCCGAGCGTCCGGCAATTGTACGATCCTCCCCACCGCTGCCGCAACCAAACGATTCCGATGGGTTGTGCGCTACGGCACGGGCTGGCCGAGCACCCGGAGGGCGTCGGAGATGGCGAGCCGAACCTGATCGAACTCCTCGTCGGCGTAGCGGGCGCGCAGGAACGGGATCGCGTGCGTGTTCCCGAGGTCGCGCAGGGCGCGGGCGGTCGTCGCCCGGATGTCGCGGCTCGGATGCTGGAGGTGGGCCTCCAGGAGGAAGACGTCATCCGGGACCCGCAGCACCCCGAGCGACTCGAGGGCCGCCCGCAGCATCAGCAGGTCACTCCCGGCGCGGGCCTCGTGATACCGGGCCTCGATGGCGCGCAGGGTCTGGTGCGCCGGATCGGCGAGCGTGCACGGCGTGGCGCAGTAGTGGATCAGCGCGCGGAGTGCGCGGAGCTGCACGCCGCGATCGACGACCGCCGACGGGTTCGCGAGCTGGATCAAGGTCGCGAGTGCCACGCTCGGATCGTCGTCGAACGCCTGGTTGATCTGCTCGCTCGACGGCAACGTGTCGATCGGCGTGAGCGTGTTGATGATCGGCTGCGTCAGCTGCGGGACTTCGGCGCGCACGCCGGCGGCGAGCAGCAGAAGGCCGAGCGTCGCGGGGAGCCTCACCGGAGCACCGCGCTCCGCTTGAGGATCTCCTGCTGGCCACTCGACAGCACGACGCCGCCGAGCTCGGCGAAGAACATCAGGTTGTCCTTCGAGTCGTCGCTGTCGGCGATCGGATCGCGCCACGTCGGGTGCTCGGTCACCTCGAGCTCGACGTTGTGGTAGAGGCCCATGTAGCGCGCGAGCTCGTGGCCGGTCAGCCGCGCGAGCTGTGTCCACGTGCGGTAGCACAGCGTGTCGATGCCGATCACGATGCCGGACTGCGGCGTCCCGGGCAGGCCGCCGGGGCCGGGGTTCGGGCCGAGCGCCTGCAGCCCGGCCGGCGACAGCGTGCGCACGAAGAACACGTCGATCCCGGTCTTCGCGGTGCCGAGCGAGAGCAGGGAGCCGACGTTCTCGATCGCGAGCCCGTCGAGGTCCGCCTTGCCAGTGATGTCGTCGTAGGTCGGGGTGCCGAGCGAGATCTCGGCGCCCGCGAAGATCGTGCGCAGCGCGCCGAGGAACTCGGTCTGGAAGAACGCGGCGGTCCTGGCGGCGTTCGCGTCGAGCGTGGTGTCGCCGAACGCGGCCTCGCAGGGGTGATCCTCGAGGTTCAGGAAGTGGAAGTGGAGATCGAGGAAGAACGCGGCGTCCATCTTCACGAGCGCGGTGACGCGCGGGATCGCGGTGCCGGCGGCGCCGTTCGCGCGAAACGACGACACGTTGATGCGGTACGCGCCCGGCTCGAGTGGCACGCTCGGGGACGACGGGAGCTGCAGCACGGCCTGGCCGTACTCGGGCAGGTGGCGCAGCGGCTGCGCGTGGTACTGGTCCTCGGCGACGACCGCGTCGCAGCCGGGCTGGAGGCCCGGCTCGCACGGCTTGGTGTAGAGCGGCTGGCCCGAAGGAGATGCGACGGTGCGAGCGCCGACGCGCTGCGAGGGATCGTCGACCGCGAACACGACGGTCGCGGAGCGCGCGACGTCCGGGACCGCGACGAGGATCGTGTCGGACGTCGGTGATGCGACCGGGATGGTCCACGCGATCGAGCCGGTCGCCGGCAGGCAACCCTGGAACATGGCGCCGTCGGCCTCGACGCGCGGCACGCCCATGCACGAGGTGCCCGAGCCGCAGTCGCGCGTGGCGCTACATAGATCCACGCAGCGGCCGAGCGCGCACGTGCCGTTGCGGCAGTCGGCGTCGGCGTCGCACGCGGACCCGGCGGGGCGGGCCGGGTTCTGGGCGGTACAGCTCGCGAGCAGATTCCCGTCGGCGTCGGTGGCGTCGCCGTCGATCTGGCAGGACAGCCCGGGGGCGCACTGCACCTCGCTCGTACACTTGTCGCCGGCTTGCCCGGTCGCGAGGTGACACAGGCCATCGCCGTCGCAGAGGAAGCCGTCGCCGCACTCGGGGGCGCGCTGGCAGCGCGGCAAGCACGTCCCCGAGACGCACTGGAGGTTGGCGCCGCAGTCTGAATGCTGGTCGCACGTGTCTCCGATCTCGCCGCCGCCGCCGGGACACCCGGCGAGCATGACGAGGACGATCGCGGAGAGTGAGCGCTGCCACATCCCGAAAGGCCCGTGAACTGGAGTATATAATGCGCCCACTTCGGGGGACCAACCATGCGGATTGGCTTGTCAGAGCTTTGCTTGGGCACCGTGATGACTGCGGCGCTCGCCACCTCGGCGGCTGCCGGACCCGCGCTCGACGACGGCTCGCCGACGTCGGCCACCGACCCGGCCGCGGCTGCCGGCACCCCGGGCGCAGCGACGGAGGAGACGCCCGTCGAGTACGGCATCGGCGTGCGGCTGCGCAGCGTACACGTGCCGCAGAGCATCCTCGAGCTGTTCGTCGAGCGCTCGGCCGGCGGCGCGAGCAACGTCGGCTTCGGCGTCGACCTCGTCCGTCGGCGCGGCACCGTCGAGCTCCAGCTCGGCTTCGAGTTCGAGCGCCTCCAGGTCGGCGAGGGCGTCTGGATCAACAAGGGCGACAACGTCGGCGCCGGTGACGAGGCCGACTTCGTGCTCTCGCCGGAGCACGCCCAGGGCGGCGACCAGCTCGGCTGGTTCACGATCGAGTTCACGTTCCTGAACCACGCCGTGATCAACAAGTACCTCGCGGTCCGCTACGGCGGCGGTGCCGGCCTCGGCATCATCACGGGCAGCCTGCAGCACTACAACGTGATCTGCGTCGGCGCGACGAACAACACCCCCGAGCCGGGCTGCGTGCCGAACAGCTCCCAGTTCGGCGGCCAGGGACAGGACTCCGACGGCCGCGCGTTCCAGCAGCCGGTGAAGTACGACCTGCCTCCGGTGTTCCCGGTGATCAACGGCATCATCGGCCTCCAGATCAAGCCGACCGACAAGGCCGTGATCAATATCGAGACTGGCATCCGCACGGTGCCGTTCTTCGGCGTCAGCGGCGGCTACTTCTTCTGAACGAGCGAGACCGAACGCACGGTCTTCCAGGCGCGTGAGAGATCGCGGCCGCGCGCGAACCCTCGCGTCGAAATCTGGTCGATCGTCCGTGTGACGAGGCGGAGATCGGCGGAAGAGGCGACGTGCAGGAGCGCTCGGATGTCGTCGAGGTCTTGCGGGCGACTCCGGTCATCGCGCGCGAGGAGCTTCATCGCGATCAGATGCCCGACCTTCGCGACCGGCATGACGAGCTTCGGCAGGATCTCGATCGCATCGGCCGACTCGACGATCTCCGGCTCGACCCCACACGACGCGAACAGCAAATCGACGACCAGCTCCGTGCGACCGGGCGGTCGGAGGCGGGTCGTGGCGAGCCGGCCGGTCTTGACCTGCTCGATCGCGGTCGTGATCCGATAGCCCCTACCGAGCATGGCCTGGACGACTCGTTCGGCGTCTCGATCGTCGTCGGTTGCGATGACGACGTCGACGTCACGCGTCAGTCGCGGTTCCGCGCGAGCGGATACCGCCAGTCCTCCGACGAGCGCGAAGCCGAGCTCGAGGTCTCGAAGGTCGGCGTTCACACGGTGTAGTGCACCGATCAGGGCCGGCGCTTGCGAGGCCACCGGACCACGCGTCCTGCGGCGTCTCCGTGCTCGGCGCCCGGGCGTGCGACTCGCCATCGGTCGACCTCTCGTTCGATCGCTGCTCTCGACCAGGTTGGGTGCTCGCGGCCAAGCCGCTGCGCGAGCATCGCCTCGGCGAGCTCGTACAGCTCCATCGCCGTGGCAACACCAGAGCGCTTCACGTCATCGAGCATACCAGGCCTCAGCGCTTCCGCCGAACGTCGCCGACGCGGAGCGTGAGCTTCTCCGCGTCGAAGTGCTCGGCGAGCGGGATGGTGAACTTCCGGCTCGCGCCGGTGAGGTCCTTCCACTGCTGCGCGTCGATCGTGCCGTGTGCGTCGAGGAACGCGACGAGCTTGCCGCGGATCTCGGCGACCGCGCCGGCGTGCATGACGAGGTCCTTGATCCGCGTGACGAGCTTCGCGGCGACGAGCTTCTTCAGCGCGGCGTCGATCGCGGCGTCGGTCGCCTTCAGCTTCTCCGCGAGCTCCTTCGAGCGCGGCGGCTCGAGCTTCGCGGCCTCGAGCGCGGCGAGCACGGCCGTCTCGAGCGGGGACATTGGCGCCGGCTTCGCGGCGGCCTTGCGCACGCGGTCGGCCTCGACGACCAGCGTGCCGCGCGCGGCGAGCGCGGCGAGGATCGCGTCGTAGGCCGCGGAAGGCAGGGCGGCGGGGAGGCGCGTGCGCAGCTCCTCGCGCGGCAGGCCGTCGGCGCCGGCGGCGGCGACGAGCTGGCCGATCTTCGCCTCGAGCTCGACGACGGTGGTCGCGTGGAGGTGGTGTGGGCCGGCCACGAGCAGCTCGCCCGAGGCGACCAGCGCGGCGAGGCGCTCTCCCAGAGCGGCGGCGGGCACGCCGAGGCGGCGGACGAGATCGTCGACGGTGAGGCCCGCGGCGGCGCTGGTCTTCACGTCGAGCGCGATGCGCTGGTCCTCGCGGGCGGACGCAAGCGAGGCGACGGCGGCGGCGTGGGCCTCGCCCTTGCGCGCCTTCGGCGCCAGCACGCGGATCACCGTGCCGCCGCCGATCGTCGAGCCGTGGGTGGAGGTCGCGACGAAGCCGCGGACGATGAAGTGATCGCCGGGCAGCGCGCCGAGCGGCGTCTCCTGATCGATGCGCAGCTGCGCGAGGGCCTTCCCGCCGGGCGCGAGCGTCCTGGAGCCGACCAGCGCGAGCGTCGCGAGCACCTGCGCGGTGCCGTGGTGCACGAGCACCTTGCTGCGCTCGGGCAAGGGGCCAGGCGCGGTCGCGAGGTAGCGCAGCTCGACGTCGAGGATGTGCGACGGCGCGACCTTGCCGGGGTGCGCGAGCATGTCGCCGCGCGCGAGGTCCTCGACCGCGACGCCGCCGAGGTTGAGCGCGGCGCGGTGGCCGGCGACGGCCTTGTCGACGGCGCCACCGTGGACCTCGATGCCGCGGACACGCGCGGTGAGCCCGCTCGGGATCACCGCGAGCTCGTCGCCGATCGCGACCTCTCCGCCGAGCACGGTGCCGGTGACGATCGTGCCGAAGCCCTTCACCGTGAACACGCGGTCCACCGGCTGGCGGAACACGCCGGTCGCCTGCCGCGGCGGCAGCGCGTCGATCGCGGCCGCGATCGCTGCGCGCAGCTCGTCGAGCCCCTGGTACGGCGGCGTCTTGACCGAGACCGGGATCATCGGCGCCTCGGCGAGGAACGTCCCGGCCACCGCGGCGCGGATGTCCGCGGT
>JAEUJX010000511.1 GCA_016794545.1 Myxococcales bacterium
CGATCAACGTTTGGCCGGCTCGCCATCGTCGCCACAGTTCGGCGTGGCCATCCGCATTCAGTCCTCGTTCGCGCATGCGCATTCACCATGTCCTTCGCCCAGGGGGCTGACGTGGCGTTGCGCTGACCGGTTGAATTCACCCGGACCTAATTACAGAGACGTGCAGGAACTGCCGTCCCAGCCGACGCCCGCATCCGGACCGCCGCCAGCGAAATAAATTAGGTCGGACCTAATTACAACGAGGCGCAGAAACTGCCATCGGATGTAATGAAGCGGGCCGCGTCGTGCGTGTCAGTCCGGCGCGGCGCCGCCGTCCCAGCCGCCGCCGCTGCCGCCGTCCCAACCTCCGCCGCTGCCGCCGCCGCTGCCAGCATCCCAGCCGACGCCGGCATCCGCGCCGCCGCCGCCACCATCCCAGCCGCCGCCGCTGCCGCCATCCCAGCCGACGCCGCCACCATCCCAGCCGCCGCCGCTGCCGCCGTCCCAGCCGACGCCGGCATCCGCGCCCCCGCCATCCCAGCCGCCGCCGCTCCCGCCATCGCCGCCGCTGCCGCCGTCCCAGCCGCCGCCGTTGCCGCCGTCCCAGCCGCCGCCGTTGCCGCCGTCCCAGCCGCCACCGTTGCCGCTGTCCGGCGAGCCGCCGTCGTCATTCCAGCTACCTCCGTCGATCGGATCGCACGGTGACGTGCCGCCGTCGGTGCCCACGCCGCCGAACGAGCCCGCGTCCGGGCTGCCGCCGCCGCTGCCGCCGCCACCGCCGCAGGTGGATCCCGCGTCGGGGCCGGTGACGGCCAGCGTATGCTCGCCGCCTCCGTACAACGAACAGCCGACGAGTGCGGCACCGACGACGAAGGTGAACAGGACCGTGCGCATGAAAGCCTCCAGGCGACTCGTCGCTGGTGGCGCGCCCGAAAGGAATGTTTCCTTTCGGCGGGGGCAGACGCGACTGAGCGGGGGCGTGAGCCTGAAGCTGGCAGCCGGCCTCTCGATCCTGTGCGGCACCGCGGCCGCGGAGCGGGCGATCGAGGTGGAGCTCGTGCAGCCCGCGCCGTTCGAGGCCGGTCAGCTCGCGGCGGCCATGCGCGTGCGGCTGCCCATGGACGGCGCGCCGGTCCGCGTGCGCGTGACCCCGATCGCCGAGGGCGTGCGGATCGATGCCGCTCCGGGCAGCCGCGACATCGTACTGCACGGCCTCGCGGGGACCGACGCCGCGCGGCTGGTCGCGCTCGCCGCGAGTGACCTCGTGCTCGCCGACCTCGCGGCGGCGCCCGAGCTCGTGGTGCGCGGCGCCGCGCCCGATCACCGCGCCGCGGACGACCGCACGACGATCGCGGTGACCGGCGCCCTCGCCCACTGGGATGGCGCGTTCGCGACCGGTGCGCTCGAGCTCGTGGTGCCGCGCGGGCGCTTCGTGATCTCCATCGATGCGGGCGCCGGCACGATGCCGGGTGGCACCGTCGACCTCTTCGCGGGGGTGGTGCGGCTCGGCGCGGGCCTCCGGTTCGGGGCGCTCGAGGTTCGCTGCGGGTTGACGTTCGCGCCGCTCGTCGTCGAGACCGGCGCCGGCGACACGACGCTACTCGCCGGTGGCCACGCGAGCGCCCGCGTGCGGATCCCGCTGACCGCGAGCACGCGCGCGGTCCTCGCGCTCGGAGCCGACGGGTTCGCGACGCGGACGACCTACGTGCTCGACGGGATGACCGCGCTCGCCACGCCGCGCTTCGCGCCGTGGCTGGCCGCCGGCATGGAGGTCGCGCTGTGATCAACGCGATCGCGATCCTCGCGGCGTCGCTGTCACCCGCCGATCGCCCGCGGATCGAGGACGACGACGCGGTGCTCGTCGAGCGGCACCGCGGCGGCGACCGCGAGGCGTTCGCGCTGATCTACCGCGCGCACGTCGATGCCGTGTACCGGCGACTCGGCCGCATCCTCGGCCCGATCCCCGAGCGCGAGGACCTGACGCAGGACGTGTTCCTCGCGCTCCACAGGACGCTGCCCGGGTTCCGCGGCGACGCGAAGCTCTCGACGCTACTCCACCGCATCGCGATCAACCGCGCGTGCGAGCACCTCCGGGTCCAGCAGCGCCGCCCGGCGACGGCGATGGACACCGCGTTCTTCGACGCGCTGGTCGACCGCGCCGCCTCGCCCGAGCAGCGCGCCGCGGAGCGCGAGGCGCTCGCCCGCGTGTTCGCCTGCCTCGGCAAGATCAAGCCGAAGAAGCGCGTCGCGTTCGTGCTGCGCGTCGTCGACGGGCTGTCGTTCGAGGAGATCGCGGAGCTCGTCGACGCGACGCCCGAGGCCGTCGCGAAGCGCGTGCAGCACGCGCAGGCCGAGCTCGACGCCCTGATCGCGCGCGCCGACCGGAGGGCGTCATGACGGCTCGCGCCGCGCAGGAGCAGCAGCTCCGCACCCTGCTCACGGCGGGCGATCGGCTCGATGACATCACCCGCGCGCGCATGTGGTCGCGCCTCGAGGACCAGCTCGCCGTGCCCGCCGCCGCTCCGGCGCCCGCGCGCTGGAGGCGCCCGGCGGCGCTCGCCGTGGCCGCCCTCGCCGCGGCCGCCGCGATCGTGCTCGTCCTCCGCGCGTCGCAGGCCCCGATCCCGCACGACGCCGCGGTGGTGGTCGCCGCCGACGCGACGCTCAGCACGCGCCTCGGCCCGCACGCCCGCGCCGCGCTGGTCGGCCCCGCGGAGCTCGACGTCGTCGGCACCGCCGGCGACGCCACGACCATTCGCCTCGACCGCGGCACGCTGCTCGCGGACTTCACCGGCGGCGCCGGCCGCTCCCTCCGCATCGAGGCCCGCGATCTCGTCGTCGAGATCGTCGGCACGCTCTTCGCGATCGAGGTCACCGATCGGACGACGTGCGTCTCGGTCGCCCACGGCACCGTCCGCGTCACGCGCGGCGCGAGCACCTCGCTCGTCACCGATCGCCAGCAGCTGTGCTCCGGAGATCCGGCGCCGCGCGCGATCCCGCCCGACATCGCCGACCAGCTCGCGCGCCACGAGCAGGCGCTCCAGCTCGCGAACACCGGTCGGACTCCACGCCTCGTAACGGAGGCCGATCCGCCGGCCATCGCGAGGACGGCAGGCTCCGACACCGAGCCACCCGCCGCGCAGGTGACGCCACCCGCCGCGCAGGTGACGCCACCCGCCGCGCCTGCGACGCCACCCGCCGCGCCTGCGACGGCGGCGGCGAGCAACGCCACCGCATCGCCATCATCCGCCGCCGTCACGCGTCCAGACCGCTCCCCGCCGGTGGTCTCGCCCGACCTGCGCGAGCCCACGCGCACGGCGACGGAGCGCGCGCCATCGCCCGCGCCGAACGACCACACCTCCACACGAGCATCCGCGCAGCGCCGCGAGCCGAGGGGCATCGCACCGCCGACGACGGCGCCGCCCCTGCGTCCCACGTCCGTGCCACCGACGACCGCGCCGAGCAGCGAGCCTCGGATCGGCGCGCCGCCCCCGGTGTCGACCGAGGCTG
>JAEUJX010000539.1 GCA_016794545.1 Myxococcales bacterium
GCGCGCATGCTCGGCTTCAGCTCCTCGCTCGACGGCAAGACCTACGAGATCGAGAAGCCCGGCGCCGGCGGAATCCCCTCGAAGCTGTTGCGCTACACCGGCGCACAGATCCGGACGTTCCTTACCGGCATCGTCGAAGGCGGGCTCGCGTCGCAGGCCTCGCACAAGATCGCCACCGACCTCGGCTCGCCGGAAGAGGCGCTCGACCGCATCCGCGGCATCAGCGATCTCGGCGCGACCGTGTTGGTCAAGACCGTGAACGAGAACAAGGGTAGCTTTCCGGGGGCCGGGTGGCAGTTCCCGCACGGTATCAACGGCGAGCAGAACACCGTCACGATGTTCGCCGGCGGAAAGTGGCAGCAGTATCACGCGAGCATCTACAACCACCGCGTGAGCAGCTACAGCACGTACTCGGTCGGCGAGAACTTCGCCGAGATGTACACTGCGCGCTACACGAACGGAAAGGTGCCGCCGCCGATCGGCGGCCTGGACATCGGTGACTTCTTCAACGAGCTGACGAAGGCGGAGCCCTCCGAGCTCGGCCTCGCGGCAGCGCCCCCCGCGAAGGCTTCGCCCGGAGCCGAGGCGCCGGCAACGGAGGTCGCGACGGGCGGCGGAGCGGAGCGCGTGGGCTCGTGACCGGACCTCTCGTCTTCCTCGCGCTCGCGTGCTCCGCCTGCTCCTCGCACACCAGCGAGAACGCGAAGCCCGCCGGCGAGCCCGTCCCCCCGATCGCCGTCGCCGAGGCGCCGGCAGCCCCCGGACCCTCCAAGCCATCGAGGAAGATGCCCGTGCAGATCGATCGCCAACTCCCCGATGCCGGATGGAAGCGAGCCGCCGATGCCGCGCTCGCGCTGCTCCAGCCATGGCTCGACGATCGGCCGAGCTACACGCGGCTCGTGATCAAGCCGCTGGCCGCACCGGATGGCAGCCGCATCGACTACCTGTTCGCGTACGAGGCGTTCGCCGGGAGAGAGTCCACGTACAAGGGCAGCATGATCATCGCCGACGGCAAGCTCGTCGGCGCCGGCGGACAGGCCGACGTCACCCGGTATCTACACGCGATCGGATTTCCCGCCAAGCCGATCGACCGCGGCCTGTTGCTCGAAGTGCTGCGCATCGGCGGCGTGGTGACGGCGGGTTGGGCCTCGTCGCCGAGCGCGTTCGGGTGGCAGGTGTTCGACGACGAGGGCAAACGCCTCGGCCGCGACCGCGGCGTCCTGGCGTACGACAAGACAGGCGCGACGTTCACGCTGTACCGGCCCCGCCCGAGTCAGCTGCTCGAGGAGCGGCACCTGGCGGACCGGCTCGTGCTCCGGTTCGACAAGGACGCGAAGATCACGACCTCGTCGGCGCGCGAGCAGCAGGACAACAGCTGGACGCCCATTCCCGTCGGGCCCTGATGTCGACGCGCTACACGATCGACGTCACCTGCACGCGCTGCGGCAGGCTCGACCGGGTCGAGGTCGCCGACAGCTACAGCGTCGATCGCCTGCCAGCGGTTCGCGAGTGGGTGCTGGCCCGGACGCTGATGAGCACGCCGTGCGCGTGCGGCTCTCGCATCGAGGTCGACAAGCCGCTCCTGTACTCCGATGTCGAGCGCGGTTGGTGGATCCAGGTCGTCAGCCCGGACCGTCGACCGATGTACGAGGTCTGCGAGACCGAGACGCGCGCGGAGTTCACGAGCGTCTTCGATCCGTCGATCTTCCCACCGGCGATCGCCGCGCTCGGCGCCCAGCTGCGCGTGCGCGTCGTGTTCGGGCACGAGGAGCTGCGCGAGAAGGTGCTGTGCGCCGATCACGACCTCGACGACGCGCTCGTCGAGATCCTCAAGCTCGAGCTGCTGGTCGCGCGGCCCGAGTTGCTCGCGGCTGGAGTCGACATCCTGGTCCTGGACGGTATCGTCGACCGCGCCCTGTCCCTGGTGGGGCTCGCCGCCGACAAACGCGGGCAGTACCATCCGGCCGGCGAGGTCCGCGTCGCGCGCAGCGCGTACGACTCGCTCCGATCACGCCGCGACGAGCTCGTGACGATCTATCCCGCGCTGTTCGGCGGAACCTATGTCAATGCGCTGCGCTACCGCTCGCTCGGCTGACCGGCTCGCTCTGCGAGGGCTCAGGTCCCGGAGGCACCGATCAGGTCATCGAGGCAGATGCTGATCGCCGGGAACACCAGCGGACTCACGCGCGCGAATCGATCACAGGTCTGTACGGAGCGGAAGCGCTTCCCGGCAGGCTGACGATGCACCTCGATCTGCATGTCCACCGTATTGACGATCCAGTACTCGGGAACGCCGGCAGCGGCGTACAGCGTCAGCTTGACGTCGCGGTCGAACGACAACGACGTGGCCGAGACCTCGACCATCCACACCGATTCGGTCGGGTGGCCGGCGCCGAACGGCCTGCGCGGGACTACCACGAGATCAGGCTCTGGCATGGAGTAGTCCGAGAGCGCGAACGGCAACTGTGGCCGCAGCTGGTGCGTCGGCGGGAGCGCCTTGACGACGAGCTCGTTGAGCAGCGCGACCAGGTCCGAGTGCTCGAGGCCCTGCGGGCTCATCTCGAAGATGATCCCGTCGAGGAGCTCGACCTTCTCGTCGTCGAAGGCCCCAGACTCCGCCAGGCGCTCGTACTCGGAGCGCTTGAGGCGGCGGATCCGCGAGGACTCGGGCCGTTCGGGTTCCGGCATTGAGTTGACTGGAAGCATAGCACTGCACCTTTCGCGTCGATCGACGACATGCGAGCCCCGCGTGCAGGCTGCGCGCCGCGCAGGTCTGCCGCGCAACTGCGCGAGATGTGCCGGCCGGCGCTGCAGACGCGTCCGGATCTCGGACGCCGGCAACCCATGTAACCAGAGCGTCCGAGAATGGGGCCCCAGTCCCCATTTCTCGGACGAGCGTTGTTCGATCCCGGACATCGGCGTCTCCTCGGAAACATCCGCGCCCGAGCTATCGTCGTCCCCGCATGAAACGGTCGAAGAAGGCGCCCCCGAAGAAGCTGCCGGCGAAGAAGGCGCCCCCCCCAAGAGCGTCCGCGAAGAAAGCGCCCGCGAAGAAGGCGCCCGCGAAGAAGGCGCCTGCGAAGAGAGCGCCTGCGAAGCGCCATTCCGCTCCGAACAGCGCGCTCTACGCTGCCGTGCTCGCCGACGACGCGAAGGCTGTCGCTCGGGCGTTCGCAGCCGGCGCCGACCCGAACTACGTGTCGGGGGAGCGCGCCGCTGCGGCATGGGCGGTGGAGCGCGGCAAGCTTCCGATCGTCGAAGCGTTCATTGCCGCGGGGCTCGACGTGTCGCTCAGCGTCGACGAGGGCTGGTCGCTGCTCATGCTGGCCGCGACGGAGAAGGTCGCGCGTGCGCTCCTCGCTGCCGGTGCTGACGTCAACCATCAATCGCCGGGATCCGCCCACGAGAAGAGCGACACGGTGCTGACGCTCGCCGCGAAGATCCATCCCGCCGAGGTCGTCGCGGCGCTGCTGGAGCACGGCGCGGATCCCAACCGCGCGCGGGCCGACGGATGCACTCCGCTCATCGAGGCGGGTGCGAGACTCGATGTTGTCGAGCTACTCCTCCAGGCGGGAGCCGTCGACGTGGCGGGCTACCGAGGTCAGTCCGCACTCGACATCGCGATCGAATGCCGGAACGATCGGCTCGTCGCGCTGCTGAAGCAATCCGCCGGGCGCAGCTAGGTCGCGCGTGCGCCGGCGCCGCGCTGCTTCGCCATCGCGAGCAAGCTCGCGGCCTGCTCGTCGGGCAGCTTCGTCACGTTCGTGATCGAGGCCTTCAGCGCGTCGAACATGCGCGCCGACTGGATGATGCGGACGAAGCGCAGACCGGGTGCGTTCGGCCCGACCATCACGAGCACGCGCGCGTTGTCGGCAAGGCCCGGCTCGCCGGGCCGCGCAGCGTCGCCGAAGGCGGCGCGTAGGGAGATCGGCGGCAGGGAGCCGGGCTGGAAGTCGCCCGGCAGGCTGTGCGTGCCGGTGCCGCCCGGCGCTTCCCACAGGTGGAGGCCGTCGCGTGGCAGGCCGTCTTCGGGGTCCGTCGCCTCGACCGGATAGAACGCGAAGCTCGAGCTGTAGCCGCCCTCCCCGCTCTGGTCGGCCTCGCCCGTCATCACGGCGTGCTCGGCATCCGTCGCCGGGCCCGAGTAGCCGACGCGCTTCAGCGGATTCGCGAGCGCGCGCGAGGCGAGCACCGTGAACTGCCCCATGTCGACGACGCCCTTCGCGGTCATCGTCCACGCCTCGCCGAGCTCGGGGACGAGCACGATCAGCGGCTCGTCGCCGAGCGCGTCGAGCAAGATCGACAGCCAGTACGAGGTCTGCGTCTCGCGCCCGATCGCCTCGACCGCGTCGCGCAGCTCCTCGTTCGCCTGCACCTCGCGCAACACGGCCCCGTCGCGCGTCCAGCACGCGACCGCGGGCCGGTACCACATGTCGAGCGAGAACCACGCCTGCACCGCGAGGGCGTCCTCCTTCGCGATCGCGCCGAGGTCCTCCTCCGTCAGCGCGAACCCGCCGATCTCCAGCGCATGGTCGTGATCGTGGTCGTGGTCGTGGTCGTGGTCATGGTCGTGATCGTGGTCGTGGTCGTGATCGTGATCGTGGTCGTGGTCGTGATCGTGATCGTGATCGTGATCGTGGTCGTGGTCGTGGTCGTGGTCGTGGTCGTGCGCGTGTGCGTGCCCGGACTGCTGGGCGTACGCGATCATCCGGTGCGCATCCCGCAGCGCCCGGATCACCGGCGCCACGATCGCCCGCCCGAGCGCCCCGGCCGGGGCCCCGCCCTCGACCAGCGCGCCACCGGCGAGCGCGATGTGCGAGCCGACCTGGGGATGCGGGTCACCGACGCGCTGGAGGATCCAGTCCATCAGCGTGTCGCCATGCCGCCCGCTCTCGATCAGCTCGAACAGGCGGCCCATCGCCTGATCGACCTTCCTGTCCGCGAACAGCGCGTCGATCGCGGCGAGCTGCTTCATCAGCCGCGCTCGGGCTTCTGCCCCGCGGGCAGCGACAGACGCTGCACCGCCGCGGCGACGTCGACGCCGAGCATCTGCTTCAGCTGCTCGGCCGTGATCGCGGCCTTCACGGCGAAGTTGGAGCCGTTCGCCGCGAGCTCCTTGTCGATCACCGTGAGCTTGTCGACCGGGATGTCACCGACCGTGCTCATCATCGTACCGACGAGGTTCTGCAGCTTCTGCGCGATGAAGATCTGGCGCGCGCTGTCGCCGGCCTGCGCCCAGGTCTGCGCGAGCGAGCGGATCGCCTGCGCGCTCGCCTTGCCCTCCTCCACGATCTTCGAGGCAGCACCGCGCGCCTGCGCGACCATCTGCGCCTTCTTCGCCTCGGCCGGCTTGATCTTGTCGGCCACCAGCTGGAAGCGGACCTGCGCGAGCCGCGCACGCTGAACCGCGAGCTCGGCCGTCGCCTTCGCGAGCAGCGCCTGGACCTGACCCTTGCTCTCGGCGACGAGCGCGCCCTTGCGCGTCTGCGCCTCGGCGATCCGGCGCTGACCCTCGGCGCGCGCGGTGGCGATCTGCGCGTCGATCTTCGCGATCTCCTGGTTCTGGAAGTTCGTCGCCGCGTTCTCGTTCGAGAGCGCGTGGTTCTCCGCCTCGGCGATCCGCGACTTCATGAGCAGCTCGGCGGTCTGCCGGCGGCCGATCGAGTCGAGGTAGCCCTTGTCGTCGCTGACGTGCTGGATCATCAGCGTGGTCAGCTCGAGGCCGAGCCGCGCGAGATCGTGATCCGCCTCGTGGACGAGCGCGCTCGCGAACTTCTCGCGGTCCTGGTTGACCTCCTCCGGCGTCAGCGTCGAGAGGACGCCGCGGAGGTTACCTTCGAGCGTCTCGCGCGCGACCTGCATGATCTGCTCGCGCGTCATGCCGAGGAAGCGCTCGATCGCGTTCGCGAGCTGCGTGCTCTTGCTCGACACCTTGACGTTCGCGACGCCCTGCACGTTGAGCGGGATGCCGCCGCGCGAGTACGCGCCCTGCACGCGCAGCTCGATCACCATGTTCGTGAGGTTCATCCGGTCGACGACCTCGATCAGCGGGATGCGGATGCCGCGGCCGCCCTGGATGATGCGGTAGCCGATCGTCTTGTCGGTTCCCGGCACCTTGCGGTGCGAGCCCGAGAAGATCAGCACCTCGTTGGGCGGGCAGATGTAGATCATGCGCGAGATGATGATCGCCATCAGCAGCAGCGTGCCGACGACGGCGATCCCTCCGACGAGTAGTAGGTTCTGCATGGTGCTCGCTCCTCAGCTCCCCGCGGGGCTGTTGTTGGTGGTGGACGTTCCGGTGATCGCCTTCGCGATGTCGATGCCGAGCGTGGCCTTCACCTCGCCGAGCAGCTTGCCGACCGTCGCGGGGTACGCGGCCGCGTACGCCGGCAGCGTCGCGCCGTCGCCGCCGTCGATCAGGTTGACCTCGTTGACCTTCACGCGCCCCGCCGCCTTCGCGACGTCGCCGAAGATGCCGTCGAGGTGCTGGAGCACGAACATGTCCATCGCGCGGCCGCCGCTGTCCTTCCACGCGCCCGCGACCTCCTGGAGCGACTTCGCCATCGCTTCACCGTCGGCCGCGATCGGCGCGGCCTGACCCGCCGCGAACAGCTCGCGCACCTGCGCGTCGACGTCCGCGGGGATCGTGACCTCGGCCTCGAGGCGGAGCGCCTCGAGCTCGCCACGCATCTTCTGCAGCTCGAGGTCGGCCTCCGCGCGGGCCTGCTGCCCCGCAGCCTCCGCACGCACCTCTTCGGAGCGGGCGTCGGCGTCGACCTCGGCCTTGATCTGCCGCAGCTCGTTCTGCTTGCGCTGCACCGTCGCCTGCGCGTTCGTCATCGCGACCTCGGCGCGCGCACGCGCCGCGGCCTCGGCCTGCTCGGCCTGGCGCACCGCATCGCTCTCCGCGATCTCGGCGCCACGCAGGATCTCGGCGATCCGCTGGCGGCCGATGCTCTCGAGGTAGTTCCGATCGTCGGCGATGTGCTGGATCTTCAGGACGTCGAGCTCAAGCCCGAGCTTCTGGAGATCCGAGCCCGCGCTGATCTCGAGCTGCTTCGCGAACTTCAGGCGGTCCTGGTTGATGTCCTCGGGCGTCAGCGTCGCGCACACGCCGCGGAGGTGACCTTCGAGCGTCTCCTTCACCATGCGCGCGATCTCCTGGCGCGTCTTGCCGAGCAGCTGCTGGATCGCGTTGCCCACGTAGCGCGGGTCCGTCGAGATCTTGATGTTCGCGATCGCGTGGACGTTGAGCGGGATGCCGCCCTCCGAGTACGCGCCGGTGACGGCCATCGGGACGCTGATCAGCGAGACGTCCATCTGGCTGACCGTCTCGACGATCGGGATCCGCATGCCGCGGCCGCCGAACACGACGCGGTAGCCGACCGTCTTCCCGTCGGGTGTCTTGTGCTTCCGTCCCGAGAAGATCAGGATCTCGTTCGGACGACAGATCCGAAGTAGCGATCGATAGACGATCAAGATGAACAGCAGGAAGCCGACGCCTGCGCCGACTCCGCCGAGAATCTCCGGTGGGATCTTGTCCATGACAACAGCCTCCTCGTAGGAACACCAATCCGCCGGCGCACTCGCCCCGACGGCCAAACACTCGCTCGCACGGGCCCAGTCCCCCCGGGCCCGTCGACGCTACATCTCGGCCTTGGCGACGAGCAACGACCCGCGCTCGCCTTCTGCCACGATCAGCACCGGCGCCCCCGTGGGGAGCTCCGCGCCATCGTCCTCGACGAGATTCGCGACGTAGTCCTCGGCCATCCCCTTCACCTCGACGCGCACCTTGCCGGGCCGCCCCGGGCCGACCGGGAGCGTCACCGTGCCGGCGAGGCCGACCAGCTCCGTCAACGCGACCTCGCTCGACACGCTGTTCCTCGAGAGCGAGCGCACGACCGTGACCGCGACCGCGCCCGCGATCCAGCCGACCGCGCCGGCGCCGATCGCGGACACCACCGTGCTCGAGCCGAGCCAGCCGAGCGCGAGCCCGGCACCGCCGCCGAACGTCAGCATGAACACCCAGAACCTCAGCGACCCGACCGGGGCCCACGCCAGGCCCACATCGGCGTCGGCATCGTGCCCGGAGTCCGTGTCGGTGTCCTTGCCGCCGAACACGAGCGACGCGAGGAGCAGGGTGGCTCCAAATGCGACGGCTCCGAGATAGAGGTGGTTCAAGTTCGATCCCCTTGCGATTCGATGCCTTCATGGTGGTCACCGTTGCGCTTTGTTGCAAGCGAAACCGGACGCCGATAAAGGCCCAGATACACGAGCGCTCCGACGGCGGTCATGCCCAGACCCAAGGCCGACGGTGCCGGCGCTGTCACGACGGTGTTCACCAGCAGGAGCGTCGCGAGCACGACGAACACGACGGGCACGACCGGGAAGCCCGGCACGCGGAACGGCCGCGGATGGTCGGGGACCCGGCGGCGCAGCCTCAGCACGCTTCCGGCGTTGAGCGCGTAGAACAGCCACGACGCGAACACCACCGCGTCGGTCAGCTGATCGAAGCGCGCCGACAGCGCGAAGACGCACGCGAGCGCGCCCTGCACCACGACCGCGACGGCGGGGACCCGCGCCGCGTTGAGCTTCGACAGGAACCTCGGCGCGAGCCCGTCGCGCGACACCGCGTACGGCACGCGCGCGCCGGTCAACATCGAGCCGTTCATCGCGCTCACCGCCGACACGGTCATCGCGATCGCGAGCAGCGCAGACGCGGGCCCGCCGAGGAACGTGGTCGCCGCCTTCTGCGCGACGCTCGGCGCGTCGGGGTACTTCGTCGAGCTCGCCGTCACGATCTCCTCGAACGGCAGCGAGCGAAAGTACCCGACGTTGACGAGCGCGTAGATCGCGAGCACGCCGAGCGCTCCGCCGACGATCGCGCGCGGCAGGTTCCGCGCCGGATCCCTCACCTCGCCCGCCGCCATCGGCAGGTTGTTCCAGCCGTCGTACGCCCACAGCGCCGCGAGCACGAGCGCGCCGAACGCGCCGGCGCCCGGGAACTCTCCGCTCGCGGTCACGCGGCTCCAGTCGCCCGACGATGCGAACAGCGCGCCGAGGCCGATCGCGAGGATCATCAAGACCTTCATGACCGTCAGCACCGTCTGGAGCGTGCCGCCGGCGCGCACGTTCAGGCAGTTGATCGCGGTGAACCCGGCGATCAGCGCGAGCGCGAGCGGCACAGAGCCTCCGTCGGTGCCGATCACCGGCGCGAGAAACGTCGCGCTGCCGACGGCGTAGGCCGCGATCGCCCCCGGCGTGACGATCCAGAACCGGTTCCATGCGTAGAGGTAGCCCATGAGCGGGCCGTACCCGCGCCGCAGGTACACGTACTCGCCCCCGGCGTGCGGGTACATGCCGCCGAGCTCGGCGTACGTCATCGCGCCCGTGAACGACAGGACGCCGGCGACCGCCCACGCGGCGAGCACCCACACGGCCGAGCCGCCGAGCTGCGCCATCACGCCGGCCTTCAGGAACACGCCGGTCCCGATGATCGTGCCGACGGTGAGCGAGGCCGCGGCCCACGGCCCGAGGCCGCGGACGAGGCGATCGTGCTTCGCGCCGTCTTCGGCGCTGCTGTGCGGTCCGGCGGGGCCGGGCCCTGCGGGACGCTCGGTCATCGCGAGGCGTCGGAGATCCAGGCGACGACGAGCTGCCGGAGCACCGGCAACGTCACCGCGCCGGCACCGAGCACCGTCGCGTGAAAGCCCTTGAGGTCGAACTTCGCGCCGAGCTTCTGCTGGGCCTCGGCGCGGAGCTTGAACATCTCGAGCTGGCCCACCTTGTACGCGAGCGCCTGGCCGGGCCAGCCGATGTAGCGATCGACCTCGTTCGAGATGTTCACCTCGGTCAGCGCGGTGTGCGTGCGCATGAACTCCTCCGCCTGCGCGCGCGACCAGCCCATCGCGTGGAGGCCGGTGTCGACGACGAGCCGCGAGGCGCGCCACGCGTCGTAGCTGACCTTGCCGATCCGATCGAGGTCCGCCGTGTAGAGGCCGAGCTCGTCCGCGAGCCGCTCGGTGTAGAGCGCCCAGCCCTCGACGTAAGCGGTCGAGCCATCGAGCTTGCGGAACGCTGGCATCGCGCCGAGCTCCTGCGAGAGCGCGATCTGCGTGTGGTGGCCGGGGATCGACTCGTGCCAGGTCAGCGCCTCGAGCTCGAAGCGCGGCCGCGTCTCGGGCTTGTACGTGTTGACGAAGTACTCGCCCGGCTTCGAGCCGTCGTAGTGCGGCTGGCGGTAGTACGCGATCGTCGTGTACGGCGCCTCGTACTCCGGGATCTCGCGCATGATGCAGTCGGTCTTCGGCAGCGACGAGAACACCTTCGGCGTCGCCGCCTTCGCGCGGTCGAGCGCCCGCTGCGCCGTCGCGAGGATCTCCTCGCGCGACGTGAAGTAGAGCGACTTGTCGTCCCGGAGCTTCGCGATCGTCGCCGCGAGGCCCTTGGTTCCGAGGACACGCTCGCCGAGCGCGGCGAGCTCGGCATCGGTGCGCGCGATCTCGTCGAGGCCGAGCTGGTGCAGCTCCTGGGGCGACAGCGGCAGCCCGACGTGACTCGCGATCGTCGCGCGGTAGCAGCTCTCGCCGTCGGGCAGCCCCGCGAGTCCCTCCTTGTCGGTGCGCGCCTTCGGCTTCAGCTCGTCGCGGAGGAAGTCGCGGTAGCGCACGAACGCGGGGACCAGCTTCGTCGTCACGACGTCGCGTAGCTCGGCGTACGCCCGGTCCCGCGTGCCCTCGCCCCACGGGTCCTCGCCGCTCACCGTCGCCCACGCCGGCTGCATCATCGCCCACGCATCGACGCCCTTCTCGAGCTCTCCATCGAGCTGGTCGATCGCGCGCCGGATCTTCTCCGCCGAGGCGACGCGGCCGTGCGCGAGACCGAGCCGGAGGTTCGCGATCGTGTCGTCGACGAGCTCGGGGCCCTGGCCGAGCCGCGTGATGAGGTTCCGCGCGTCGGCGGCGGTCTTCACGGTGTGCGACTCGACGAGATACGACAGCTCGCCGAACACGCTGCCGCCGCCCGAGTCGACGGTCCACTCGTGGAACTTGCAGCGCTCCAGCCCCATCTCGGTCGCGAGCCGTTCGCGGAGCAGCGCGTGCGTCACGCGGTCGCGCGCGTCGAGGCGCGACGGGTAGATCCTGTCGAGCGCGGCGTGCAGCTCGGCGCGCTCGGCCTCCAGCTTCGCGATCGACGCGACGTCGCGCCGCGCGAGCTTGTCGTCGTAGCGGTGATCGCCGAGCGTCGTCGCCCAGGTCGGCGCCCACCGCATCATGAACTCCCAGTGAGCGGCGACGATGGTCTTGAGCGCCTTGTCCGAGATGCCGGCCACCGCGTCCGCGGCGAGCGGCGACGTCGCGCCGGGTTCGTTCACGCCAGTCCCTTTCGTGGGCCCACACGACGCGACGTGGCCGAGCGCCAGCGCGAGCGCGAGCGCGACGATCCTTCGGCGCGACATGGGCATGGCGAGGTTGTACCGTCGTCGCCGTGCAGGTTCACCTGTTCGATGGCACCTACGAGCTGTTCCGAGCCTGGTTCGGCGCCCCGCCCGCCGAGCACCGGGGCCGGGAGGTCGGTGCCGCCCGGGTCGTGCTGCGCAGCCTCGGGGGGCTCCTCGCGCGCGGCGGCATCACGCACGCCGGCGTCGCGTACGACCACGTGATCGAGTCGTTCCGCAACGACCTGTTTCCCCACTACAAGACCGGCGAGGGCCTGGATCCGCGGCTGGTCTCGCAGTTCGAGCTCGCCGAGCGCTGCGCCGCGGCGCTCGGCCTGCGCGTGTGGCCGATGATCGAGTTCGAGGCCGACGACGCGATCGCGACCGCCGCCGCGCGCGCGGCAGCGAACCCGGCCGTCGAGCGCGTGGTGATCGCCGCGGTCGACAAGGACATGTGCCAGTGCGTGATCGGCGACCGCGTCGTGTGCTGGGACCGGTGGAAGGACGTCTACCTGAACGAGGCGGCCGTGATCGAGAAGCACGGCGTGCCGCCCGCGTCGATCCCGGACCTGCTCGGCCTCGTCGGCGACACCGCCGACGGCATCCCCGGCCTGCCGGGGTGGGGCAAGAGCTCCGCCGCGAAGGTCCTGACGGCGTGGAAGCACGTCGCGCAGATCCCCGACGACCACGCGACCTGGAACGTCGCCGTCCGCGGCGCCGACAAGCTCGCCGCCACGCTGCGCGCGAACCGCGCCGACGCCGCGCTCTACACCACGCTCGCGACGCTGCGCACCGACTGTCCGATCGCGTGCTCGCTCGATGATCTGCACTGGAAGGGACCCGACCGTGCGGCCCTGCCGGCGATCCTCGACGAGCTCGGTTTGCCCGCCGAGACGATCCGGTACTGACGGAGATCAGTTCGCCTTCGGGATCGAGACCGCGATGCCCTTCGCGGTCGTACCCGACAGCTTGATCGCCGTCGCGACCTTCGCGAAGCACGCGCGGTCGGCGTCCGTCCCGTCGGGCAGCGTGATCGTCGTCTTGCCCGCGGTGACCTCGAGCGTGATCGTCAGCTTGTCCTTGCCCGAGGCGCTCACGCACGCGCGCAGCGCCGGCATCTGCGCCTGGAGCGCGGCGCGGATCGTCGCTGGATCGGGCGCGGCGGCGTCGCCACCACCACCGCCGCTCGGCGCGCGCTTCTGCAACTTGCCGCCGCCGCCCTCGAGCAGCGCGTCGAGCTCGTCGCCGCCGCCGCGCGTGGTCTTCGCGCCGCCGCCGCCCTTGGCGTTCGCGGTGGCCTTGTCCGCGGCCTTCTCCGGCACCCGCCGCGGATCGGCCGGCGGTGGCGGTGGCGGTGGCGGGGCCGTGACCGCCGCGGTCGGTGCCTGCACCGGCGGCGGCGCCGCACTGTCCGCCGACGGCGGCGGAGCGCCACCCGGCGCAGGCGCCGTCGGAGCACGCGTCGGCTCGGCCGGTGCCGTCGCGGCGGCGGGAGCCGGATCCGTGCTCGCCGGAGCGGCCTCGCGCTCGCGCTTCTCGGCGGGCGCTCCCGCGCTCTCGCCGCCCGTCGCGGCGTGGCGCTCGGCATGGCGGCCGGCGGCCGTCGTCGTCTCGTCGACGCTGCCCGCCGCGCGCTCCGCCTTCGCGAGCGACCAGGCCATCGAGGCGCTGACCTGCTCCTTCTTGTTCGGCCCGAGGTCCCAGGTCGCGTTGTTGTGCGCGAGCACGATGGTGACGCGGCCATCGCCGCCGGTCTCGATCACGTCGTCACCGCTGACCTCGCCCCCGGCCGCCAGCGTGCGCGTCGTGTCGCCGCGCGTCGCGCGGACCGAGCCCTTCAGCTCGACCACCTTGCCGACCGTCTTGCCTGGCTCCACGGTGGGCGCGCCCTCACCGCCGCTCTTGCAGCCGGCCGCCGCGGAGATCGCCAGCAGTCCCAGGAGGATCGCGCGCACCATGCCGTGCATTCTACGCACGTGCGACGCCGTGGGTCTTGCCGGTGATGCGCCGTCCATTCGCCGGGTTGGACACTGCCAGCCCCCGAGGTCTTGGCGCTGAGGCCGGCTCGACGCATGCTCGGGTGGTGCGGACCGTGATCCTCGCGCTCGTCCTGGCGGGATGTGCCGGCGCCCCGCGCGCCACGGCGCCGCCCGCCGACGCGCGGGTGACGCGGACCACCGGTGCGATCATCGGGCTCGCGCGCGATCACGACACGGGCGATCCGATCGCGC
>JAEUJX010000560.1 GCA_016794545.1 Myxococcales bacterium
TGCTGCGGCCCTGCTTCGAGCTGCTCGCATCGTCCACGTACGACGCCTCGTGCATGACGATGAGGCGCTCGCGCGCGTTCGTGTTCGCCATCCCGTTCGGGCTGCCGTCCCGCGAGAGGCCGTCGAGCCGCATCGAGTGCGGGTGCGTCCCGTCGTAGACCTCGCCCGTCAGGTAGAAGCCGAGCGACGTCATGTTCGAGCCCTCGGTGTTGCCGAACGTGTTCGCGTACCCGTCGTGGTCCGGGTCGCTGCCGTTGCCGTGCGCGACCTTGTGGGGCTCGACGGCGCCGGTCTGCAGGTCGACGAGCCAGAACCGGTTCTTGCCGGAGTAGAGCGAGAAGTCGGCGACCGCGAGGTAGCGCTGCTTCGGGATGTACGCCTGGTTGACGTCGAAGTAGACGAGCGCGTCCTCGAGCAGGCCGCGCGGCACGAGGTCCGTCGGATCGATCGCGTCGTAGCGCGACACGATCGCGGCGCGCTCGTCCGGCGACAGCGACGGCAGCACGTAGTTGTTCAGGTTGATCTCGGAGACGTACTCGCCGAGCGCGTCGGGATCGTCCTCGACGACGCAGGCGGGAACGCAGGCAAGGGCGAGCATCGCGGCCAAGGGAGCAGATGACGCGCGGGTCCTCATGCGAGACGTAGCGTCGTCCAGCGGCGGCGAACAATCAACTGACGGGGGCTGTCTCGCGCTCGCGAACGACGAGATAGGTCGCGAACGTCGCCAGCCAGTGATCGCCCATGTACTCGCCGGTACCGACCGCGGCGAGTCCGGCCTGCGCGTGGTGCGCATGCGCCTGCGCGAACGCCGCGCGCCGCGGATCTCCGTCGGGAAACGCGCTCGCGAGCGCTGCGAAGCACCACGCGCGCGACAGGTTCAGACCGTCGAGGTGAGCGAGCTTGCCGTCACTGCGGTCAGTCGTTTGCACTGGGACCGAGAGTCCCGGTGCCGATGTAGGCAAGAACCGATCGAGCCACGCCGGGAAGTCCGGCGCGACGCGGCGCACGAGATCCGCCTCGACGAGGATCGGCGAGAGGAAGTCATCGCCGCCCGGCTCCCACAGCGCGGGCGCATCGGCATCCGCGGCGAAGTAGGCGAGGGCGCGCTCGGTGACGAGCGCGTCGAGCGCCCGATCGCCGGCGGCGCGCGCGTAGTCGAGCACGAGCCCGAGCGCGAACGCGGTGCTCGCGTGGGTGCCGGTGCGGATCGGGTGGCGCTGCTTCGGCAGGAATGCGTGCAGGTGGCCGACGATCGCCTCCACGCACGGCGCGAGGGCGCCGGCCCAGCGCGTGCCTGCGAGCTCGCGCGCGAGCTCGAGCAGCCATGCCCAGCCGTACATGCGCTCGAACGTCGGGTTCGCGGCGAGGTAGGCGGCCTCGACCGCGAGGTTCTCCGCGGTCAACGTCGTGTCGAGCGCGGCCGCGAGCTCCGGCGACGGGTGCTCGCGGTGCACGCGCGCGATCGTCCAGTGCGCGTGCACGGCGGAGTGCCAGTCGTACGCGCCGAAGAACGCCGGGTGCAGCTCGCGCGGCCCGCGCAGATCGCCCGGCACGCGTACGACGTGATCGAGCTTGTGCGGGTGCTCGCGGTGCACGCACGACAGGGCGATCCGGCCGAACCGCTCGAGGTCACGCACGGCGCGAGCATAGCGCGCGCGGCACGGCGACCACGAGCACGGCCACGCACGCGGGCACGTCGCGGACGTCTGCGTTACGATGGCGGTGCGTGACGATGGAGGGCACCGACTGGGAGGCGCTGGCCGCCGGGCTGCGTGCGGGGGAGCCGGCGGCCGTGCGGCGGTTCTGGACCGAGTACGGGCCGCTGCTCCACGAGGTCGCGGATCGGCGACTCGCGGCCGCGCTGCGCCGCCGCGTCGGCGCCGAGGACGTCGTCCAGTCGGTGTGCCGCACCTTCCTCCGACGGGTGAAGGGCGGCGAGCTCGTGCTCGAGGACGCCGAGCGGCTGTGGCACCTGCTGTGCGCGATCGCGGTCGCGAAGACGCGCGAGCAGGCGCGCTATCACGGGCGCGACAAGCGCAACGTCCACCGCGGTGTGTCGATGGAGGCGGAGGAGGTCGGGCAGCTCGCGGCCGAGGCGACGTCGCCGGAGGCGGCCGCGATCGCTAGCGAGATCGAGGCCGAGCTCGAGACGCTCGCGGAGGACGAGCGCGCGATCGTGATGCTGAAGATCCAGGACCTCACGAACGAGGAGATCGCGGAGAAGCTCGGCTGCTCGGAGCGCACCGTGCGCCGGCTGATCCAGAAGGTGCGGGAGCAGCTGGCCTCACACCTGGCGCCGCCATGACCGCGACGGTCGTCACGGTCGACGAGGACGCGCGGCGGCGGTTCGAGGCCGCGTGGAAGCAGGGACCGCCGCGCATCGAGGACTTCCTGCCGCCCGAGGGCGATCCGCGCCGCGCCCCGACGCTGCTCGAGCTCGTCGCGATCGACCTCGAGCTGTCGTGGCGCGTCGGCAAGGGCACGACCGTCGACGACTACCTCGCGCGGTTCCCGGCGCTGCGCGTCCCCGAGGCGGTGCGCGAGCTCGCACGCGAGGAGGAGCGCGCGAAGCTCGCCGCGGCCACCGCGCTGAAGCCGGGCGCGACGGTCGGCCGGTACCGGCTGATCGAGGTCCACGCCCGCGGCGGGTTCGGCGTGGTGTGGCGCGCCGAGGACCCGGGGCTCGGCCGCGAGGTCGCGCTGAAGACGATGGCGCGGCCGCGCGACGCCGAGGGCCGGCAGCGCTTCGTCGCCGAGGCGCGCGTCGCCTCGCGGCTCGAGCACCCCGGGGTCGTGCCGGTGCACGAGCTCGCCGAGGGCGAGACGCCCTGGTACTCGATGAAGCTCGTCCGCGGCAAGACGATGGCGGAGCTGATGCGCGCGTTCGGCGGCTCGCGCGGCGACGAGCGCGGCGTGGCGTGGCACCACCTGCTCGAGGTCTATCTCGCCGTCGCGCGCGCGGTCGCGTTCGCTCACGCGCAGGGCCACATGCACCGCGACGTGAAGCCCGACAACATCATCGTCGGCGACTACGGCGAGACGGTGCTGCTCGACTGGGGGCTCGCGCGGCCGATCGAGGGCCCGGCCGAGGAGGAGGGCACGGTGCTCGGGACGCCGGGCTACATGCCTCCCGAGCAGGCGACGGGACAGGTCGCCGAGCAAGACGCGCGCAGCGACGTGTACGCGCTCGGCGAGCTGCTCGGCGAGCTGCTGCAGCTCGAGCGCGGATCGCCGCGGCCGCTCCGCGCGATCGCGCGGAAGGCGACCGAGCCCGAGAAGGAGGCACGCTACGCCGACGCGGGCGCGCTCGCGGCGGATGTCGAGCGCCATCTCGCGAACGAGCGCGTCGGCGCGCACCGCGAGGCGTGGTGGGAGAAGCTCGCGCGCTCGATCCGCCGGCACCGCACGGCGTGGGCGGTCGGCACCGCGACGGTCGTGATGGCGGCGATCGGCACGACCGCCGCCCTGGTGATCCGGCGCGACGCCCAGCTGCGTCACCGCGCCGGCGTGTACGCCGAGGCGGTGCGCGACGAGACCCGCGCGCGGGCAGCGATCGCGGCGGGCCGTCCGGGCGATGCGCTGTCGGTGCTCGACGAGGCGCTCGGCGATCTGGCCGACGAGCCGGGCCAGGACGAGGTGCGCGCCCGGCTCGAGACGATGCGGGCGCGGGCCCGGCGGCTCGACACGCTCGCCGCGGCGAAGGAGCAGGCGTGGTTCCTCTCCGGCGAGGAGCGCGACGCCGCGGCGCTCGCCGAGGTCGAGCGCGCCGTCGGCGCGGCCGGGCCCCGCTGCGCGGAGGTCGACGCGGAGCTGCCACCGGATCGCCTGGACGAGTGCCGGCGCGGCGTCCACGGCCTCATGCTGCTCGGCGCCGTGCTGCACGCGAAGGGCGCGCTCTCGCGCCCGTTCCAGGCGCCCGCGTCCTG
>JAEUJX010000597.1 GCA_016794545.1 Myxococcales bacterium
AGCGCCCGAGCGTGCCCTTTCCCGAGCCGGGAGGGCCGGCGAGGAAGATCCGCTGGATGCGCGCAGCCGGCAGCCGCGACGCGTGCTCGACGAGGAACGCGCGCGCGTGCGCGAGCAGCTCGCCGTCGTCGGCGTAGAACCGCGTGGTCAGATCGGGCGAGCCGGCGATCATCGCCGACGCGCGCTGGCCGGTCTCGAACAGGCACAGCACCGGCATGCCACGGGCTGCCGCGCGCGCGATCATGTAGCCGGTGCCCGTCGACGGCACGGCGACGTCCGCGATCATCACGTGCGATCGCGCGAGCAGCGCCTGGTCGTGCGCCCAGATCGCGACGTCGTCGCCGCGATCGACCGTGCGCGGCGACGCCATGTGCTCGGTCGTCACGCGTCCGAGCGTCGACAGCGCCTCGATGCGCGCGGCGAGCCGCTCGTGACTGCCGCCGCGGACCGCCGCTGCGAAGTAGATGGCCAGCTCGTCGCGCACGCCCAAGGCTACCACTCGCGCGTTATGCTGCCCGCCGTGGGCCGCTCCGACGACGACAGCGCGACGGAGATCCTCCCGTCCGCGACCGCGCCGGGCGCTCCCGCCACCCCGTCGGCCGCTCCCGCGGCTGCCTCGCTGCTCGGCCGCACGCTCGGCAAGTTCACGATCGTCGAGCGCCTCGGCGAGGGCGGCTCCGGCGAGGTGTACCGCGCGGAGCAGCAGCCGCTGGGCCGCAGCGCGGTCATCAAGGTCCTGCGTCGCGAGGTCGCGAACGTCCCGAACCGGGTCGAGCGCTTCCTGCGCGAGGCCAAGCTCGCGTCGCGCCTCGACCATCCGTACGCGGCGCACGTCTACGCGTTCGGCGCCGAGCCCGACGGCGTGCTGTGGATCGCGATGGAGTACGTACGGGGCGCTACGCTCGACGAGCTGATCGCGCAGCGCGGCGCGATCCACCCCGCAGTCTTTGCGCCGCTGTTCTCGCGGCTCTGCGAGGTCGTCCACTCCGCCCACGAGCTCGGCATCGTCCACCGCGACATCAAGGGCTCGAACATCATGGTGATCGAGCGCGCCGGGCAGCTGCTGCCCAAGCTGCTCGACTTCGGCATCGCCAAGGCCGACGGCGGCGAAGTCTCGCCGGGCGTGGATGACACGGAGCTGACGAGCCACGGCGCGACGCTCGGCTCGCCGCACTACATGTCGCCCGAGCAGTGGCAGTCCGCCGCCGACGTCGACGCGCGCGCCGATATCTACGCGCTCGGCATCCTCGCGTACCGCGCTGTCTCGGGCGCGCTGCCGTTCCAGGGCGTGCCGCGCCCCGAGCTCGCCAGCGCGCACGCCTTCGCGCCCCCGCCTCCCCTCCCCGGCTCCATCGCGCCGCCGCTCGCCGACGCGATCCTCCGCGCGCTCGCGAAGCGCCCCGACGCGCGGTGGCCGACCGCGCTCGCGTTCGCCGAGGCGATCCGCCGTGCCGTCGGCGGCGCCGTCCCGGAGTCCGTCCCGATCGTCGATCCCGCGACGCGTGATCTCTGGGTGCGCCGCGCGCCGCAGCCGATCGCCGACGCCGTCGCCCACCTCGCCGGCGCCACCACGACCGTCGAGGCCGACGCCGCGCTCCGCGAGCTCGTCGCGATCACCTGCCGCTGGCTCGCGGTGATCGCCCTGGCGTCGCTCGGCGATGATGTCTCCACACCCGAGCTGCGCGAGAAAGCGCGCGCCGCGGTCGGCCGCGACGGCGGCGCCCCCTGGCTCTGGCTCGCGCGCGCGGCCGCCGCAGAGGCGCCCGTAATTAGGTCCGACCTAATTTCTGCGCAACTTGCGCATGGCGTAATTAGGTCCGACCTAATTTCTGCACAACGCGGGTCGGCCTTCTCGTCCGCGCTGCGCGCGGCGGTCGATGCGACGTCAGTCCTGGAGCAGCTCGCGGAGCGGCTCGACGACCGCGAGCGGCCCCGGACGGCCGCGGCCCTCGCGGCCGACGTCGCCACGGCGGCGGACGCGCTGCGGCCGCTCGAGCCGCTGCTCGCGTACACGCTGGTCGTCGGGCGCGCCCGGGCGGCGGAGAGCTGGTGCGGGGCGCGGCGCAGGAACCGCGAGCGCTTGGTCGTCTGGGGCGAGCCGCTGCCGGATGGCGAGGTCGCGCTGCTCGACGAGCGCGGCGCGGTCGCCGTGATCCTGTCGCCGCTCGTCCAGGTGCGCTCGCCGCTGCCGGCGGCGGAGCCGGAGCTGTTCCTCCTGTGGCGCAGCGCGCGCGGCCAGGCGCGGCTCGTCGCGGCGCCGTGGGGGTTCGAGCGCGATGACGAGGCCGCTGCCGCGCGGCTCGCGGTGCTGACCACCGAGGACGACGACACGATCGCGAGGGACGGCAACGAGTCGCCGTATCCGGGCCTCGCCGCGTATGGCGTGCAGGACGCCGGGCGGTTCGTGGGGCGCGAGCGCGAGATCGAGGCGCTCGCGAACCGGCTCGTGCGCGCTCCGATGATCGCGGTGCTCGGTCCGTCGGGGGCGGGCAAGAGCTCGTTCATCCACGCCGGCGTGATGGCGCGGCTGGCCGAGAGCTACGAGCTGATCACGCTGCGGCCCGGCCGGCATCCGGTCGCTGCGCTTCGCGCGGCGCCGCCGATCGGCGATCTATCCGGAGATGGCTCGGACACCGCGGGGATCGTCGAGCGGCTCCGCGCGCTGGGCGAGCGGGCACCGCGCGGCCTGGTCGTGGTGATCGATCAGCTCGAGGAGCTGGTCACGCTGTGCCAGGACGCTGCCGAGCGGCAGCGGTTCGCGGAGACGCTCGCCGCGGCGGCGGATGGGCCCGGCGCCCCGGTGCGCGTGATCGTGACGCTGCGCGACGACTTCGCGACCGTGATCGAGAGCGAGGAGGCCCTCCGCGGGAAGTTCGAGGTGTTCGTGCTCGCGACGCCGCCGCCCGAGGCGCTGCGCCGCATCGTGACGGAGCCGGCACGCCGCGCCGGCGTCACGGTCGATCCGACAGTCGTCGACGACATGGTCGCCGAGGTCGCGGGGCGGCCGGCGTCGCTGCCGCTGCTCTCGTTCACCGCGTCGCAGCTCTGGCGCTCGCGCGACCGCGACGCGCGGCGGATCACCTACGAATCGTACCTCGCGCTCGGCGGCGTCGCGGGCGCGCTGTCGACGTACGCCGACCAGCTCTACGGCTCGCTCGCCCGCCGCGACCAGGAGGTCGTGCGCGATCTGTTCGCGCGCCTCGTCGCGAGCGATGGCACGCGCGTCCCGGCGATGCGCGACGAGCTGGCCGCGATCCCCGGAGCGACGAAGGTGCTGGGGCACCTGATCGACGCGCGCCTCCTCGTGGTGCGCGAGGACGATGGCGTCGACATCGTCGAGGTCGTCCACGAGTGCCTCGCCGAGCGCTGGGACCGGCTGGCGCGCTGGCGCAGCGAGGACGCGGCGGACCGCGCGCTGCTCGGCGACGTGCGCGTCGCCACGCGGCGCTGGATCGAGGCGGGCCGCCGCGCGGACCTGGTGTGGCACGGCGAGGCGCTCGCCGAGCTGCGGAAGCTCGCGGCGCGCTCGGGGGCGCTCACCGACGACGAGCGCGCGTTCGCCGCCGCCTCCGATCGCGCCGCGCGCCGCGCGAGGCGCGTGCGTCGCGGCCTGATCGCGTTCGCGATGGCCGCGCTCGCCGCCGTGGCGCTCGTGATGGCGTACCTGTCGCTCCAGGCGAACCAGAGCCGCAGCGCCGCCGAGAGGAGCGCCGGCGACGCCCGCGACGCGGCGAAGCTCGCCGAGGATCGGCTGACCGCGGGCCTCGTCGCCCAGGGCCGGCGCGAGCTCAACGACAACCGCGGCCTCGCGGCCCTCGCCTACTTCGCCGAGGCCCTGAGGCGCGGCGCCGACACGCCGGGCCTGCGCTTCATGATCGCGCTCGCCGCGCGCGGCATGCGCCACGAGGAGCGCGTGCTCTCGAGCTTCCGGGCGAGCGCGATCACCGCGCTGCCGGTCGGCTTCGCGCTCGGCGATGCCGACGGGCGCGTGCATTTCTTCGACGGCGCCGGCGCGCCCGCCGGTGTCATGGAGGTCGGCCAGGCGGCGATCGGCGTGCTGCGCGTGCGCGGCGACCGGATGGCGGCGACCACGCGCAACGGCATCGTGCTGATCGACGTCCCGCGGCGCTCGGTGCTCGGCCGGATCGAGACCGGCGAGCTGGTGACCACGTCCGACGCGGGGCCCGCGCTCGACGAGGTCACGGCCGTGACCCCCGACGGCGTGCGCATCTACGGCGCCGACGGCAAGGAGCGCCGCCGCCTCGACCGCGATCTGTCGCAGGCCGACGCCGAGCCGGTGTTCGGCGAGCGGACGCTGTTCGTCGCGCACGGCCGCACGGTGGTCGCGATCGATCTCGTGACGCTGAAGGATCGCGTGATCGCCGAGGAGGTCTATGCCGGTCCCGGCGGCTCCGCCGACTCGCAGACGATCGTCTACGTCGACAAGCAGCGCCGCGCACACGTGCTCGACGGAACCGGAGCACCGGTGCTCACGTTCACGCCGAGCGTCCGCGCCGAGCAGCTCTACGTGTCGATGACCGGTGATCGGTTCGGCGCGATCAACGACCGCGCGCTCGGCATCTACGACCGCACCGGCAAGGAGCTGCGCACGGTGCCGCTGTCACCGCAGGACGAGGAGCTGCTCGTGCGGCTGCGCGGCGACGACGTGTGGACCGGCTCGACGCACGGCGTGATCCGCCACTACAAGGGCCACGTGCTCGTCGCGTCGCTGCCCGCGCACACGACCGAGATCGAGGACATGCGGGTATCGGGCGACCACCTGGTGTCCGTCGGGTTCGACGCGACCGTCGTCGTCCACCGGGCCTCCGCCGAGCAACTCGTCGTCGACGAGGGCCCCTGCCGCGCCGGCAGCTTCTCGATCTCCGGCCCGGCGATCGGCTACGTCTGCGAGGACGGGCGCGCGCTCGTCTACATCGGCAAGCGGCTGCTCGGCACCGTGGCGGACCACACGCTGATGCACGCGACGCTCGACCCGGCCTCCGGCCGCTCCGCGGTCGTGACCGCGAAGGAGCTCGCGGTGTTCGATCCCGCCGGCGTGGTCCTCGCGACGCAGCCGGACCGGCGCGGGCCCGTCGTGTTCGAGGATCCCGAGCACCTGCTCGTCGTGATCGGCGAGGACGGCGCGCAGGCCCTCGGCCGGCTCACCATCGCCACCGGCGCGTGGCAGCAGCTCGCGCCGGTCACCGAGCCAACCGCGGCGATCGCGATCGCGGCCGGCGGCGTGCTGCTCGGCGGCAAGTCGGCGGTCCGCCTCGTGCGCGCCGGCCCCACCGGCGTCACCGAGGTCGCGACCGTGCCGACCGGCGAAGGCGTGCAGTTCCTCGCCGTCTCGGGGGACCGCCGCTTCGTCTCCGCGCACCTCGAGAACGGCGCGACGCTGATCCTCGATGGCGGCACCGCCGCCATCGTGCGGCGGTTCGAGCCGGTCGAGTCGTACGGCGTCGCCGCGATGCTCGACGCGACCGGGGATCTCGTCCTGCGGACGAGCCGCGGCACGCTCACGGTGTGGGACCGCGCGACCGGCGACAACCTGGTGTGGAACCTGGAGTTCCTGCGCGGCGCGTTCGGCGCCGCGTTCCTCCCCGACGGGCGGATCGAGACCGTCGGCGACCGCCTCGGCCTGATCGATATCCCGCGCGAGACGCGCCCGGTCGCCGAGATCCTCGCCGACATCGCCTGCCGGGTGCCGCTCCGGGTCACCGGGAGCCGGCTCGACGCGGCGCCCACGCAATGCCCCCACTGAGTTGCTGTTCACTCCCGTGGTCGCGTACCCTACCCGGGTGACCGACGACGAGACCGGCGCCACGACCGAGCAGATCGATCGCGAAGCACCGTTCGGCGACCGCGTACTTCTGGTGATCGACGGCGCCGCGCTGCAGGTCGTCCCTCTGCCCGGCACCGGCACGCTGACGATCGGCCGCGCGAGCAAGTGCGATGTCGTGATCGACTCGGGCTCCGTGTCGCGCCACCACGCGAACCTCCTGCTCGGACCCGAGGTCCAGATCGCCGACGTCGGGAGCTCGAACGGCACCACCGTCGACAGCGTGCGCGTCGCCCCCAACACTCCGGCCAAGCTGTCGATCGGCGTGCCGTTCCTGGTCGGCGCCGTCACCCTGATGGTCCAGAACCGCGCCGGCTCGCGCCGCGAGGTCGCCGCGAAGTCGAGCCAGCTCGCCGCGCTCGAACAGTCTGCCGCCCGCATCGCGATCGGCAAGCTCGCGGTCCTGATCGTCGGCGAGACCGGCGTGGGCAAGGAGCGGTTCGCCGAGCGCATCCACGAGATGTCGCCGCGCCGCCCCGCCTCGTTCGTGCGCATCAACTGCAGCGCGATCAGCGAGCCGCTGCTCGAGGCCGAGCTGTTCGGCAGCGATCAGACCGGCAAGCCCGGGATGCTCGAGGCCGCCGACGGCGGCACCGCGTTCCTCTCCGACGTCGACCAGCTGCCGCCGTCGCTGCAACAGAAGCTGCTCCGCGTGATCGAGGACGGCGCGGTCCGCCGCATCGGATCGGCACGCGCCCGCGCGATCGACGTGCGGTTCATCTCCTCGACGTCGAAGGACCTGCAGGCCGAGGTCGACGCGAACCGGTTCCGCCGCGATCTATTCTTCCGCATCGCCGGCGCGACGTTCGTGATCCCGCCACTGCGCGAGCGCAAGGACGAGGTCATCCCGCTCGCCGAGCAGTTCGTCGCCAGCGCCGCCGGCCCGATCGGCCGCAGCTTCTCGCTCGCCGAAGATGCGAAGCAGTGGCTCTCGACACACGACTGGCCCGGCAACATCCGCGAGCTCCGCAACGCGTGCGAGCGCGCCGTGCTGCTCGCCACCGGCCCGGTGATCGAGCTGCACCACCTCACCGTCGGATTTCCCGCGGAGGCCGGCGCTCCGGCCTCCCGTCCGCCGGGCGGCCGCATCCGCAGCTCGGCGACCATTCCGCCGCCCATGGGGATCGCCGCGCCCTCGGCCGCCGACATGCCCTCGCAGGTCCGCGCCACCGTCGCCGAGCTCGAGAAGCAGCGCATCCTCGAGGCGCTCGAGAAGTGCGCTGGTAACCAGACGCGCGCCGCGGAGCTGCTCGGTATCTCGCGCCGTACGCTGATCAACCGCCTCGACGAGTACGGCATCGCTCGCCCGCGCAAGCGCGACGAATGATGTCGGCCGAGCGTGCGAGGCGGTGAGCGTGCGGGCCGTCGCCGTCCCCGGATTCGCCGCGCAGTTCATCGCGGGCGGTGGCCGCGACATCGACACGGCGCGCCTCGCGCTCGACGTGAAGGCCGGCGAGCACGTCCAGCTCATCGACGAGGCCGGCGAGGAGCTCGGCCTCGCCGTCGCCGATCTCGAGAACGCGCGCCTCCGCGTGTTCGCGACGGCCGCCGACGCGTTCCCGAAGATCGACGGCGCGCTGCTCGGCTGGCGCGTCGAGCGCGCGCTCGCGCTGCGCACCCGGCTCGGTCTCCCCGGTCCGGATCACGCGTACCGCCTGATCCATGGCGCGGGCGACGGCCTGCCCGGCTTCGCCGTCGACGTCGTTGGCCGCGCCGCCGTGCTCTATGCGTACGCGGACAGCTTTCGCGTGCTAGGCAAGCTGCTCGCCGACGCGGTGATCGGCTTCGCCCGGCTCGACGGCGCGGTCGTCAAGCTCCGCGCGAAGGGCGGCGCATCGGAGGTCGCGCAGGACGTGATCGGCACGGTGCCCGACAAGCTGGTCGCCACCGAGGCCGGGGTGCCGTACGAGATCCATCCGCTCGCCGGCCTCAATCACGGGCTGTTCACCGACATGCGCGAGCACCGCCAGGCGATCCGCCGCCTCGCCGCGGGAGCGCGCGTGCTCAATCTATTCTCGTACACCGCGTCGCTCTCGCTCGCGTGCGCGCTCGGCGGTGCCGCCACCGTCACGAGCGTCGACACGTCGGCCGGCGTCAACGCGTGGGCCGCGTCGAACTTCGCGCGCTCGAACCTGGGCGGCGACCCGCGTTTCCGCTTCGAGACGGGCGACGCCTCGCGGTTCCTCGCCCGCGCCGCGCGCGAGCGTGAACAGTACGATCTCGTGCTGATCGATCCGCCGGGCTCCTCGAGCGCCGCCGGCGTGTCGTGGGCCCTCGGCCGCGACTATCCCGAGCTGATCGCGAAGGCCGCGGCCGTGATCCCGCGCGACGGCCTGCTCTGGCTTGCCTCGAACGCCGCCGACGTCGGCTCCCTCGCGAAGCTCGCGCACAAGGGGCTCCGCTCCGCGAACCGCACCGGCGCCGTCCTCGAGCAAGGTGGCCTGCCGCCGGAATATCCGACCCTCGTGGCGCAACCCGCCGATCGGTACCTCCAGGTCTGCCTGATCCGCGTCGGCTGAGCGTCGTCACGGTGTGACACGGTTCGTCACGCGCTCTCCGGGCCTCGGCAAGCACCTGGCCCGGGCCATCCGCACCGGAACGACGTGCTCCTACGTGCCCGAGCGCCGAGAAAATGGGGAAAACGCCTCATGGAGGTCGCCGAGCCCGCTGCGTACGGTGAGGCCCGAGGAGGATCGAATGCCCAAGGTCTCGAAGAGCAGCGCGAAGGCGATGGATCACGGACCGGTGCTGGACCGGTGCGCGGAGCTCGACGGCTATACGGTGAGCTTCGTCGAGTTTCGCGCGGACATCGACGCCACGCCGCTCTTGAAGGGCGCCCCCGACGATCGCTGCCAGTGCCCGCACTGGGGCTACGTCCTCAAGGGCAGGATGACGTACCGCTACGCGGACCGCGACGAGACCTACGAGGCCGGAGACGCGTTCTATCACCCGCCCGGGCACGTCCCGGTGAAGCACGAGCCGGGGACGGAGATCCTCCAGTTCAGCCCGAGTGGCAAGCTGAAGGAGACCGAGGCGGTCATGATGAAGAACATGGCCGCGATGAAGCCTTGAGCCTACGAGTACTCGTGGTCGGGCAGGAGGCCGTGCTGCATCGCGAACAGCCCCGCCGCGGCGCGAGTCGAGGCGCTGATCTTGGCGTAGATGTGCTCGACGTGGTTCGCGACGGTCTTCGCCGAGATGAACAGCGCGCTCGCGATGTCCTTGTTCGACATGCCACGCGCGAGCAGCTTCAGCACCTCGACCTCGCGCACCGTGAGACCCGCAGGTCCCTCGCGCCGGCGCACGACGCGGTGCCCCGCGGCGCCGAGCACCGCTTCGACCGCCGCGCCGTCGTAACGGCCGGCCTTGACGTCACCGCGGAGCAGAGCGGCCGCCTGCGCCGCGGGAAGCGCCGGGCGGTGAGGCCGCGGCTCGCACATCGCCTGGTACGCGTCCGCCGCGGCGAGGATGCGCGCCTCCGCCGAGATCGCGTTGCCGGTGAGGCCGTTGGGATAGCCCGAGCCGTCGAGCCGCTCGCGGTGCTGCACGGCGATGCGCGCGATGGGCGCGAGTGCCTCGGACTGCCGCAGCATACGCCCGGTGAGGTACGGCTGGAGGCGCACGCGCTCCCATTCCCCGGCGCCGAGCGGCCCGCGCTTGTCCCAGATCGCGTTCGAGATGCCGAGCCGGCCGAGGCCGTGCACGAGCCCGGCCTGGCGCACGAGCTCGCGCTGCGCCTCCGTCAGGCCGATGCTCGACGCTGCCTCCGCGGCGAGGTCCGCGACGCCGCGCGCGTGACCGAGGAAGTACGGCGACTTCAGATCGACGAAGTCGCCGATCGCGATCATCGCGCGCACCAGCTCCTCTCCGCCGAGGCACGGCGCAAGCGCCGGCTCCGCGGCGATCACGGTGTCCCACACGGTGACCCGGTCGAGGTCCGCGAAGATCGTCTCGTAGCGATCGACGATGCGGTCGAGCAACGCGGGATCGAACTGGCCCTTGCGGCCGTCGCGCGCGAGCTTCTCGATCGCCGCGCGGCCCCCCATCCTGTGCGCGACCTCCGCGTACTCGGCGACCTGCGGGATGCGCGCCGCGATCGGGATCTGATCGCGCGCCAGCTTGTTGGGGAAGCCCTGACCATCCCAGCGCTCGTAGGAGCACGCGAGCGCGTCGAGCACGACCTGTGGGAGCGCGAGCTTCTCGGCGAGCGCGCGCGCGAGCGCCGCATGATGCGTGATCATGTCCCCGACCTCGCGATGTCCCGACAGCAGAAACTCGAGCCCGAGGCGAAACCGGTGCAGCGGCGCTTGCCCCGCACCGAGCTTTTTCAGCCCCGACACGATCATTCGCACGCTGCGCGGCGCCCCGTGGAGCTCGAACTTGTCCGCCTTCAGCGCGATGTCGTCCCCGAACCACTTCGCCTGCTCGTGCGCATCGGAGTGGCAACCGACCGTCAGCAGCAGCGACGCGTAATACACGGCCACGCGCTGCGATTCGTCGAGCTCGAGCTCGTCGGCGATCCGCAGCGCGATCAGGCTCTGCCGCAGCACGTGCTCCATCGGCTGCCCGAACCCGAGATCGATCCCGAGCGACAGCGCGGAGACCAGCTCCGCGAGCCTCACCGACGCTCCCGACATCCGGCCATCCTACCGGGTTCCCTCCGCAAACAGGTGGTGCCATCCTGTGACTCGATTCGCCACGCGAGACGCGCCATGCCCCACCCGCTCGACGCCGGCCCCCACCACGTCACGCTGAACGGCGCGGCGCTCGTCTATCACGTGCACGGTGCCGGCCCCGTCCTCGTCGCGCTCGCCGGCGGGCCCGGGTTCTCCTGGCACTACCTGCGGATGCCAGAGGTCGAGGCGCACGCGACGCTCGTCTACCTCGAGCTGGTCGGCACCGGTGCGTCGGCGCGCCTGGCGCCGGCGGAGTACGGCCGCGCGCGCGATGTCGCCGACGTCGAGGCGCTGCGCGTGCACCTCGGCCTCGATCGCATCGGCCTGCTCGGTCACTCGGCCGGCGGCTTCGTCGCGCAGCAGTACGCGGTGACCCATCCCGATCGCGTCTCCCACCTCGTGCTCTACGACACGAGCCCGACCAACGGCCCCGAGCTCGGCACGTCGATGCAGACGGAGCTCGCCGCCCGCATGCACCACGCGTGGGCAAAGAGCGCAGCCGCCGCACTCGACGCCCTGTTCTCGCGCCCGGTCACCGACGAGGAGGCGGCGGCGCTCGGCCGCGACATCATGCCGCTCTACGTGTACGACCACGACGCCAGCCCCGAGCTCACCCAGCAGATCCTGGCCCGCGCGCAGCTGAGCGCGGCGCGGCTCCAGGCGCCGCGCGTCCCGTTCGACTTCCGACCGCAGCTCGCCGAGCTGCGCACCCCGGCGCTCGTGATCGTCGGCGCCCGCGACTTCATCTGCGCGCCGCGCCTCGCCGAGCTGATCGCCGGCTCGCTGCCGGGGGCGCGGCTCGTGGTGCTGCCGCGCAGCGGACACTTCGGCCACGTCGAGGAGCCGCACGCGTTCGCCGCGGCGATCGCCTCGTTCCTGTCGAAGACCGCGCGGTGACGCGCGCCATCGCTGGGTCAGAACAGCGAGCCCTGCGGCGGCTTCTCCTCCGCGATCGGCTCGATCATCGTCGCGTCGTCGAGCTGCGCGTTGTTGACGCGGATCGAGACCGGCTCCTTGATCCAGTCGCCGACCGGCGGCACGCCGAGCAGCTGCTTCGCCTCCTCGGCGTCGAGCGCGGGATCGAGCCACGCGGCGTAGGCCGACGGCGCGAGCACCACGGGCATGCGGTCGTGGATCGGCCTGACGAGCTCGTTCGGAGGTCCCGTGATGATCGTGAACGAGAACAGATCGCCCGCGTCGGTCTTCGCCTTCGCCCACAGGCCGGCGAAGCAGATCAGGTGGCGCGGCTGCGGGTGGAAGTACAGCGGTTGCGGCTTGGCCTTCGATCTCGGCGCGGACGCGTCCCGCTTCCACTCGAAGAACCCGTCGGCGGGGACGAGGCAGCGGCGGCGCTCGAGCGCGTCGCGGAACATCGCCTTGTCGGTGAGGCCCTCGACGCGCGCGTTGATCATGAGCGGAGGCTTCGCGCCTGGCTTGCCGGCCCAGAACGGCACGAGCCCCCAGCGCATGAGCTCGACCAGGCGGCCGCCGTCCTTGGAGGTGATCACGACGGGCGCCGGTTGCGTCGGCGCGACGTTGAAGCGCGGCCGCCACCACTCGCCCTGCGCGGACTCGCCGAGCGACGCCTCGAGATCCTCGACGACGTCATCGTGGCGCGTCAGCGTGTAGCGGCCGCACATGCGGGTGCTACTGTGCCACCGTGAGCCCTACCCGCAAGGGTCTCCTCCACGGTGTCATCGCCTACGGACTGTGGGGCATGGTGGCGGCGTACTGGAAGCTGCTCGCCCACGTCGAACCGGTCGAGCTGATCGCGCACCGCGCGGTGTGGGGTCTCGGCGCGTTCGTCGCGCTCGCCGCGGTGGCGGGTCAGCTTCGCGCCGTGCGCGAGGCGATGCGCAGCCCGCGCACGCTCGGCGTGATGACCGTGTCCGCGCTGCTGCTCGCCGTGAACTGGGCGGTGTTCGTGTGGGCGACGATCAGCGGACACCTGCTCGATGCGAGCCTCGGCTACTTCATCAACCCGCTGGTCTCCGTCGCGCTCGGGACGCTCGTGCTGCGGGAGCGACTGAGGCGTCTGCAGTGGGTGGCGATCGGGCTCGCGGCGGCCGGCGTGGCGGTGCTGACGTGGCGCGCCGGCCGCGTGCCGTGGGTGGCGCTCGTGCTCGCGTCGACGTGGGGTGTCTATGGCCTCGTGCGAAAGACGGCGAAGGTCGAGGCGCTGGTCGGCTCGACGATCGAGACCATCCTGCTCGTGCCGATCGCGATCGTCTACCTCGCGGTGCTCGGCGGCGGGCGGCTCGCGGCGGGGGATCCGCAGACCATCGCCCTGCTCGTCGGCACCGGCGTCGTCACCGCGGTGCCGCTGATCTTCTTCACGAGCGCGGCGCGCCTCTTGCCGCTGTCCACCGTCGGGTTCCTCCAGTACCTCGCCCCGACCGGCCAGTTCCTGCTCGCCGTCGTCGCGTTCGGCGAGCCGCTCGCGCACGAGAAGCTCCTCGCGTTCGGGCTCATCTGGGTCGGCCTCGCCGCGTTCAGCGTCGATCTGTGGCACGCCGCTTCGTCTGCCCGTACGACGCGAACCTAGCGCGGACCTTGTCGAGCTCGGCGTGATCGAGGATGTGCGGCGTGCCGAGCTGCGCGGCGTGCCAGTACTGCGAGGCGAGCGTCTCGACCTCGGCCGCGAGCTTGAGCGCGGCGGGCAGCGAGCTGCCGAGCGCGACCATGCCGTGGTTCGCGAGCAGGCACGCGAGCCCGCCGCGCAGCGCGACGACCGCGTTCGACGCGAGCTCCGCACTGCCGAACGTCGCGTAGTCCGCGCACGGGATGTCATCGCCGCCGGCCAGCACGACCATGTAGTGGAGCGCTGGGATCGGGCGCCGCAGCGTCGAGACCGTCGTGCAGAACAGCGAGTGCGTGTGGACGATCGCCTGCACGTCGCTGCGCGAGCCGAGGATGTCGCGATGGAGCTGCCACTCGGAGCTCGGCGTGCGCTGGCCCGGGCGCACCTGCCCGTCGAGGCCGATCTCGACGCAGTCGTCGGGCGCGAGGTCGGCGTACGGCATCCCCGACGGCGTGACCAGGAGACCGCGCGGCGTGCGCACGCTGACGTTGCCCGACATCCCGGGCGTCAGCCCGAGGTCACTCATCCGCTTCGCGGTGGTGACCAGCTCTTCGCGCAACCGCTGGGTCATCGGGCGTGTTCGGGGAACAATACACGCAGGCCGTCGGCCGTGGCGGGTGCCACCCCGCGCTCCGTCACGAGGCCGGTCACCAGGCGCCGCGGCGTCACGTCGAACGCCGGGTTCGCGACCGGGATCCCGGGCGGGACGACCTCGCGGCCGGCGATGAACCGGACCTCGTCGCCGCTGCGCTCCTCGATCGGGATCGCCGCGCCGTCGTCGAGCGTCCAGTCGATCGAGGGCGACGGCACCGCCGCATAGAACGGCACGCCGTTATCGTGCGCCGCGAGCGCCTTCAGGTACGTGCCGATCTTGTTGCAGACGTCGCCCGAGCGCGTCGTGCGATCGGTGCCCACGAGGCACAGGTCGACCTCGCCCTTCTGCATCAGGTGCCCGCCCGCGTTGTCCGCGATCACGGTGTGCGGCACGCCGTGCTGCGCGAGCTCCCACGCCGTCAACAGGCCCTGGTTGCGCGGCCGCGTCTCGTCGACCCACACGTGCACGTCGACGCCGGCCTCGTGCGCCTTGTAGATCGGCGCGAGCGCGGTGCCCCAGTCGACGGTGGCCAGCCACCCCGCGTTGCAGTGCGTGAGCACGCGCGCGCGGCCCGTCTTCGCGGCGCCCTTCACGAGCGGCAGCCCGTGCTCGCCGATCGCGCCGCACAGCGCGACGTCCTCCTCGGCGATCCGGTCCGCCTCGGCGAACGCATCGTTCGCGCCGCGCATCCGCTCGAGCGCCCAGCGCAGGTTGATCGCGGTCGGGCGCGTCGCGGCGAGCAGGCGGATCGCCTCGTCGAGCGGCGTGCCCTCGGCCAGCGCGATCGCCACGCCGTACGCCGCGGTCACGCCGATCAGCGGCGCGCCGCGGACGTGCATGTCGCGGATCGCGCGCGCGCAGTCCGCGAGCGTCACGAGCCGGAGCCACTCCACCGCGTACGGCAGCTTCGCCTGATCGAGCACGCGCACGGCATGCCCATCCCGCTCGATGGTGCGCCGCCAGGCGCCCTCGACCTTCATCGACGGAGCACTCGCCCCGCGACCGCGCCGAGCTTCGCGACCAGCTCCGGGTCCCGGGCCTCGGGCGCGGTCAGCACCGCCTGCTCGAGCGCGCGGTCGCACCCGTGCGGGCACGGCTCCGTGAACCGGGCCAGCCGCGGGATCACGTGCGAGAGGAGGCGCTTCGCGTTCGCCGAGTTCGCGTGCATCACCTGGATGACGTCGCTGACCTGGACGTGGTCGTGATCCGGGTGCCAGCAGTCGAAGTCGGTGACCATCGCGATCGTCGCGTAGCAGAGCTCCGCCTCGCGCGCGAGCTTGGCCTCCGGCATGTTCGTCATCCCGATCACGTCGCAGCCGAGCCCGATGTGCATGCGGCTCTCGGCGAGGCTCGAGAACTGTGGGCCCTCCATCACCAGGTACGAGCCGCCCTTCTGGCACGGCAGCCCGAGCTCCTCCCCCGCGGCCGCGATGTCCGCGACCATCCGGCGGCACGTCGGGTGCGCCATCGACACGTGCGCGACGAGGCCGGTACCGAAGAAGGTCTTCGGCGTGCGCAGCGTGCGATCGATGAACTGGTCGACCACCACGAACGTCCCCGGCGCCAGCTCCGAGCGCAGCGACCCGACGGCGCTCACCGAGATCACGGCCGTGGCGCCCGCGCGCTTCAGCGCGTCGATGTTCGCGCGGAAGTTGATCTCGTGCGGCGGGATCCGGTGCCCCCGCCCGTGCCGCGGCAGGAACACCACGTCCTGGCCGTGGAGCTTCCCGAACAGCAGCTGATCACTTGGCCTGCCGAAGGGCGAGTCGACACTGCGCCACTCCGTCATGGTCAATTCGTCCAGCTGATACAGACCGGTGCCGCCAACGATTGCGAGCATGGTCCCTCCGCGTACCATGATTCGGGTCGGCGCTGTGCGGGACACCCGTTCGTGTACTCCGCACGACGGCGCGGACGTGCGAGCAGACATGTTGGACATGCGGTGGGTGGTGATGACGTTCGCGTGGTCGTTCGTGTCGACCGTGTCGCCGGCCGCAGCCGATCCCTGCGAACGCGACTGGCACGCCGGCCTGAACATGCGGACGGATTTCGGGGCGCGCTTCTTTCGCGCGGATGCCGGAGTGCGCCTCGGGAGGCTCGACCTGATCGCCGTGCTCGATCCGCTCGGGCTCCGGAACGGCGACTACGATCTCGACGCGCTCGTACGGTACGAGAGCGGACGACACTGGTCGATCTGGGGCGGCGCGCGCGTCTCCGTCGTACCGGTGGGCCGCGACTTCCAGCTTCACGACAAGCTGCTCGTCGGCGTGTCGGGCCTGATGCCTCCCCTGTTCGATCGCGTCCGCGTCCACGCAGGCCTCGAGCTCGCGATCCACATGGTCGCGCACGGCGCCGGTCTTCCAGCAGCGTGGGTGTGCGTCGACTCGATCGAGTGCCGCCGCGATCACTTCGTGTTCAGTCTGTTCTCGCGGGTCGAGTATGCATCTGCGTTCTAGCCTGATCGCGGTCGCGCTCGCCGCGTGCGAGCCGCCCTACGAACCGATCGTGATCTGCCACAACGCGAACTGTGCGGGCACCGGCCGGCATGCGGACGACTCGATCGAGGGCCTCTCGGAGTCGCTCGCGCTGCGGCTGGACGGCCGGTCGATCCTCGACGGCGTCGAGCTCGACACCTATCTGTACTGGGACGGCGCGGCGAGCCACTGCCTGTTCGCTCACGACGACCGCGACCCGGGTGCCTCCGCCACGCCCCTCGAGGCCGCCGCGATCGTCGCCGAGCACCTGGGCGCCGCCGGCGCGGCGTGGAACGGCGAGCGGTTCTACTTGAAGATCGAGCTCAAGCCGACGGTCGCCGGCGTCGACCTGTTTCACACGGGAGCTCAGCTGCACCAGCACGCCGAGTGCGCCATCGACGCCGTCGCCGCGGCAGTCGAGTCACCGTCGATTCCAGTCACCGTCATCTTCGACAGCACCTCGGAGTGCCTTCATGACGAGGTGGTCCTCCGGCTCGCCCAGCCGAAGTACCAGAGCCTCGTCGACCGCGACGACCTGACGTTCGAGTACAGCGGTCCACTCGTCCCGACACGCCAGTGCATTCCGGTTCCGCTCGACATTCGCACGGTCCGCGTCGAGAGCTGGCGTGACAACTCGCTCGGTGGCCTCCGCCCGATCATGGTCTGGCTCGATGCCGGTGCGGACAACACCGAGGCGCTGAAGATCAACCGCTATCTCCGGCCGGAGTACATCGCGACGAGTCGCGCGCAGTTCGTCCGTGGCTGGATCACCGGGTTTCAGTGACCGCGCTGCGGAGGATCCGCCCGGCCGGGTACCCCCGGAAGTCCCGCGTTCCGTCGTCTGGACGCTACGTGCTGGAACGACTCGAGCGGTACGTCGATGCGGCCGCGGCGGTGATCGACGGAGCGGTGAAGCTCGGGGTGTCGCACTCGATCCTGTTCCTGCACAGCGAGGCGGGGCCGCCGGTCCTGAACATCGACAACTTCCGCTCGGTCAGCGACGAGCTCAGGATGGGCGCCGGGATCGGTCATCTGGCGTGGCAGGAGAACCCGGTGTTCGCGAGGCTGCGGGCCGACCCGACGGTGATCGGCAGCGAGACCGTCGGGATCGACAGTTACCTGCCCTTGGCGAGGCGGTTCGGGTGCGACGGCCCCGCGCTCCGCCCGCTGGTGATCCCACTCCTCGATCCGACGGGCTGGTTTGCCACCCTGGTTCACGGCAACGACGAGCCGCTCCCTCTCGAGACCGAGCGCCGGCTCGTCATGTCCGCGACCGAGCTCTCGGTGTGGTGCACGGCGCGTGGGATCGGTCGGGTCCCGACCTCCGACGGACGCGGCGACCTGCCCGCGCGTCGCTATCGAATCGCCCAGCTCGCGGCGCAAGGCCTGACGAATGCCGAGATCGCGCAGACCCTGGCCATCTCGATCAACACCGTGAAGTCCCGCTTGAAGCAGGTGTTCGTTCAGCTGGAGGTCGACAACCGCACCGAGCTCGCGACGGTGCTGCGCCGCCTGGCGCCGCTCCGCGACGTGAAGCTAGGCGTGACGCGGGTGGGAGGCCTCAGCATCACGCGCATCACGCTGTGAGGTCGATCAGGACCTTGCCCCACTGACTGCGCGCGAGCGCGAAGTCGAACGCCTCGCGGACGCGCGACAGCTGGAACCGCTGCGAGACGGCGAGCCGCTCGACCTTCGCGGCGACGTGCGGGCGGCGCATCAGCGCGAGCGCGACGCGGTGGTCGGCCGGCGACGAGCGCGAGCAGCCGATCAGGCGCAGGCCCTTCTCGAGCACCAGGCGCGTGGAGATCGGGACCTCGAGCTCGCTGACGCCGAGGAGCACGATCGTCGCGCCCGGCCGCGCGGCGGCGATGATCTCGCGGATCGCGGACTCGGCGCCGGTGCCGCCCGCGGCCTCGAAGTAGAGGTCGGCGGAGCTCACCGGATCGCGATGGCCGCACAGCGTCACCGGGTGCTCGTACAGCTCGGAGGCCACCACCTGCGTCGCGTAGCCGACCGGTCCCGCGCCGACGACGCAGATGTCCCCGGTCGGCGGATCGATCCGGCGGATCGCGCCCGTGGCGATCGAGAGGAGCTCGGTCATGACGGCGACGTGGCTCGGCACGTCCTCGGGGATCGCGACGACGTTGCCGGCATCGAGCTCGACGAGCGACTGCATCAGGCCGTCCTCGCCCGACGACAGGAACGCGTTCTGCGGGCAGTAGTTCTCGCCGATCCGCGGGTTCGTGCAGGCCGGGCACGCCGGGTCGGTGCAGCGGCGGAGGTTCGGGACGATCACCACCCGCGTGCCCGGTGCGAGCTCGGGCACCGGCGAGAACACGATCTCGCCCACGCCCTCGTGGAGCAGCGCCATCGGCAGCTTCTTGCGGAGCGCGTCGGCCGAGCGCGCGCCCGCGTAGTAGCGAAGGTCGGCCGCGCAGATCGCGCCGAGCAGCGGGCGCACGGCCACCCGGGACAGATCCGGCGGGCGAACGACCTCGCGCTCGTCGAACGCGAACGGCCGCGTCAGCCGCACCACCTTGGAGCGCCCGAGCTTCTTCTCGAGGAGCAGGCGCGCGATCTCGAGGTCCGACGGGTGCGTGATCTTGATGTTGTGGGGACCACCGTCGACGATCACCGCGCGGTGCCCGATGCGCAGGGCGAGCTGGATGTCGTCGGTGGCGTCGCGGATGCCATCGGCGAGCGCGTGCTCGTGCGCGGCGAGCGCGAGGTCGAGGCGGAAGCCCTGCGGCGTCTGGCCGTTGTAGAGCTGCGCGCGGTCGGGCACGTCCTGCACGACGCCGTCGTGCGAGCGGACGATGGTGTCCGTGGTCTTCGCGCACACGTCGACCACGCCGGCCTCGACGACGCGCGCGGACGCCTCGTCGATGACCTCCGGCGCGACGAGCGGGCGCGCGGCATCGTGGACGAGCACGTACGTCGCGCCGCGCGCCTGGGCCTCGCGCAGCCCCGCGTGCGACGACGCCTGGCGCGACGCGCCGCCCTCGATCACCGCGACCACCTTGAAGAACCGCTCGCGCTCGACCAGCCGCTCGACCTCGGGGATCAGGTCGGCGTGGCAGACCACGATGACCTCCCGCACCGAGGTCGCGCGGTGGAACGCGTCGAGCGTGAACGCCATCACGGGGCGGCCGAGGATCTCGGCCATCTGCTTCGGACGTTCGGCCCCGAAGCGCGTGCCGGCACCGCCGGCGAGGATGATCGCGGTCGTCATGCGGAGGCCTCCTTGCGAACGCTCGCCGTCACCACGCTGCCGGCGCGGGCGAGCACGAGCACCAGGCCGCGTGCCGCGTGACCCGCGGCGATCAGCGGCACGAAGATGTCGAAGCGCGTCGTCGCGACGGCGAGCGAGATCCACAGGTAGAAGTCGGGCTCCTCGAACAGCACGATGCGCCACAGACTCCGCGCCCACGGCGCCGGTGGGGTGCTCGCGGAGCCCGACGGCGCGGCCGGCGCCAGCGCGCGGGCGAGCCACAGCGCGGTGCTCGACAGCGCGAACCACAGACCCGCGGCGAGCGGCAACAGCAGCATCGCGCGCGAGCCGGTCTCGTCGTACGCGCGGAGCGCGAGCGCGCCGTACAGCGCGGCCCAGCAGAACTGATCCGACACCTTGTCGACGAACGAGCCGAGCTGCGAGCCGGCCTCGCGATAGCGGGCGAGCTGCCCGTCCATCGAGTCGAGCACGCTGCGCGCGAACACCAGCGCGATCGCGAGGCCCGTCGCGGTGCCGGTCGCGATCAGCGCCGCCGCCGCGCCACAGCACACCACCGAGATCGCGGTGACGAGGTTCGGCGTCAGCCAGCGCTGCTCCGCGAGCGGGAACAGGGCCGCGCGCGCCGCGGGCCGCGCGATCACGAGCCCCCAGAACGCCGGGTCGCGGGCCGCGCGCAGGCCGTCGCCGAGCCGCCGCCAGCGCGCGCGGCCGTGGAGTCTCTGGGTGCGCGGCGGCGCCGGCCGATCGCGGCTCGCCGCGGCCAGCCCACCCGCGACGGCGCTGACCAGCGCCCACGCGAGCGCGAGCGCCGCGATGCCGACGAGGAGTCCGAGCGGGCGGCCGTGGACGAGGTAGGCGACGAGGCCGCCCTCGAGCAGCACCGGCCGCGCGCCGGGCGGCTGCCCCGCCACCAGGTTCGCGTACTCGCGCGCGAGGAGCGCGAACGCGAGGCCCGCCGCCGCGCCCACCGCCGCGGGCTCGTGCGTGCTCGTCGCGATCGCCGCCGCGACCGCTGCCAGTCCGATCGCGGACAGGCCGGAGACGAGCCGCGCGCGCGCGTCGTCGACCGCGAGTTGCCGCACGAGCACCGCGACGGCGAACGCCGCCCCGGCCTGCGGGGCCAGCCCGAGGGCCGCGAGCACCACCGCCGCCGCCGTCGAGAACAGCCATAACGAGTACCGCACGTCGAGATCAGGACGGCGAGGTTTGCCGGAACATCACGCCGGCAAGGGGTGGCAACGGGACTGGCCATGAGAGGCCAGTCCCAGCGGGGGTTTCGCCCCACGCTCGGTCTCACCCCGCGTTCGCGCAGCGCGGTGCACGACCCGCGCAGCCGCGATCGCCGAACGCGCGCACCGGGGTGCATCGGCCGTGTGGCCGACTGGTTGCACTTCGTCGGGGCATCAACCCGACGAGGAGTCGCACGATGAAGACGCTGTCCATGATCCTGTTCGTCGCGAGCGCTGCGCTCGCTGGCTGCGCGGCCGAGGCCCCCGACGGCGGCGGCGCCGGAGGCGGCGGCACCGGTGGTGGAGGCACCGGCGGCGGTGGCGGTGGCGGCGGCGGTGGTGGAGGTGGAGGAGGAGGCGGCGGCGGCACGACGGCCACGCAGGTACTCTCCGCGTGGGGCATGGTCGAGTGCGATCAGGCGTTCGCCTGCAAGGCGAGCTTTCCCACCGATGCCGGCGTGACGTTCGAGCAGGCGTTCGGTGCGAACGCCGCGGCGTGCTACGCGGATGCGGCGTCGTACTACGACGCGCCGGCGATCGAAGCGTCGATCGCGGCGGGTAAGATCGACTTCGACACGACCGCGGCGGGCGCCTGCGTGACCGGCCTCTCGGGTCTCGCGGCGCCGGTGTGCACGACGTTCTGGGATCAGGGCCCGGCGTTCCCCGACGCGTGCGGCGGCGTGTTCACGGGCAAGGTCGCCGCGGGTCAGACCTGCACCAACGACTTCGAGTGCGCCGGCGCCAACATCTGCGGCGAGACCAGCAAGAAGTGCGAAGCGGCGCCACAAGGCGCGCGGCTCGCCCCGCGCGACGGCGGTCTCTCGCAGCACCCGAAGGCGCAGCTCACCCTCTGAGGTCGCCATCCACCGGTCGTGGAGGGACCCCGACGCGCATCCGGCGGGCGCGTGCGATACGCTGTGATCGACCGATGGACATGGCCTATCGAGACCGGTGGCGCGCCGAGATCGCCGCGCTGCAGCGAATCCTCGCAGGCTTCGACCTGCGCGAGGAGTGCAAGTGGGGCAAGCCCTGCTACACGCTCGCCGGCAAGAACGTCGTTCTGATCCAGGGCTTCAAGGAGTCCTGCGCGCTGATGTTCTTCCAGGGTGCGCTGCTGAAGGATCCGAAGCAGCTGCTCGTGCAGCTCGGGCAGACGCAGGCGGCGCGCGTGATGAAGCTCACCAGCGTCGAGGAGATCGCCGCGAAGGCGCCGGCGATCAAGGCATTCGTGCGTCAGGCCATGGCCGCGGCGAAGACCGGCCGGAAGGTCGAGACGAAGCCGCGGACGCTGCCCGTGCCGGACGAGCTCGCGGCGAAGTTCCGCGCCGATCCGCGGTTCGAGCGCGCGTTCGAGGCGCTCACCCCCGGCCGGCAGCGCGGGTACCTCTATCACTTCGCCGGCGCCAAGCAGTCCGCGACGCGCGCGGCGCGGATCGAGAAGGCGATGCCCGCGATCTTCGCGGGACGCGGATTCCTCGAGCGGCAATAAGCGGTCGACGCGAGCGCGCGACAGCAGCGGAAGCTAGGATGACCACGTGTCCGCCGACGATGCTCTCGCTCGCTTCGCCTCCGCGACCTCGCAGCACCTCACCGAACCGCTCCCCGGCGGCGTGGCGATCCGGCACGTCGACGCCGCCGAGTGGCACGCGGTCGTCGACCCGCTGTGGAACGAGACGCTCGAGCGCCCCGGCCTCGAGCTCGCGCCGCTGTTCACGCCCGCGCAGGCGGCCGGGTTTCGCGACCTCGACGAGATCATCGCCGGCCGCCTGCAGCACCGGATGCTGTTCGAGGCCGGCGGCGACGTCGTCGGTGGCTACTGGGGCCAGCAGGACACGTTCGCGCGCTACTACATGACCGTGACCGTGTTCCGGCCCGCGTGGCGCGGGCGCGGCCTGTACCGCGAGCTGCTGGAGCGCGTGACGGCGGCGGTCGCGGCCTCGGGCTTTCGCGAGCTCCACAGCCGGCACCGGGCCGACAACAACGCGATCCTCGTCCCGAAGCTCCGCGCCGGGTGGGTGATCTCCGCGTTCGAGGTGGCGCCGAAATGGGGCCTGACCGTGCACCTCCGCAAGTACCTCGTCGACGGGCTCGCCGAAGCGCACGAGTACCGGATCGACGGATCCCGCGTCGCCGAGCTGCGCCGGCGCGGGCTCGACCTCGAGTAGGTCAGTTCGTGCCGTACTTCACGGCGATCGCCTCTTCGGCGAGCTCGTCGAACGACATCCGCTGCGTGCGCGCGAGCTCCTCCTGCGTGAACAGGATCCGCGCCGCGCGATCCTCGGCGCCGAGCGCGCGCAGGAGGACGGGACCGAGCACCTTGCCGATCACGGGGTGGTTGTAGAGCTCCTGCGCCTTGATCATGAAGCGCGAGAACGGCGTGCGCGCGACGGTCGGCTTGCGCAGCACGAGCTGGATGCGCTTGAACGCCTCGTGGATGCGCTTGCCCGACGGGTCGGTGCGATCCATCGGGGCGAGGAACACCTGCTGGAGGAACGGCTTCGCGTACCACATCATCGTCGCGAGCTCGCGTGTCATGCGGAGCGCCTGGCGGAGCGTGGGGCGCGGGCGCTTCCGCACCTCGGCGAGGTGCTCGTCGGAGCAGTAGTGCTCCGTCATGTGGAAGTCGATCGCGATGTGGCGTGACTCGTCGCGGTTGATCAGGTGCATCGCGGCATGGCTCATGTCGTCGGCGACGTAGTCGTCGAGGGAGCGCAAGAGAGCGACGTCGAGGATCAGCTCTCCACTCGTGATGTACGCGTTCGCGATCTCGGGCGAGGTGTTGCGCACGAGCGCGAGGAAGTGCGGGCGGAACTGCGTGAGAGCCTCGGACTCCGTGTACGTGCGGTACTCGTGGACGTTGTAGTGCTCGGCGAGGCGCGCGGCGACCGCGGCGTGGCGCTTCTCGTCGGCGACGAACGTGCTGAAGATCTTCTTCAGCGTCGGATCCTCGGTCTTCTCGCGCTGCACCTCGAACAGCGCGCCGGCGAGGCGCTCGATGCCCGCCATGTCCAGGAACGCCTGGACGATCATCTCCTCCTTGTCGCGCGTCATCGCGGGTGGAGGGATGGACCAGTCGAGATCGTCGATCGACCACTGGTCACGAACGCACTTGTCCAGCATGCGTCCCAGATCCATGTGCTGATGGTAGCGTACGCCGCCGTGAACCGGGGCCTCGTGTTGATCGCCTTGGCCTGCGCGCTGATCGCGTGCGGGACCAGCGCAGATCCTGCGGGCCAGACGCTCGCCGGCATCCAGCAACGCGGCGAGATCACGTGGGGCGCCGATATCCAGGGCGGCGAGCCGTTCGTCTACGAGGACCCGCAGAACCCGAGTCAGCTGATCGGCTTCGAGGTCGACATAATGAACGGCATCGCGCGCCGCCTCGGCGTGAAGGCCCGGATGGTCCAATACACCTGGTCCAACCTGGTGCCGTCGCTCGAGCGCGGCGACTTCGACGTCGTCATGAACGGCCTCGAGTCCACCGCGGAGCGCCGCGAGCGCATCCTCCTGTCCGACCCGTACTACGTGTACGCGGAGACACTGACCGTGCGCGCCGGCGAGCCCTACCGCTCGCTGTTCGATCTGACCGGCCGCAGCGTCGGCACGCTCAACCAGACCGTCGCACACGACATCCTGCTCGCGATCCCCACCATCGAGCCCAAGGTCTACGAGGGCAACGAGGAGCCGTATCGCGATCTCGAGCTCGGCCGCACCGATGGCGTGCTGCTCGACAACATCATCGCGGACCGCTACGGCTGCATCAACAAGGCGCTGCGCTGTCTGCCGTACGACGTCGCCCGCGGCGTGTACGTCATCGGCATCCGCAAGGGCGACGCGGACCTCAAGAAGGCGATCGACGGCGCGCTCGCCGAGATGCGCAAGGACGGCGAGCTCCAGAAGATCCTCGAGAAGCACAAGCTGTGGGACCACCGGCAGACCGAGCAGCAGACCGGCGGTGGCATCACGCGCCCGGCCCGGAGCTTCGACGGCGAGATGCTGTGGCAGTTCCTCCAGGCCGCGTGGGTCACGCTGAAGATCAGCCTGCTCGCGTTCCTGCTCGCCGTCCCCCTCGGCATGTTGCTCGCGGTCGGCCGCGTCTACGGCGCGACGCCGCTCCGGGTCGCGGCGCGGATCTACATCGAGGTGTTCCGCGGCACGCCGGTGCTGCTCCAGCTATTCGTCCTCTACTACGGCCTCTCGGACGTGATCCAGCTCGGCCCGATGGAGGCCGCGATCCTCGGCCTCGGCCTCAACTACGCCGCGTACGAGGCCGAGGTCTACCGCGGCGCGCTGCTCGCCATTCCCCGCGGCCAGAGCGAGGCCGCGCGCGCGCTCGGCATGGGCCCGTGGCAGACGCTGCGCCACATCATGATCCCCCAGGCGCTGCGGCTCGCGCTGCCGCCGATGACCAACGACTTCGTCTCGCTGCTCAAGGACAGCTCGCTCGTCAGCGTCATCACCGTCATCGAGCTGACCAAGCGCATGACCATCGCAGCCGTCGACATGCGCGGCTGGCTCATCCCCGGCATCGCGTGCGCGGCGATGTACCTCCTCCTCAGCTTCCCGCTGTCGGAGCTCGCCCGCAGACTCGAGAGGAGGCTGGCGCGTGATCAGCGTCCGCACACTCTCTAAGCGCCACGGCGACCGCCAGGTCCTGAAGGACGTCTCCGCCGACGTCGCGAAGGGCGAGACCATCGCCATCGTCGGCCCGTCGGGCGGCGGCAAGTCCACGCTGCTGCGCTGCCTCAACTACCTCGAGACGTTCGACGAGGGCACCGTCGAGATCGCCGGGTTCAAGCTGCGCCCGAACATGACGAGCCGCGCCGACATCGCGACGATCCGCGAGATGCGCGTGCGCGTCGGGATGGTGTTCCAGCAGTTCAATCTGTTCCCGCACCTCTCCGCGATCGACAACATCACGCTCGCCCCGCGCATCGTGAAGCAGGAGGCCCCGGGGAAGTCGCTCGAGCGCGGCCTCGAGCTGCTCGCCAAGGTCGGCCTCCGGGACCGCGCGGGCGCGTTCCCCCACGAGCTCTCCGGTGGCCAGCAGCAGCGCGTCGCGATCGCCCGCGCGCTCGCCCAGCAACCCGACGTCATGCTGTTCGACGAGCCGACCAGCGCGCTCGATCCCGAGATGCGCGACGATGTCATGGAGGTCATGAAGGACCTCGCGGCGGGCGGCATGACCATGCTCGTCGTGACGCACGAGATGCAGTTCGCGCACGACATCGCGTCGCGCGTGTGGGTGATCGACCAGGGCACGATCGCCGAGGACGGCCCGCCGTCGCAGGTCGTCGACAACCCGCGGACCGCCGTCGCGCGCGAGTTCTTCAGCCGGATCAGGAAATGATCGACGTGCGGTGAAAGCTGACACCCCTGCGTCACGCGCCGGCGTACCGTGCCGTCATGATCCAGCTCTATCACCACCCGTTCACGCGAGCAGCCGGCGTCGTGTGGGCACTCGAAGAGGTCGGGGAGCCGTACGAGCTCGTCCACGTCGACGTCATGAAGGGAGCCCACAAGGGCGGCGACGTGGCGGCCAAGAACCCGATGGGCAAGATCCCCGTCCTCGTCGATGGCGATGCCCTCGTCACCGAGGCGGCCGCGATCGACCTCTACCTCGCCGACCGCTACGCTCTCGGCCGTCTCGCGCCTGCGCTCGACGATCCGCGCCGCGGCACCTACCTGCGGTGGGCCTTCTATGCGCCGTCGGTGATCGAGCCGGGCTCGCTCGCGAAATCAGCGAGCTGGGAGTTCCGCCCGAGCTCCGCGGGCTGGGGCGATCACCCGACGATGCTCGCGACGATCGATCACGCGGTCTCGCAAGGCGACTACCTGCTCGGCGACATGTTCTCGATGGCCGACGTCATCTTCGGCGGTACCGTGCGCTACATGGTGCGATTCAAGATGCTCGAGCCGAGCGCAAAGGTCTCCGCGTATCTCGAGCGCATCGGCGCCCGCGCGGCCCTCCAGCGCGCCGACGCCAGGAATGCGGCCATCGTCGCCGAGCGCGGTCTCGGTTAGCGCGAGTCGCGTCGGCGCCACGGCCCGCGGCAAGGCCTGCAGTCGCGGGCGACCTCGCCCATCGCCAGCTGGTCGCGACAGCTCGACCGCGGGCGCGGGCCGCGCAGCGCCTCACGGCGTCGAGGCTGCATTGTGGGCCACCTCAGTTCGCCCACGACATCGCCGAGCGCGTCTGGGTCATCGCGACGGCGGTCTGCGGGTTGTCGACGACCTGCGTCCTCGGCGATCGTGTCCTGAGTTCTTCAGCCGGATCCGGACGTAGCTACGGCCACGAGTCGTTGGGGCCGGGATACTTGGGTCCAGGCTCGCGGATCAGGTAGGTGGGGTCGGTGAAGCGAACCTTCGCGAAGTCGACCCAGTACGTCACGACGCCGTCACCCCACATCTTGCCGACCTTGACCACGAGCTTGTTCGTCGTGTTCTCCACGACGCGGCTGTTGTTGGAGATTCCCATGCAGGGACCGTCGGTACCGTGGGTGGCGCTGCCACCGTCGACGCTCTTGACCTCCCACTTACCCGTGCCCTTCGATGTCGGCACCTCGGTGACCGTGAAGATGTGGTGCTTGCCGGTGGTGCCGTCGGAAGCAGGCTTGTCGAATTGCTGCCAGAGGAAGACGACGTCGCCTGGCTTCCAGAGGTTGGGATCATCGAGCCCGACGGCCGGCCCCTTGATCGTGTTGTCGTCGGGATCCTTGTACGAACCGTGCAGCGCGCCGCAGTCATGGGCCCACGCCGCGATCTGTGCCATGACCTTGTTCGAGTTGTAGCTGCCACGCAGGCCGCGGTCCTTCTTGGCTGGATCATTGAAGATGGTCCAGTCACCCGCGCCCAGCAGCTGCCAGGTGCCACGAATGAAGGTCCCGCACGACGACGCGCCCGGGCAGCCGGCGATCGCCGCCTTCTGGTTCTGGTCTTCCTTGTAGTCCATCGGGAAGATCGTTTCCATGTACGCGCGCTGGCGGCCGAGCTTGTTGTCGGTGTTGCCGAACTTGGCGCCGACGAGCAACGAATCGACGGCGAATTGCCGACGCTTGTCCTCGGCCTCCGTGTCGAACGGGCCGACGAACGAGCTGTACTCGAGGAGCTCCTTCGCCTTGGGCGCCTGATCGAGAAACTCTTCGCGGCGCTTCTGCCACTCGGCTACACCTTTTTCTCCCCCCCACTTGATGGTCATGTGATCTCCTTGCGATACCGCACGCTGACGAATCCGAGATCGACCGCCTCTTCCATCTCGCCGGCGGCGAACACCACGCGACGCCCCGCAGGCGTCGGACCGGCGGGGCTCACGGTGATGGTGACCTCGCGCGGCGGGTGAGCGTCCACCTCGAGCTTGTATCGTGCCGTGCCACCCGCGTGCTGCTTCTGCTCGACGGTGAGCGGGATGAAGCCGACGACCATCGCCGCCTCCTTGATCCCGCGGTGGGTGACGTCGCCCTTCTTGCCGACGGTGTCGTTGCCGATCTCGACCTTGCTGGGCTCGCCGCCGCGGACGCGCCAGTGGAGGAACAGCGGGTCGCCCTCGGCGCAATCGATGCGGTCACGCGCGCCCTCCGGATCGTCACCATCTCGGCAGACCACGAGCGCGACATCGGCGAGCTCGACCGACTTGGCGCTCTCGCCCGACGGCACGTCGACCTCGATCGGGTCACTGGCGAAGCCTCCCTGCCGCGCGGTCAGCGTGTAGGAGCCCGGGGGCAGATCGGCGATGCGGCGCGTCCCGTCGCTCCCGGTCTTGCCATCGTCGGCGACCATGCCGCGCAGCTCGACCTCGGCGTCGCCCACCGGATTGCCGCGCTTGTCCTTCACGGTCACGGTGAGCGTGCCCGGTTCCGCGCCGAAGTCAGTGGTGTCGACCGAACGGCGCACCCAGATCGGGTACTCGGAACAGCCGCCGGACGGACACGGCGTCCGCGGCGGCGGATCGACGTCGCCTTCGAACAGGAAGATCTCGACGCGGCGGTTGCGCTGTTCGTCGACCTCGTCGCCGGTCGGCACCTCGGGGTGGGTCTCACCGCAGCCGTGCGTGTCGAGCGCGCAGCTCGCGGGGAGCGTGGTGCCGTCGAGCGACATGTAGTCGCGCACGAGCTCCCGCCGCGTGATGGGGCCGGGTTGCCCGTCGACGGCCAGACCCTTCTTCTCCTGGAAACCGCGCACCGCCTGCTGTGTCGGCGGATCGAGCACGCCCGTGACCGCGCACGGGAAGCCGACGCTCGACAGCATGTACTGGTCCTCGCGCGTGTCCCACGCGTTGGAGCACGGCCCACCCGAGTACCACTGCAGCCACCGATCGACATCGTCCTGGAGATAGGCCTTCAGCGATTCGGCGCGCTCGACCGACAGCCCGCGGTTGTAGTCGGCAACGCCCACGGTGTCGGTGTGACCGCTGACCAGCAGGTGAGGATCATCCTTGCAGAAGCGCACCAGCTCGCGGATGCCCGAGAGCGCCGACGGCAGGAGAAACGTCTTCGCAGTCTCGAACAAGAAGCCGGTCAGGCGCGCACGACGAACGCGTGACACCTCGATGGTGGATTGCCCATCGATCGGGATCTTGATGCCACCGGTCTTGTACTTGAACGTCGCCATCAGTCGGTCCCCTCGATGTCGGGGAGCTCGACCAGACACTCGCCGGTCTGCGTGAGCTGGTTCAACCGGATGTAGCCGTCGGCCCCGGTCTCACCGGTGCGCTTCGTCCCGTCGGGGAGCGTGACCACGAAGCGAGTGCGCACGATCGGCTCGCCCTTGGGCGACGTGATCAACGCCTCGAGCGAATGCACTGGATCCGCGTTCGAGGACGGCGCGGGATCCTGGGTGGGCGGGGTGCTGTCGGCGGGCGCGGTCCCGCCCGAAGGTGCGGGAGCCGCAGCACCACCACCAGCCGCGCCACCAGCAGCACCGCCACCCGCGCCACCAGCAGCACCGCCACCCGCGCCACCAGCAGCACCGCCACCCGCGCCACCAGCAGCACCGCCACCCCCACCCCCCCCCCCGCCACCCCCCC